>JAGXBK010000104.1 GCA_018971195.1 Betaproteobacteria bacterium
GGCGATCGCCCGCCCGCAGTCGCTCGCGCCGCGCAACGACGCGCCGCGAGCGGGCCGCTTCCTGACCCGGCATCGGATCGCCGAGCAGGTCGAGTGCGGCGAGCCGCTGGGGGAAATCTCGGGCAATGCCGTGCTCGCGCCTGCGGCAGGCGTGCTGCGCGGGCTGGCAGCGCGTGGTGCGCGTGTGGCGCTGGGCCAGACGCTCGCCGAGATCGACGTATCGGGCGACTCATCGCGCTGTTTCGGCGTTTCCCCGGAAGCCGCGGCGGTTGCGCAGCGCGTCGTCGCCACGCTGGGCGCCCGGCTGCGCGGCTTCCACGGACGCGACACCGAAGCGGCGGAGGTTGCCGACGTCAGCCCCTGACCGGCGGCTTGCAGGCGCGGCGTCGGGTGCGCGCGCCGTCTGCTAGGCTTTGGCATTGTCCCGTCCCTGCTTGCGCGCTCCCGCCAATGGCCGTCGACTACCTGCAGAAGATCCTGACCGCGAAGGTGTACGACGTCGCCATCGAGACCCCGCTCGAGATCGCCCCGACGCTGTCGCGCAGGCTGGGCAATCGCATCCTGCTGAAGCGCGAGGACCAGCAGAGCGTGTTCTCGTTCAAGCTGCGCGGCGCCTACAACAAGATGGCGCAGCTGTCCGATGCCGAGCGTGCGCGCGGGGTCATCGCGGCGTCGGCCGGCAACCACGCGCAGGGCGTCGCGCTGGCGGCGCAGCGGCTCGGGTGCACGGCGACGATCGTCATGCCGATCACGACGCCGCACATCAAGATCGCGGCCGTCGAGTCGCGCGGCGCCAAGGTCGTGCTGCACGGCGACTCCTATTCGGACGCCTACGACAAGGCACAGGCGCTGCAGAAGCGTTCGGGGGCGACCTTCGTCCATCCCTATGACGATCCCGATGTCATCGCCGGCCAGGGAACGATCGGCATGGAGATCCTCCGGCAGTGGCAGGCGCCGCTGGACGCCATCTTCGTGGCGATCGGCGGCGGGGGCCTGGTGAGCGGCATCGCCGCCTACGTCAAGCGGGTGCGGCCCGAAGTGAAGATCATCGGCGTGCAGCCCGAGGACTCGGATGCGATGGCGCGCTCGCTCGCGGCGGGACGCCGCGTGCGCCTGCCCCACGTCGGCCTGTTCGCCGACGGCGTCGCGGTCCGGCAGGTCGGCAGGGAGACGTTCCGTCTCGCCCGGAAGTACGTCGACGATATCGTCCTGGTCGACACCGACGCGATCTGCGCGGCGCTGAAGGACGTCTTCGAGGACACGCGCGCGATCCTCGAGCCCGCCGGTGCGCTGTCGATCGCCGGCGTCAAGGCCTGGGTCGAGCGCGAAGCCGCGAGGGACCGGACCTACGCGGCGATCGCCTGCGGGGCGAACATGAACTTCGATCGCCTGCGCTTCGTGGCCGAGCGCGCGGAGCTCGGCGAGAAGCGCGAGGCGATCATCGCGGTCTCGATCCCCGAGCGCCCGGGCAGCTTCCGGGAGTTCTGCGAGCTGCTGGGCAAGCGGTCGATCACCGAATTCAACTACCGGTACGCCGACGCGAAGGTCGCCCACCTGTTCGTCGGCATCGAGGTCGCGAACCGGCACGAGACCGAGCAGTTGCTCGCCGAACTCGAGCGCAGGCACATCGAGGCCTACGATCTGTCGGACAACGAGATGGCGAAGCTGCACGTGCGCCACCTGGTCGGCGGGCACGCGCCCGCCGCCGAGCACGAGATCCTCTACCGCTTCGAGTTTCCCGAGCGGCCCGGCGCGCTGATGCGCTTCCTGAACAGCATGAGCGCCGGATGGAACATCAGCCTGTTCCATTACCGCAATCACGGCGCCGACTATGGCCGCGTGCTGGTGGGCATGCAGGTTCCGCCCCGCGATGGCGCCGAGTTCCGGCGTTTTCTCGACCGCCTGGGCTACGACTGCGTCGACGAGTCGGCGAATCCCGCGTACCGGATGTTTCTCGGGCGCTGACCGAGAGCCCCGTGGTCCGCCGCCCTGCGGCATACCCTGCCGTCCCGCGTCAGGGTCGCGTCGGGAAATTTGTCGTTCATGTTGCGTTTTCGTCGGATTCGGGTTTCGCAGCCTATTCCGGCAAGCTTTATGCTCTGGTCAACCCGCTTGGGCCATGGCAGACTCGGCTCAGGTCCCATGCGCTGCGACGACCGCACGACCAAGCCACGAGACGCGAATGGCAACCGAAACCCCGGGCCGTAACCCGCTGCAGGGCATCAAGGTGATGGTGATCGACGACTCGAACACCATCCGCCGCAGCGCGGAAATCTTCCTGTTGCAGGCGGGCTGCACCGTCATCCTGGCCGAGGACGGTTTCGACGCGCTGGCCAAGATCGCCGACCACCAGCCGGATCTGGTGTTCGTCGACATCATGATGCCGCGGCTCGACGGCTACCAGACCTGCGCTCTGATCAAGAAGAACAGCCGCTTCCATACGATGCCCGTCATCATGCTTTCCTCGAAGGACGGCCTGTTCGACCGCGCGCGCGGCCGGATGGTCGGGTCGGACCAGTACCTGACGAAGCCGTTCACCAAGGAAAGCCTGCTGAAGGCGGTCGCGGCGCACTGCAACGCGGCGGCGGCATGATCGGAAAGCGTCCTCCCGAGGCGAATGCCGGCCTGCGCCACGCGAAGGTCGACCGATGAGCGATCCCATCACTGCGCGCGCCGTCGTGGCGCAGGTTCGGTCCGAAGCCGAACGGAAGGCAGGCCCCATGAGCAGCATCCGGAAGATCCTGATCGTCGACGACTCGCCCACCGAGCGCCATGCGTTGCAGGACATGCTGACCAAAGCCGGCTACGAGGTTCTGGCCACCGACAACGGCGAGGACGCGATCGCGAAGGCGCGCAGCAGCAAGCCCGACCTGATCCTGATGGACGTCGTGATGCCGGGACTGAACGGCTTCCAGGCGACGCGCGCCATCAGCCGCGATCCGCAGACGCGGTCGATCCCCGTCATCATGTGCACGTCGAAGAGCCAGGAGACCGACAAGATCTGGGGGCTGCGCCAGGGCGCCCGCGACTATGTCGTCAAGCCCGTCGTGCGCGACGAGCTGCTGGCCAAGATCTCGTCCCTCGGCTGACGCCGCAGGAACGCCCGCAATGACCCGCGCCGCCCGCCTCGACCTTCGCTCGTTCCAGAAGGAGCTCGCGTCCCGGCTCGCCGCCAAGACCGCGGCGCAGGTCGAATCGTCCCGGCTCGGCCTCGTCTGCGCTGGCGAGCGGTGGCTGCTGCGCCTCGCCGATGCCGGTGAGGTGATCGCCGTGCCGCCGCTGGTGAAGGTGCCGCTGACGCGGAGCTGGTTCCTGGGGCTGGCGAACGTCCGCGGGAGCCTCTACAGCGTCGTCGACTTCGCTGCATTTCTGGGCCACGACCCGGTGGCGATCGGGCCGCTCGCGCGCCTGATCCTGTTCAATTCGCGCACCGGCGATCTGAACGCGGGGATCGTCGTCGAGCGCGTGGCGGGATTGCGCAATCTCGCCGAGCTCACGGCCGCGCCGGCGCGCGCCGATGCGCCGGAATGGCATGCACAGCGCTGGGCGGATGCCGAAGGCAGCACGTGGCAGGAAATCGATCTCGGGGCCCTCGCGCGCGACCCTGCGTTCCTGCAGGTCAGCACCTGAGGGCCGGGGCCCGGCCTTGCCGGTCCCGTGGATGAATCCGGAGGAGCTATGGCACTGCGTATGCCCAGGCTGTTCGGCGCCGATGCGCCGCCGGCCGAGAATATCGACTTCGACCCGCCGACGACCCAGGTCCGGATGATTGCCGCATCGACCGACAGCTACGATCCGCTGGCGTCGATGTCGGTGATGGAGCAGCTCCGCGTCGCGGCCAACGCGGCGCCGGTGCCGTCGAAGCTCCCGATCATCGGCCGCCTGCCGGTGGTCCGGCAGTTCCAGCTGCTGGGGGCGCTGACGCTGCTGTTCGTCGCGCTCGCTGCGTTCCTGCTGTTCCTCGACAGTCGCGCCACGTCGCAGCAGGCGCTGCGCGTGTCGACGGCCACCGAGATGCAGATGCTCTCGCAACGGCTGGCGCGCGGCGCGGCGCTCGCCGCGCAAGGGCAGGCGAACGCGTTCGCGGCCGTCCGCGACAGCCGTGAACGCTTCAAGACCGATCTCGACGCGCTGGTGAACGGTGGCGCATTCAAGGGCGTCGTGCTCGATCCGACGCAGAATCCAGCGGCGAACGAGACGCTGACCTCGATCCGGACGCGCTGGCAGCGCGTCGACGCGGCGGCGAAGGAGCTGGTCGAGAACGAGCGCAGCCTCACCTCGCTTGCCAGCGGCCTCGGTGCGATCAGCCGCGGCAACGGTGCGCTGCTCGAGCTCGCCCAGCAGGCGGCACAGCAGATCGGGCAGGGCGGCGGGTCCGCGCGCGAAGTCGATTCTGCGAACCAGCTCGCAATGCTGTCGCAGCGGATCGCGAAGAACGCCAGCATGCTGGCGTCCGCCGACGAGATCGACCCCGAAACCACGTTCGTGCTCGGCAAGGACGCGACGACGTTCCGCGACGTGCTGAACGGCCTCACCAAGGGCAGCGACGCGCTGAAGCTCAATGCCACGCGCTCCGACGACGCGCGCGCGACACTCGCCGACCTCGGCAAGCGCTTCGCCCCCTACGAGGCGGGTGTCAACGCGATCCAGGCGAACATGAAGAACCTGGTGGTCGCCAAGCAGGCCGCGCGCAGCATCAACAGCGAGGCAGAGCCCCTGCTGACCGACACGACGCAGCTCGCCGACGCGTACCAGTCCGGCGGCCGGCCGCGCGCTTTCTCGCTCGGCCTCGTCGGGCTGTTCGCGCTGCTCGCCCTCGCGACCCTGGCGCTGATCGCAAGGGCGTTCCTCGACGACGTCCGCTCTCGCGCGCAGGAGAGCGAGCACGAGAACAAGCGCAATCAGGAAGCGATTCTGCGGCTGCTGAACGAGATGGGGAACCTCGCCGACGGCGACCTTACCGTGCAGGCGTCGGTGACCGAAGACGTGACCGGTGCGATCGCCGACTCGATCAACTTCACGATCGAGGAGCTCCGCACGCTGGTGCGCGGGATCAACTCGGCGACCGACCAGGTGACCAAGGCGACGCAGGAGACGCAGGCGATCTCGAACCGGTTGTACGAGGCGTCGCAGAACCAGAACCGCGAGATCCAGCAGGCGTCGGCATCGGTGCTCACGATGGCCCAGTCGATCAACGAAGTCGCCGACGGCGCCGCCCGGTCGGCGAAGGTCGCGCAGGTGCAGCTCGCCGCCGCGGAGAAGGGCGGGAACGCGGTGCAGGACCAGATCGCCGGCATGAACGACATCCGCACCCAGATCCAGGAGACGTCGAAGCGCATCAAGCGCCTCGGCGAAAGCTCGCTCGAGATCGGCGAGATCGTCGAGCTGATCTCCGACATCACCGAGCAGACGAACGTGCTGGCGCTCAATGCCGCGATCCAGGCCGCGTCGGCCGGCGAGGCGGGCCGCGGCTTCACGGTGGTCGCCGAGGAGGTGCAGCGGCTGGCCGAGCGTTCCGGCGAGGCGACCAAGCAGATCGAGGCGATCGTGAAGACGATTCAGGCCGACACGCAGGACGCAGTCGTGGCGATGGAGAGATCGACGGTGGGCGTGGTCGAGGGCGCGAAGCTGTCCGACGCGGCCGGCCAGGCACTCGCCGAGATCCAGCGAGTCTCGCGCGAGCTCGCCGAGCTGATCGGGCAGATCTCGGCGCAGACGCAGACGCAATCCGAGTCGGTGACCGACGTCACGCGCGGCATGCAGGGCATCCTGCGCATCTCGGAAGAGACGACCGAGGGCACGAAGCAGACCAACGTGTCGATCGGCCAGTTGACCAAGCTCGCCGCCGAGCTGCGAAGCTCGGTTGCCGGCTTCAAGGTGTGATGACGACGTCGATCGGGGAGCCCTTGCGCCGTGTCCACTGAATCCGCACGAGAATTCGACCTGGGCCCGCTGTCGTGGGTCCACGGCGAGATCGATCAGGCGCTGACGCGCGGCATCGAGGCGCTCGCGGCCTTTCGCGGAAATTTCTCCGACGCCGCGTCGCTCAAGCACGCGCGCTCGCACATCCACCAGGCCGCCGGCGCGATCCAGATGGTCGGCCTGGACGCCGTCACCGCCTACACCGACGAGATCGAGCGGCTGCTGGCGCGCATCGACGAACTGCCGGTCGTCGACGCGCCCGGAATCATCGACCGCATCGATCGCGCTTGTCGCAGGCTGCAGGTGTTCCTGGACGAGATTGCCAGCGGCGCGGCGCCGGTGCCGCTCAAGCTCTTTCCCGAGTACGAGGCGATGCAGAAGGCACGGGGGGTCGAGGGCGCATCGCCCGCAGACCTGTTCTATCCCGACCTCGACGTGCGCCCTCCGCGCACGACGCCGCGCGAAATCATGCCTGCGGCGAACCTCACATCGTACCTGTTGAAGCAGCGGCGCGACTATCAGCGCGGCCTGCTCGAATGGCTGCGCGGCAAGGCAGCGGGCGGCCCCACCATGCGCGCGGCGATCGCGGCGATCGAGGACGCCACGACCCAGTCGAACCTGCGCGCGTTCTGGTGGACCGTCGGCGCGTTCCTGGAGGCGCTCGATCTCGATCTGCTCGAGAAGAGCCTCCGTGCGAAGCAGCTCGTGGCGCGGGTCGACATGCAGATTCGACGCGTCACCGAAGGCAGCGTCAAGGTCTCCGATCGGCTGCGTCGCGAGGTGTTGTATTTCGTGGCGACTAGCGCGCCGGGATCGCAGCAGGTCGAGGCGATCCAGCGCGCCTACCGGCTGGCGGAGCTGATTCCTTCGACGGAGGCCCTCAACGCCGACGTCGTCCGGCTGCAGCCGATCCTGCGCGAGGCGCGGGAGCAGGTCGCGAGCGCCAAGGACGCGTGGCTCAAGGCCGCCTCCGGGCGGGCCGACGTCCTCGCCAGGCTCAGGCAGACCATGGCGGCGGTCGACGCCAAGGCCGGCGAGATCGGACCCCCTGCGCTCGCCAGGCTCACCGCGACGCTCGCCTCGTGCCTCGAGCAGATGCCCGAAGCCGGGGTGCCGGAGCCGTTCGCGATGGAGTTCGCGACCGCGCTGCTGCTCACCGAAAGCGCGTTCGAGAACTACACGAACCTGTCGCCGGATTTCGCCACGCAGGTCGATGCGATGCTGGCGAGGCTGGACGCGACCCAGGCGGGGCGCGAGGCCGAAGCCGGGGCACCGGTACTCGACGAGATGTCGCGGCGGGCGCAGGAGCGCGCGCTGCTCTCGCAGGTGATGCGCGAAGTGCAGGCGAACCTGCGTCGCATGGAACAGGTGCTCGACGCGTTCTTCCGCGACAATTCGAAGCGCGGTGATCTCTCCGGCCTGGCCAGGGACAGCCAGCAGATCCGCGGCGCGCTGCGCATGCTCGATCTCGACGACGCCGATCGCCTGCTCGCGCTATGCCAGACGCAGATCGAAGGCTACGCGAATCCGTCCACGGCCATCGACGACGCGGGCCTCGAATTGCTGGCCGAATCGCTGTCGGGCCTCGGCTTCTACATCGAGGCGGTCCTGCAGCAGCGGCCCGACCGCGATCGCATGATCGCGCCGCTGATCGCGAGGCGCATGGGCGTAGCGCCCCAGCCGGTGCAGGCCGATCGCCAGTCGGCCGAGCATTCGGTCATCGAGTTGCGTGCCGCGCTGCCGCGCCTCATCGCCGACCTGCGCAATGCCCCGGCGGATGCCGAGGCGCGTGTCGAGCTGCGCGGCAAGCTGGCCAGCCTGCGGGGCGATGCCGAGCTGATCGGCGACGCCGAGCTCGCGGCGCAGGCCGACGCGGTGCTGCGCGAAATCGATGCCGGTGCCGCCGACGCGGCGGTCGCCGCGAGCGTGGACCTGATCGTCGAGGCGGGTGTGGCACCCGCGCCCGCGATCTCCGAGGAAACCCAGCGCCTGCTCGCCACCGATGCGAGCGCGCTCGATGCCGAGTTGCTCGACATCTACCTGACCGAGGCCGACGAGGTCCTGGATACCGTCGACGAGGGTTATCGCGCCCTTGCGCACAACAGCGGCGACCGCGATGCGCTGGTGACCGTGCGTCGCCAGTTCCACACGCTGAAAGGCAGCGGGCGCATGGTCGGCCTGACCGAGCTCGGCGAGCTCGCCTGGGGCGTCGAGCGCGTGCACAACCGCATTCTCGAGGATGACCGCCGGGTCACGCCGACGCTGCTCGAGCTGATCCGCACCGCGCAGGAGAGCTTCCGCGGCTGGGTGCGCGAACTGCGCGAGACAGGTCGCATCACGACCGACCCTTCCGCGCTGCAGGCGGCGCTGGGCGCCGTCGAGGCCGAGCTCCCCGGGTTCGCTCCCATGCCGGTGGCGGAGCCCGTTGCCGGCGAGCCGGTCGAAGCGTCCGGACGCGAGGTGACGTCGACGCTGGATCTCGAGCTCATCGAGTTGCCCGATTTCGACGCGCCACTTGCCGACGGAGCGACACCCGCGGTCACGACGATCGACGAGCCGGTCGAGGAGACGATCGACATCGGCCTGCCTTCCGACCGCGACGTCCAGAAGCCGGTGCTGCGCGTCGTCGCGGACAACACGTCCGTGCATGCCGGCGCCGCGGACGCGCGCTCGCGTGCGCCGGGTGTCCATGCACCGGGCCTGACGCTGCTCACCGATGCGCCGCGGTCCGCCGACGACACGACGCGGACGGACACCGACGAAGTGACGGTCGGTGCCGTCACGCTGTCCGCATCGTTGTGGAAGATCCTCTGCGACGAGGCGGACCAGAACGTCGCGGTGCTGCAGCATGAAGTCTCGCTGATGCAGTTCGATCCCGACCACCTGCCCGTGGTGGCGATGGTCCGTGCGAGCCACACCCTGTGCGGGATCCACCGCACCGGCGGCATCGCGCTGATCGCGGAGACGGCGCAGGCGCTGGAGCAGGCGCTGCTCGCGCTCGAACAGTACGGGCCGCCGTTTCCGAGCCGTGCTCATCCGATTCTCGCTCGTGCGAGCGCGGGGCTCGCGCATTTCGTCAGCCGCGTGAGGGCCCGCGAGGGATTCAGTCCCAGCGACGAACGTGAAGCAGTGGACATCGGCATCGAGCTCGATGAGCTGCGCCAGGAAGCGAGCGCGAATGCGCCGACGCTCGACCTGTTGCTGGGTGACGAGGACGTCGAGCCCGCGACGGCTACGGTCGAGCCGGCAACGGCGGAGCCGCCGGTGGCTCCGGATTCGATCGCAGCGGCGTCGTCCGAGGCACGAGAGGCGTTCGAGGCGATCGCGGAGCCCGACCTGCCGTCCGGCTCCCCGGGCGCGCCCGCAGCCACGAGCGACGTGCTCGCGCAGCCGGCGTTGGCAGCGGCTGTCGGCGAC
>JAGXBK010000105.1 GCA_018971195.1 Betaproteobacteria bacterium
CGCGCCGGTGCCGTCAGGGTCAGCGACAGCGGAAAGGGGAGCCTGCGCAGTGCGGGCTGCGCGAGCAGCACGGCGCGCGCAGCGTTGTCCATGATGCGCGGCGGGACGCATTCGTCGGCGAGGCCCAGCTTCTTCGCCTTGCGCGCATCGACGGTCTTGCCGGTCAGCAGCAGGTCGAGGGCGGCGGGCGCGCCGACGAGCCACGGCAGTCGCCGGATGCCGCCCCAGCCCGGCACGATGCCCAGCATCACCTCCGGCAGGCCGAGGCGCGTCGACGGCTCGTCGACGACGACGCGGTAGCGGCAAGCCAGCGCCAGCTCGAGCCCGCCCCCCAGGCAGAAGCCGCGAATCAGCGCCAGCGTCGGATACGGCGTGCGCGCAAGCCGCTCGAAGAGGTTCCAGCCGCGCTCGACCAGCGCGCGCGCGACCTGAGCATCGCGGACGTCGCCGAACTCGCCGACGTCGGCGCCGGCGATGAAGCCCGACGGCTTGGCCGACCCGATCACCAGCCCCTTCGGTGGCTCGCGATCGAGCCGATCGAGCACCTCGTTCAGCTCGGCCAGCGTCGACTTCGACAGCGTGTTGGTCGCCGTGCCGGCCTTGTCGAAGGCGAGCCACGCGATCCCGTCGGCGCCCTGCGTAATGCTCCAGTGCTCCACCTGCGATCCCCTGCTTTGGATTCGATCGGTGGCTTCGACGCACGGCGCGGACCACGCGCAGGCGTCGAAGCCGAACGTTCAGTCGATGCGCTCGACCAGCATCGCGCCGCCCTGCCCGCCGCCGATGCAGATCGCGGCAATTCCGCGCCGGCCGCCGCTGCGCTCGAGCACGTTCAGAAGATGAAGCACGATCCGCGCTCCCGATGCGCCGACCGGATGACCCAGTGCGATCGCGCCGCCGTCGACATTGAGGCGGTCGGGGTCGATCGCCCCCAGTGCGCCGGGCAGCCCCAGCTCGTCGCGGCAGAAGGCGTCGCTGTCCCATGCGCGCAGGCAGGCGATCACCTGCGCGGCGAAAGCCTCGTTGATCTCCCAGGCGTCGACGCCGGCCAGCCCCATGCCGTTGCGCGTCAGCAGCGGCGTGGCGGCATACACGGGACCCAATCCCATCTGCGCGGGGTCGAGCGCGGCCCACTGCGTGTCGACGATGCGCCCGCGCGGTTTCAGTCCATGCTTGTGCACCGCCTCCTCGGTCGCCAGCACGACCCAGGCCGCGCCGTCGGTGACCTGCGAGCTGTTGCCCGCGGTGACGTTGCCGTACTTGCGGTCGAAGAACGGCTTCAGGCGCGCGAGGTTCTCCGGCGTCGAGTCCTCGCGCACGCCGTCGTCGGCGGGATAGGCGCTCCCGCCGCCGTCGTAGAGCGCGACAATCTCGCCGGCGTAGCGGCCCTCGCGCTGCGCGGCAAGGACGCGCTGGTGGCTGCGGGCCGAATACGCGTCCATCTCGGCACGCGTGATCCCGAAACGCCAGGCGAGGTTTTCGGCCGTCTGGCCCATCAGCAGTCCGACGACGGGGTCGGTCAGGCCTTTCATCAGCCCGATCACCGGCGCGAGATAGTGCGGGCGGAACTGCGCGATGAGCGCCGCGCGCCGGCCGAGCGTTTTCGCGGCATACCAGCTCGAGAGCCACGCCACCATCGCATCCGAGAACAGCAGTGGTGCGCGCGACAACGCGTCGACCCCCCCGGCGAGCACGAGCTTTGAGCGCCCGCTGCGCATCGAATCCATCGCCGAGTCGATCGCCTGCATGCCCGACGCGCAGTTGCGCATGACCGTCCAGCCCGGAACCTTGTGGCCGCAGCCCATGCGCAGCGCGACGACGCGCCCGATGTTCACCTCGTCGGGCGACGGCGCTGCGCAACCCAGGATCACCTGGTCGAGTTCGGGGGGCTCGAACGGCTGGCGCAACAGCAGTGCGCGGCCGGCGTCGGTCGCGAGATCCGACGCCGCGAACGGACCCGGCCGGTTGCGCGCCTTGAGGAATGGCGTGCGCGCCCCGTCGATGAGATAGATGGGCTTCATGCGCTGCGCGTACGCGATCCGGTCAGCGGAATCCCTCGTTGGCGACCTCGCGCCTTTGCGCGAGGTTCGCCGGCGCGGGTGCCGTGATCGGGGGCCGGCCGAAGCCGGCGCGATCCTGCTCGAGCAGCGACGTGCCGAGGTCCTGCGCGAAATCGTCGACGCGCACCACGCGTGCGACCAGTTCGCGCTGGGCGCCGAGCAACGCGGCTTCGGCAGGCGTGATGACGCCGGCAGCGACCGCGCGCTCGGCGAGCCGCGAGCCGTCCTCGCCCGGCGCGAGCTGCGCGTCGATCCTGCCGTCGCGCTGCGCATCCCTCAACCGGCGCTCCAGCGGCTCGGCCTCGACGGTGAGGCAAAGAGCGCGCTCGAGCAAGCCCACCGGCTGGTCGGGATCGCCGATGAACATGCCACCGGCAAGACGCTCGCGGGCCGCCGAAGGCTCGAGCAGGATCTTCGCGACGTCGTGGCCGAGCTGGTCGGACGGCACCTCGTAGGGCCGCCCGAGCGGAAACACGACACGCCACATCACCGCCGCGATGGCCCGATTGGGAAAGTTCGAGATCACGCCCTCGATCGCGTTCTGCGCCTTGAACATCGCGTCCCAGATCGCCCAGTGCATCAACGGCGCATCCTCGGGCTTGCGACCATCCTGCTCGTAGCGCCACAACGTTGCCGAGCACAGGTAGAGCAGCGACAGCACGTCGCCGAGGCGCGCCGAGAGCTTCTCCTTGCGCTTCAGCGCGCCGCCCAGCGTCCCCATCGAGATGTCGGCGAGAAACGCGAGCGCGGCCGAGAAGCGCGTGAGCTGCTGGTAATAACGCTTCGTCTCCGGCGCCACATTCGCTGGAACGCGGACGAAGTTCGAGCCGGTCAGTCCCATGACCAGCGTGCGCGCGATATTGGAAAGCCCGAAGCGCAGATGGCCGAACAGCGCCGCGTCGAACAGGCGCACTGCCTTGCCGGTATCCGGGGCGCGCGTCGCAGCCATTTCGTGCAGCACGTACGGGTGGCAGCGGATCGCGCCCTGCCCGAACACGATCAGGCTGCGCGTCAGGATGTTCGCACCCTCGACGGTAATCGACACCGGCATCTGCATGTACGCCGCGCCGAGGAAGTTCGACGGTCCCATGCAGATGCCCTTGCCGCCGGCGATGTCCATGGCGTCGTTGATCACCTGCCGGTTGCGCTCGGTGATGTGCAGCTTGGCAATGCCCGACAGGACGGCGGGTTTCTCGCCCTGGTCGACGATGGTCGCCGTCAGCATTCGCGCCGCGTCCATCAGGTAGAGGTTGCCGCCCATCCGGGTCAGCGCCTCCTCGATGCCCTCGAAGCGGCCGATCGGCGTCTTGAACTGGGTGCGCACGCGCGCGTAGGCCCCGGTCGTGCGTACCGCGAGCTTGGCCATGCCGGTGTTCGACGAGGGCAGCGAAATGCCGCGGCCCGCCGCCAGGCATTCCATCAGCATCCGCCATCCGCGGCCCAGCATCGGCTGGCCGCCGATCACCCAGTCCATCGGAATGAACACGTCGCGGCCCCAGTTCGGGCCGTTCTGGAACACGGCGTTGAGCGGCATGTGCCGCCGGCCGATATTCACGCCCGGATGCGTGGTCGGGATCAGCGCGCAGGTGATGCCGAGATCGTCGCGCTCGCCGACGAGGTGCTCGGGGTCCCAGGCGCGGAACGCGAGGCCCAGCAGCGTCGCCACCGGGCCCAGCGTGATGTAGCGCTTGTCCCAGGTGAGCTTGAGGCCGAGGCTGCGACGACCTTCGTGCTCGCCCCAGCACACGACGCCCCAGTCGGGAATCGCCGCGGCATCGGAGCCCGCCTGCGGATTGGTGAGCGCGAAGCACGGGATCTCGAGGCCGCGCGCAAGGCGTGGAAGGTGCCGGCGCTTCTGCTCGTCGGTGCCGTAATGCAGCAGCAGCTCGCCGGGGCCGAGCGAGTTCGGGACGAGCACCGTGACCGCGACGGTGCCGCTGCGCGTCGACAGCTTGGTGATCACTTGCGAATGCGCGTAGGCGGAGAAGCCGAGGCCGCCATAGGCCTTGGGAATGATCATCCCGAGGAAGCCGTTGTCCTTGATGTATTGCCAGACCTGCGGGGGGAGGTCCTTGTAGACATTGGTCGTCTCCCAGTCCGACACCATCGCGCATAGCGTCTCGACCTCGTGGTCGAGGAAGTGCTGCTCCTCCGGGGTCAGGCGGGTGCGCTCGATGGCGAGCAGGCGCTGCCAGGCCGGCCGGCCGGAGAAGAGCTCGCCGTCCCAGCTCACCGTACCGGCTTCCAGCGCGTCGCGCTCGGTCTGCGACATCGGAGGCAGCACCTTGCGGAAACCCGCAAGCAAGGGCGCGCTGACCAGCCTGCGCCGCAGCGGCAGGACGAGCAGCGGCAACGCGACCAGCGCGCCGACGATCGCAAGGCCGGTGATCCAAGGCAGGGGCAGCGTCCCGGTGAGCCACGTCACGGCCAGCCATGCGGTGGTCGATGCGAACCAGGCGAGACCCGACGCCTGCCCGTAGGCGAGCGCCAGCGCCGCGAAGAGTGCGATGGCGAGCATGAGGGCGATCATCGGTGGCTCCGGGTGTGGCTCCAGGGCGTGCTGGCCGCGTGGCGCTCCAGCGACATCCGATCGGTTGCCGGCGCGGCGTTCATGCGGTCCTGCCCAGTTCGCCGTCGAGGTCGCGCGTCACCGCCGACAGGTCGGGCAGTGGCGCCTCGAGTCCCGCGAGCAGGAACGGCGCGAGGCGGCGCAGCAGGATCTCGTCGTTGGTCGATTCGTGCGGATTGAGTTCGGCAATCAGCTTCAGTGCGTCGGTGCCGGCCAGCGTGTACGACAGCGCGCCCATGATGAAGTGCAGGCGCCACGACAGCTCCTTGCGCGGCAGCTTCGGCAGCGCCCGCGCGAAGGCAGCCTTGAAGCGCGCGATCATCACCGCATACTGCTCCGACAGAAAGCGACGGATGAAAGGCGCCGGGTCGGCATAGGCGCGGCCCAGCAGTCGCAGGAAATCCTTGCCGCCGCGCTCCGGGTCGCGGGCGAGCTTCAGCGCCGGGATCAGCAGCGCCATCAGGATCCGCTCGCAGGACAAGGGCCGCGATCCGGCCCCGGCCTCGAGGCGCGTCAGCAACTCGACGCGTGCCTGGTTCATCGGGTCGAGGCGGCGCGTCAGCACCGCCTGGAACAGCTCTTCCTTGCTGCCGAAGTGGTAGTTGACCGCGGCGAGGTTCGCCTCGGCGGCGGCGGTGATCGCGCGCAGGCTCGTCGCCTCGTAGCCGTGCTCCATGAACAGCGCCTCGGCGGCGTCGAGGACGCGAATCTTGGTCGCGGCAGGATCGCGCGGCGGCTTGAGAGGAATGATCCTGGCTTTGGCGGGCATCGCGAGCGGACGACAACTTGCATTCAAACGTTTGTTTGAAGCCTACGTTCGTTCTGCTCGCGTGTCAACCGCTGATGCTGCTTGCCCCGCTCTATACTGCGCGACGAGGAGGCAGGGGCAATGGCGTCGATCTCGATCGCGAAGGAGCACGCGCTCAGCCATCGCAAGGCGAAGGAGGCCGCCGAGCAGCTCGCGCAGGACCTGCGCCAGCGCTTCGACCTCGCCTACGAATGGGAAGGCGACCAGGTCGTGTTCGAGCGCCCCGGGGTCGCCGGACGCATGCAGGTCAGCGCGACGCACATCCGGCTCGAGGTCAAGCTCGGCCTGTTGCTGACGCCCCTGAAGCCCTCGATCGAACGGGAGATCCACGCGCAGCTCGACAAGCTTTCGGGCAAGCGAAGCGCGTGAGCGGCGGGCGGGCACCAGCGCCGCCGCCCTCGGGCCCGAGCAAGCGTCCTGTCAACGACCGGGGGTGGGGGTCATGCGAGCGGGTCGGGGAACGGCGCGTCGGAACCTGCGACGATCGAATCGTGGATCGCCGTCTCGCGACTCTCGATGGTCGCGAGGAGCTCGACCGCCCCGCCCATGCGTGCGAACGCGCCGAATCCCCGTTCCAGGAATTCCTGCAGCGTTCCCAGCCCGGCGGCCCGCGCGGGCTTGCGCATCAGCTTCAGCGCGGCCCGCAGCATCGGCATCTGCACGTAGCGGTCCAGCGCGACGCCGACGTCGCCGACCAGGCGGATCTGGCGCGCGCGCCGATCGTACTGGCCCATTTTCCGGTAGGCCCTGCAGTAGTCGGCGACGCCGAAACCCGTGTCCGCGGCGACGAGCGTGTCCGCCAGCGCCCGGTCGAGGTCCTGCGACAGCGCATTCAGCTCGACCGCCGTCGCGACCGTCGCGACCACGGCGGCCGGAAGCAGTCGCTTGAACACCGGAGCGACGCGCGCGAGGTCGGCGTCGCGCTGCGCGAAATCGGCGCCGCCGTAGAGATCGGTCTCGAAAAACCTGATCGCCTCCTGGTAGCGCGGCTGCGCCTCGAGATCCTCGTAGGTTCGCCGCAGCCGCCGTGCCTGCCATTCGCAGATCCGCGCAAGAGCGCGTGCGCGCTCGGGTTTCGCCGCACGCTCGGCGTGGTGCTGCTGCACGCGCTCGAGCGCGGCGAGCAGCGCCTCGACCGCGGCATGGCTGGCGGAATCGCTCATTGTCTCGCGTCGCTCGGCGGGCAGGACATGCCCGCGCAGTCTAATCCGCGCGTCCGGGCGGGTCGAATGCCGCATTAGATTGATTGCTCTACCCGCGACCACTATCGTCGCGGTCGAGGCGCTCGCGCAACATCGCGGTGCCCGGACCGCACCGCTCCGCACCTTGAACCCCTCCCGCCGCCGCGTGCTGTTCGCCGGAATCCTGGGCGCCCTGGCGTTCGCCACCGCGCGCCTGCTGCAGCCGACGCCGGCGCGCCACGGCGCCGGCGCTCTTAGCAAGGACGGTGTCGACATCATGCGTGCGCTGGTGCCGGCGTTGCTCGCCGGCGCGCTGCCGCCGCCGGGGGCGGCGCGCGACATCGCGATCGCGCAGACGATCGACGGCATCGGCGTAGCGATGCGCGGACTCGCGCCGATCGCGCGCGAAGAGCTCGCGTCGCTGTTCTCGCTGCTCGCTTTCGCGCCGCTGCGCATCGGCCTGGGAGGCATGACCGCGTCCTGGGAGGAAGCGAGCGTCGCCGACGCCGACGCATTCCTCGTTCGCCTGCAATCGAGCCGGTGGACGCAAAAGCGCGCCGCCTACGATGCATTGCACCAGATCACGTTCGCCGCCTGGTACGCGAATCCGCAGTCGTGGCCCGCCATCGGCTATCCCGGGCCGCCGCGGCTGACATGACGACGCCCGAAACGCGCGCGACGCCGGCAGCCTTGACCGCGACCGCAGCCGGTACGACGACTCTCGGCAGGCTCGCGCACACCGCGGCCCCGATCGTGGACCCGATACGCGCGGGACTTCTGGACGGATGGAGGGTCGTCGATGCCTCCACGCTCGACCGCGACCTGGTCCTCGAAGCCGATGTCGTGATCGTCGGAACCGGCGCGGGCGGCGGCATCGCCGCCGAGACCCTCTGCGACGCCGGACTCACGGTCCTGATGATCGAGGAAGGCCCGCTCAAATCCTCGAGCGATTTCCACATGCTGGAGCGCGAGGCCTACCGCGACCTGTACCAGGAATCCGCGGCACGCAAGACCGCCGACAAGGCGATCAACATCCTGCAGGGCCGCTGCGTGGGCGGCGGCACGACGGTCAACTGGACGAGCTCGTTCCGCACCCCCGAGCCGACGCTCGCGTACTGGGCATCGACCTTCGGCATCGACGGCTTCGGGCCGCGCGATCTTGCGCCCTGGTTCGATCGTGTCGAGCAGCGCCTGGGTGTGGCGTCGTGGACAACTGCGCCCAACGCGAACAACGCCGCGCTGGCGACGGGCGCCGAAAAGCTCGGCTTGCCCTGGGGGACGATACGTCGCAACGTCAGGGGGTGCTGGAACCTCGGCTATTGCGGTCTCGGCTGCCCGACGAATGCCAAGCAGTCGATGCTGGTGACGACGATTCCGCGCGCGCTTTCTCGGGGCGCAACCCTCGTGACGCGCGCGCGCGCCCAGCGGTTCGTCATCCGGGGTGACCGCGTCGACGCCCTCGAATGCCAGGCGATGGACGCGAGCGGCACGACGCCCGCGAGTCGCAGGATCACCGTGCATGCGCGCGCCTACGTGAGCGCGGCGGGCGCCATCAACACGCCGGCGCTGCTGCTGCGCAGCCACGTGCCCGATCCCTACGGCATCCTGGGCCTGCGCACGTTCCTGCACCCGACCGTGGTGTCCGCCGCGCTGATGCCCGGGCGCATCGACGGTTTCAGCGGGGCGCCGCAAACCATCTTCTCGGATCACTTCTTGCAGATGGCGCCGCCCGCGGGTCCGATGGGATTCAAGCTCGAAGCGCCGCCGGTGCACCCGGTCCTCGCCGCGATCACGCTGCCGGGCCACGGCAGGCAGCACGCGGCGTGGATGCAGCGCCTGCCCCGGATGCAGGTGCTGATCGCGTTGTTGCGAGACGGCTTCCATCCCGATGCCATCGGTGGACGCGTGCGGCTCGCAGACGACGGCACGCCGATTCTCGACTATGCGCTGACACCCTACATCTTCGACGGCGTGCGACGCGCGTTCGCGGCCATGGCCGCGATCCAGTTCGCCGCCGGCGCGACGTCGGTGCAGCCCGTCCACGGCGCAGGGCGCAGTTACGCGGGCGTCGACGCGGCGAAGGCGGCCATCGGGGGCTTCGACCTGCGCCCGCGCGCGACGCCGATCGTGTCGGCGCACGTCATGGGCGGCGCGCCGCTCGGTCCCGACCCGCGGCATGCGGTCATCGATCCTGCCGGCCGCCATCATCAGATCGCCAACCTCCACGTCTTCGACGGATCGATGTTTCCGACCTCGATCGGCGCCAACCCGCAGCTCTCGATCTACGCGATCGCGGCGAGGCTCGCGACCGGACTCGCGCAGCGCCTGCGCGGATAGCCGGCGGCGCCGCCGTCGCGATTAGTGTGACCGCTCTAGGGCTCGAGGGTATGTTGCAATCATTGGAACGCGCGCGTCGCGCGGTCTACGTCGACAAGGAGATGGAAATGACGAACACGATCCGGATGACGTCGCCGCGCGCAGGCGACAATGTACTGGCTGCGTCGAGGCAGGCATGGCTGGCAATGCTCGGTGCAGCGTCCGTGACGCGCGAATGGGCCGGCAGGGAAGTGGCGCCGACGTTGCGCAACCTGGCGGCGGAGGGCGCGGACGTCGAGTCGAAGCTGCTGCGCCGCGTTGGGCGACGCCTGCAGGCGAACGTCAGCCGCGGCAGCGCGATCCTGCGCCACGCCC
>JAGXBK010000276.1 GCA_018971195.1 Betaproteobacteria bacterium
GAGCGCGCGGTGGCGTTGAAGCCCGACTACGACCTGGCGATCGCGAACCTCGCCGTGCATTGGCGCGACGCCGGCGATCTCCTGCGTGCGGAGCGGCTGGCCCGCGCGGCGCTCGCCCGCAAGTCGGACAAGCCGCCCTTGCGCGCGCTGGTGGTGCTGCTCGCGGGCCTGCTGCGCGAGCGCGGCGCACTCGATGAGGCCGAGTCCCGGTACGAGCAGGCGATCGCGATGGCGCCGAAAGCGAGCGCCGGCGAATGGTTCAACCTGGGCCGCGTCTACGCCGATCGCGACGAGGTCGCGAAGGCGCGCGAAGCCTACCGCCGGTCGTTCGAGGCCGATCCGACCGAGTTGCGGGGAGCGCTGGGGTCGCGATTGTCGCTGCCGATGATTCATGACGATGCGGCCGGGCTGCAGGCCGCGCGCGAAGAGTACGCGCAGGGGCTGGCTACACTGCACGCCGACGTCGAGCGGCTGGTGTCCGGCCTCACGTCCGATCAGGTCCTCGACGGCCTGCGCTGGACCAACTTCTTCCTCGCCTATCAGGGTCGCGACGACCGCGAACTGCAGGCGTCCTACGCCTCGTTCGTCGAGCGCGCGCTCATGTTGGGCGCGCCGCAATGGCACCGCCTGCAGGCCCCGGGCCGCGGCTCCTCCGGGAAGCTCAAGGTCGGATTCGCCTCGGCGTTCTTTCATGTCGGTACGGCCGGACGCTATTTCCGGAGCTGGATCACCGAGCTTCCGCGCGATCGCTTCGAGGTTCACGTCTACCACCTCTATCCCGGCCTCGACGACGTCGCAACCGAGATCAAGGCTCGCGCCGATCGCTTCACCGAGTTCGGCGGCAGCCGGGCGCGTCCGTCGATCGTCGCGCCGGCGATCCGCGACGATGCCCTGGACGTACTCGTCTATCCGGAGCTGGGGATGGACCACACGTCGTTCCTGCTGGCGGCGCTGCGCCTCGCACCGCGCCAGCTCGCCGGCTGGGGCCATCCGGTCACCACCGGTCACGCGACGATCGACGGCTTCGTGAGCTGCGCCGGGATGGAGCCGGCAGGCGCCGCTGCGCATTACGTCGAGCCGCTGCTCACCCTCCCCGGCATCGGCACCTGCTACCGGAGCCTCGCGGTCCCCGACGCCGGGTCGCGGGCGAAGTTCGGGCTTCCCGAGCGCGCGCCGCTGTTCCTGTGCCCGCAGTCGCTGTTCAAGGTGCATCCGGACAACGACGATCTGTTCGCCGAAGTGCTCGCGGCGAATCCGGAGGCGACGCTCGTGATGTTCGACGGGCGGCATCCCAGGGTCACCGACGTGTTCATGCGCAGGATGGCGCGGGCGCTGGATGCGCGCGGGGTCGCCGCGGCACGGCTGCGCATCCTGCCGCCGGTCCCCCACGACGACTACCTGCGGATCAACCTGCTGTGCGACGCGATGCTCGACACGCTGCACTGGTCCGGCGGCAACACCAGCCTCGATGCGCTCGCCTGCGGCCTCCCGGTCGTGACGCTGCCCGGCGCATTCATGCGCGGAAGGCAGAGCGCGGCCATGCTGCGCATCGTCGGGGTTCCCGAGCTCGTCGCGGCCGATCGCGCCGACTATGTCGGCCTGGCGACGCGCGTGGCCCGCGACGCGCAGTGGCGCAGCGCGCTCGCCGCGCGCATACGCGACGGCAAGGGCCTGCTGTTCGATGCCAGAGCGCCGGTCGAGGCTTTCGCCGAGCTCCTGCTCAGCGGCAGGTGAGCCGCGAAAACCCGGGACGCAGAAACCAGGGACGGACCACGTTTTTCCAAACCCGGGACGGACC
>JAGXBK010000008.1 GCA_018971195.1 Betaproteobacteria bacterium
CCTCCGGGAGCCCCTGATGAGTCACTTTCTCGACCGCATCACCTTCTTCTCGCAGGCACACGAGGACTTCGCCGACGGCCACGGCCGCACGACCGGCGAAGACCGCACCTGGGAGGATGCCTACCGCGGGCGCTGGCAGCACGACAAGATCGTGCGCAGCACGCACGGCACCAACTGCACCGGCTCGTGCTCGTGGAAGATCTACGTCAAGGGCGGCATCGTCACCTGGGAGACGCAGCAGACCGACTATCCGCGCACGCGTCCCGACCTGCCCAACCACGAGCCGCGAGGCTGCGCGCGCGGAGCCTCGTACTCGTGGTACCTGTACAGCGCCAACCGGGTGAAGTACCCGATGGTGCGCGCGCGGTTGCTCAAGCATTGGCGCGCCGCCCTGGCCGTCGCGAAGTCCCCGGTGGACGCCTGGGCGAGCATTGTCGAGAACGAGGAGGCTCGCGGCGGATGGGTCGTACAGCGTGGCCTCGGCGGGTTCGTACGCTCGACCTGGGACGAGGTGAACGAGCTGGTCGCCAGCGCGAACGTCTACACGATCAAGAAGCACGGTCCCGACCGCGTGATCGGCTTCTCGCCGATTCCGGCGATGAGCATGGTCAGCTACGCCGCGGGCAGCCGCTACCTGAGTCTGATCGGCGGCGTGTGCATGAGCTTCTACGACTGGTACTGCGACCTGCCGCCCTCCTCCCCGCAAACCTGGGGCGAGCAGACCGACGTGCCGGAGAGCGCCGACTGGTACAACAGCACGTTCCTGATCGCCTGGGGCTCGAACGTGCCCCAGACCCGTACCCCAGACGCGCACTTCTTCACCGAGGTGCGCTACAAGGGCGCGAAGATCGTCGCGGTCACGCCCGATTACGCCGAGGTCAGCAAGCTCGCCGACCTGTGGATCCATCCAAAGCAGGGCACCGACGCCGCGCTCGCGATGGCGATGGGCCACGTGATCCTGAAGGAGTTCTATTTCGGCGCGAACGGCCAGCCACGCTCGCCCTACTTCGACGATTACGCGCGGCGCTACACCGACCTTCCGCTGCTGGTCGAACTGAAGGAAACCACGCTGCCCGACGGTCGGCGGGCGTGGGTCCCCGATCGCTACGTACGCGCCAGCGACTTCGCCGACCGCCTGGGACAGGACAACAACCCCGACTGGAAGACCGTCGCTTTCGACACCACCGGCAGGGTCGCGCTGCCCAACGGCTCGATCGGCTTCCGCTGGGGCCCCGACGGGCGTCCCGACGCGGGCCGCTGGAACCTCGAGGAGAAGGACGCGCGCGGCAGCTCCGAGGCGAAGCTCAAGCTGTCGGTGCTCGAGGATGGTACGCAGGCGAACGAGACGCTCGATGTCGCCTTCCCCTATTTCGGGGGTCTCGAGGTACCGCATTTCACCGCCAATGGGCAGGGCGGCGACGTGCGCGTGTGCAGGGCGCCGGCGGTGAGACTCACGCTGGGCAAGGCGGGCAGCAGCCGCGAGAGGCGGGTGGCGACGGTGTTCGACCTTCTCGCGGCGAACTACGGCGTCGCCCGCGGACTGCCAGGCGAGGCTGCCACGAGCTACGGCGACAACGTTCCCTACACGCCGGCGTGGCAGGAGGCGATCACCGGGGTCCCGCGCACGCAGGCGATTGCGGTCGCGCGGCAGTTCGCCGAAAACGCCGACAAGACGCATGGCAAGTCGATGGTGATCATCGGCGCGGCAATGAACCACTGGTACCACAGCGACATGAATTACCGCGCGATCATCAACATGCTGATGCTCTGCGGTTGCGTGGGCCAGAGCGGCGGCGGCTGGGCGCACTACGTCGGCCAGGAGAAGCTGCGGCCGCAGACCGGGTGGACAGCGCTCGCCTTCGCGCTGGACTGGATCCGCCCGCCGCGGCAGATGAACAGCACGAGCTTCTTCTACGCGCACAGCGACCAGTGGCGCTACGAGAAGCTGGGCGTGGCCGAGATCCTCTCTCCGCTCGCCGACAAGGCTCGCTATCCAGGCGCGATGATCGACTACAACGTCCGCGCCGAGCGCATGGGCTGGCTGCCGAGCGCGCCGCAGCTGCAGATGAATCCGCTCGACGTCGTGCGCGCCGCGCAGGCCGCCGGCCAGGATCCGAAGGACTACGCGGTCCACGGCCTGAAGAGCGGCTCGCTGAAGCTGAGTTGCGGGGACCCGGATCATCCGGACAACTGGCCCCGCAACCTGTTCGTGTGGCGCTCGAACCTGCTGGGCTCCTCGGGCAAGGGCCACGAGTATTTCCTCAAGCACCTGCTCGGAACCCGCCATGGCGTGCAGGGACAGGATCTTGGCGCCGGCAGCGACCCCGGCAATGCGAAGCCGCAGGAGGTGGTGTGGCACGCCGAGGCGCCGAAAGGCAAGCTCGACCTCCTGGTCACCCTCGATTTCCGGATGAGCACGACCTGCCTGTACTCGGACATCGTGCTGCCCACCGCCACCTGGTACGAGAAGAACGACCTCAACACCAGCGACATGCATCCGTTCATCCATCCGCTGTCGACGGCGGTGGACCCGGCGTGGCAGGCGAGGAGCGACTGGGAGATCTACAAGGGCTTCGCCAAGGCCTTCGGCGAAGTCTGCGTCGGGCACCTGGGCGCGGAGAAGGACCTGGTGCTGACGCCGCTGATGCACGACACCCCGGCGGAGCTCGCGCAGGCGCTCGACATCGCCGATTGGAAGAAGGGCGACTGCGACCTCGTGCCGGGCCGGACCGCGCCGCAGATCACGGTCGTCGAGCGCGACTACCCGAACGTCTACAAGCGCTACACGGCGCTGGGTCCGCTGATGGCCCGAGTCGGCAACGGCGGAAAGGGCATCGCCTGGAACACCGAGGACGAGGTGCGCTCGCTCGCCGAGCTGAACGGCACGGTCATCGACGAAGGCACGACGCAGGGACTGCCCCGCATCGACACCGACATCGACGCCTGCGAGGTCGTGATGATGCTCGCGCCCGAGACCAACGGCCACGTCGCGGTCAAGGCCTGGAACGCGCTGTCGAAGATCACCGGCCGCGAGCACGCGCACCTCGCGCTGCATCGCGAGGACGAGAAGATCCGCTTCCGCGACATCCAGGCGCAGCCGCGCAAGATCATCAGCTCGCCGACCTGGAGCGGTCTCGAGAGCGAGAAGGTCAGCTACAACGCCGGCTACACCAACGTTCACGAGCTGATCCCCTGGCGCACGCTGTCCGGGCGCCAGCAGTTCTACCAGGACCACCGCTGGATGCGCGATTTCGGCGAGGGATTCGTCAGCTACCGGCCGCCGGTGGACCTGAAGGCGCTGGTGGAAGTCGCGGGCCGCAAGCCCAACGGTCACCCCGAGATGCCGCTCAACTTCATCACGCCGCACCAGAAATGGGGCATCCACTCGACCTACAGCGACAACCTGCTGATGCTGACGCTGAATCGCGGCGGTCCGGTCATCTGGCTGTCCGAGGACGACGCCGCGAAAGGCGGCATCGAGGACAACGACTGGGTGGAGCTCTTCAACGCCAACGGCGCGATCGCCGCGCGCGCGGTGGTGAGCCAGCGGGTCAAGCCGGGGATGGTGATGATGTACCACGCCCAGGAAAAGACGATCAACACCCCGGGCTCCGAGATCACCGGCGCGCGCGGCGGCATCCACAACTCGGTGACGCGGGTCGTGCTCAAGCCCACGCACATGATCGGCGGCTACGCGCAGCTCTCCTACGGGTTCAACTATTACGGCACGATCGGCACCAATCGCGACGAGTTCGTCCTGGTGCGCAAGATGGCCAAGGTCGACTGGCTGGACGACGAACCGGCCGTCGCAGCCGACCAATAACGGGAGATCGGCGATGAAGATTCGTGCGCAGATCGGCATGGTGCTGAATCTCGACAAGTGCATCGGCTGCCATACCTGCTCGGTGACCTGCAAGAACGTCTGGACCAACCGGCCGGGGATGGAGTACGCGTGGTTCAACAACGTCGAGACCAAGCCCGGCATCGGCTACCCGAAGCAGTGGGAGAGCCAGGACAGGTGGAACGGCGGCTGGGTGCGCAACCCC
This sequence comes from Betaproteobacteria bacterium, assembly GCA_018971195.1. Taxonomy (GTDB): domain Bacteria; phylum Pseudomonadota; class Gammaproteobacteria; order Burkholderiales; family Casimicrobiaceae; genus VBCG01. Next base: position 4,047 of record JAGXBK010000008.1, read on the forward strand.
GACGGCTCGATCGTTCCCAGGCAGGGCGGCAAGTGGAAGGTCCTGATGCGGATCTTCGCCAATCCCAACCTGCCGCAGATCGACGACTACTACGAGCCTTTCACTTTCGATTACGAGCACCTGCAGTCGGCGCCCGAGATGAAGGACGCGCCGACGGCGCGCCCGCGCAGCCTGATCACCGGCGAGCGGATGGACAAGATCGTCTGGGGTCCGAACTGGGAGGAGATCCTCGGCGGAGAGTTCGCGAAGCGCAGCCGCGACGCGAACTTCGAGGAGGTGCAGAAGGACATTTACGGACAGTACGAGAACACCTTCATGATGTACCTGCCGCGCCTGTGCGAGCATTGCCTCAACCCGACCTGCGTCGCGAGCTGCCCGTCGGGATCGATCTACAAGCGCGAGGAGGACGGGATCGTCCTGATCGACCAGGACAAGTGCCGCGGCTGGCGGATGTGCGTCTCGGGCTGCCCGTACAAGAAGATCTACTACAACTGGCAGAGCGGCAAGGCCGAGAAGTGCATCTTCTGCTATCCGCGGATCGAGGCCGGCCAGCCCACCGTGTGCTCGGAGACCTGCGTCGGGCGCATCCGCTACCTCGGCGTCCTGCTCTACGACGCCGATCGCATCGAGCAGGCGGCAAGCGTCGAGCGCGACCGCGACCTTTACGAGGCCCAGCTCGGGGTATTCCTCGATCCCCACGATCCGAAGGTCATCGAGCAGGCGCTTCGCGACGGCGTGCCCGCCGCCTGGCTGGAAGCGGCGAAGGTCAGTCCGGTCTACAGGATGGCCGTCGAATGGAAGGTCGCACTGCCGCTGCATCCCGAGTACCGGACGCTGCCGATGGTCTGGTACGTGCCGCCGCTCTCTCCGATCACCTCCGCCGCCAATGCCGGGCAGATCGGCGCCAACGGCGAGATTCCCGAAGTCAGGCAGCTGCGCATCCCCGTGCAGTACCTCGCCAATCTGCTGACCGCCGGCGACACGCTGCCGGTACTTCGCGCGCTCGAACGCATGCTGGCGATGCGCGCCTACCAGCGCGACAAGCATGTCGAGGGGCGCCAGAACCTCGAGGTGCTGGCCCAGGTCGGCCTGACCGCGGCCGAGGTCGAGGACATGTACAAGGTGATGGCGATCGCGAACTACGAGGATCGCTTCGTGATCCCGACCACGCATCGCGAGTACGCGGAGAACGCCTACGACCTGCGCGGCGGATGCGGATTCTCGTTCGGCAACGGCTGCTCGGACGGCGCGACGGAGACCAGCCTGTTCGGGGGAACGAAGAAGCGGACGATCCCGATCAAGGCGGCCGTATGAGCGGCGCAACGAAAGGAGCCGGCTTGGACCGTGACCATCGTCACCGCAGGATGCTGCGCGCGCTGTCGGCGCTGCTCCAGTATCCGGATGCGCGGCTGCGCTCGGCCCTGCCCGAGATCGCCGCAGCCCTCGACGGCGAGCGCGCGCTGCCGCGTTCGCGCAGCGCCGAGCTGGTCGCGCTCGCGCAGCGAATTGCCGCGGCGGATCCCTACGATGCCGAGGCCGACTACGTCGATACCTTCGACCGCGGCCGCGCGACGTCGCTGCAGGTGTTCGAGCACGTGCACGGCGATTCGCGCGAGCGCGGCGCGGCACTGGTCGACCTGCGAACGACGTACGAGCGGGCGGGACTGAGGCTCGCGCCGGACGAGATGCCCGATCACTTGCCGGTGATCCTGCAGTTCGCGTCGACCCAGCCCGAGCGCACGGCGCGCGAGTTCCTGGGCGAGCTCCTGCACGTGCTGCGCTCGATCTTCAGCGCGCTGGTCGCGAGGCAAAGTCCCTACGCATCGGTGCTCGCCGCGACGATCGAGGCCGCTGGCGGCAGCGCGGAGGCGGCGCCCGTCGCGGCGGAACCCGCGCTCGACGATGCCTGGGCCGAGCCGCCGGCTTTCGACGGCTGCAGCGTGCAGGGCCAGGCGCGGACGCGGGGGCTGACTCGCGAGCCGCAGCCGATCCAGTTCGTCCGCAAGCCGTCGCTTTCGGAAGGAGTCAAGGCATGACCGGCTGGCTCGACACCCTGCTCTTCGGCTACTACCCGTACCTCTGCCTGACGGTATTCCTGCTCGGGAGCCTGATCCGCTTCGACCGCGACCAGTACACCTGGAAGAGCGATTCCTCGCAACTGTTGCGTCGCGGGCAGCTGCAATGGGGCAGCAACCTGTTCCACGCCGGGGTGCTGTTCCTGTTCTTCGGGCACGCCTTCGGCATGCTCACGCCGCACGCGGTCTACGAGCCTTTCATCGGGGCAGGCTCGAAGCAGCTCCTGGCGATGGTGTCGGGCGGCATCGCCGGCATCCTCGCGTTCATCGGCGCCACCCTGCTGATCCACCGACGACTGTTCGATCCGCGGATCCGCAAGACCTCGAAGACCAGCGACATCGTGATCCTCGAGCTCATTTGGCTGCAGCTCGCCCTCGGGCTCGCGACGATCCCGCTGTCCGGCCAGCACCTCGACGGCTCGATGATGCTGCTGCTGGCCGGCTGGGCGCAGCGCATCGTCACCTTCCGTTCCGGCGCGGTGGAGCTGATCGCGGGCGCGAGCTGGGTGTTCAAGGCGCACATGTTCCTCGGGATGACGATCTTCCTGGTGTTTCCGTTCACGCGGCTGGTCCACGTGTGGAGCGGCTTCGGGACGCTGGCCTACGTGCTGCGACCTTACCAGCTGGTGCGCAGCCGGCGTGTCGGAATGCCGCGCAGCCGGAGCGCCGCGCCGTGATCAACTGCGATCGTATCGGCAATCGGGCGTTCGTCACCGCACTGCGGCAGTACCTTCAGCGGCTGGCAGACGCCGCGGTGTCCCCTCACGGCGGTCCCTGGGCCCTGAGCCGCGCCACTTGCAGCGCTGGTCGCTGCACGTAGAGCACCAGCGTTCCGAACGTCCGCGTCGCCGTGTATCGCGATCCCAGGACCGGATCCGCAGCGGAGAGGTCGCGGACGTCGACGAAGATCGCGGGCGGGCCTCCCCGCAACTCGATGTCAGCCGCCTGCCGCAGCCAGGGCGAGCGTGCGTGCTGCATGCGCGCGAACGCAAGGTCGGCGGAACGGTGGTCGTAGAGCACCAGTCGCTTTCCCAGGTAATACGCAAGCGCCGAATGATCGCTGAAGCGCTGGAACAGCCCGACCGGTCTGCCCGGATAGTGCAGATCGACGTAACGGACGGCGTCGCGCGCGCTCAGGCCGGGCTGATCGTGGACGATCGCCCAGGCCGCGCCGGCGACGAGAGGAGCCGACATCAGCGCAAAGCCGCCGATGATCAGCGCCTCGCTCCTCGTCGCGAACCCGGCCGTCGCGATCACCGCGAGTCCGGCGGCGACGAGGCAAGCGATCTGCATTGGACGCCACGCATCCGGTACGGGTCCGATCCCCGGCTCGGCGCGATGCAGGTACCAGGCCGCAGCGGCCAGCGCGATGGCCGTGGCTGCGCCGGCCACGACGGCGAGCCCCCTGCGCCGCTCGTTCGCGCGTTCCCACAGCAGCGGCAGACGCAGCGCGATCAGCGTAGCCGCGGCGGGCAGCGCCTGGACGACGTAGTAGTTCGCCTTTGCCCGCGACAGCGTGTAGAAGCCGACGACGACCAGCACCCAGACGACGCAGAAGCGGGCGAACGTTTCGTCCCGCGGCAACGATGACCGCTCGCCGCCGGTCGCGACGGAGCATTGCCTCGCGACGAGCAGCGGCGCGACGACGATCCAGGGGAAGGCCATCGCCCAGAACCGCGGCAAGTAGTACCACCAGGCACCGGCGTAGTAGTCATCGGGTTGCCTCAACCCCAGGAAGCGCAGCAGCTGCTCGTTCACGATGTAGAACCACGCGAAACCGGGCTGCTCCAGCGCGGCCACCGCGTGCCAGGGCACGGCGATCACCGCGAACAGCGCGATGCCCCACGCATCCACGCCCAGGCGCAGTGGCTCGCCGCGGCGGCGCTCCCACAGCGCGAAGGCGCCGACGATCAGTCCCGCGAGCACCAGCGCGACCAGGCCCTTGGCAAGCACGGCGAGCGCGAGCGCCGCATAGCCGAGACGCAGCCATCGCCGGCTCGCGCCGGACCGCCAGGCCTGCCAGGCGAGCAAGGCAACCGCAAGGCACAGCGTGAACAGCATGTCGAAGACCAGCGTACGGCCGATGACGACCACACCCGCCGAGGTTCCCAGCACGACTGCCGCCCGCAGTCCGGCGTCGCGCCCGGCCGCCCGCGCCGTCGCCAGCCCCGTCACCAGCACCGTCGCCAGCCCGGCAAGCGCAGGAACGAGCCGGACCGCCCATTCACCGTTGCCGAAGGCGCGCAGCGACAACGCGACCAGCCAGTACAGGAGCGGCGGCTTGTCGGGGTACGGCAGACCTGCAACCTGCGGAACGATCCAGCCTCCGCCCTGCGCCATCGCCGAAGCGATGGCCGCGTAGAGGCCCTCGTTGTTGTCGAGCAGGCCATAGCTGCCCAACCCCGCCAGCATGTACGCGGTGCACAACGCCGCGGCTGCCGCAACGCCATAAATAGTGCATCCGCCGCCACGCGGGTGAACCGTCCTGGACGACGACATGTCGAAGCCGATCCGATGGTAAGCTTCGCATTTTATCTTGCCGACCGCGGCGCAGCCGCGGCGGCGCGCGTAACCGTCGGTGGCATGGAGACGACCGGGGTTGCGCACAACCTTTGGGGGCTCCCATGAATCGCTACCTGTCCAGACTGTCCCTCGCTGCCGCGCTCGCTTTTGCGTGCGCCGCACTTACGTTCGCGGCCCCGGCGGGCGCCGCGATCACCCTCGGTGCGTCGGTCCAGCTCTCGGGCGGGCTCGCCAACACCGGCCGCTATTACCGCGACGGCTACGAGTTCGCGATCGACCAGATCAACAAGGCGGGCGGAGTCAAGGTCGGCGGCAAGCAGGAACAGCTGGCGCTGAAGATCCTCGACAACCAGTCCGACAACAACCTCGCGGTCCGCCAGTACACGCAACTGATCACCGCCGACAAGATCGGCCTGCTGCTCGGGCCCTTCGCGAGCGACGCGGTGCTCGCGACCTCTTCGGTGGCCGAGAAGTACGAAGTGCCGATGATCCAGGGTGGCGGCGCGTCGGACCAGATCTTCAGCCGCGGCTACAAGTACATCTTCGGCACGCTGCCGGTGGCGAGCAAGTATTTCGAGAGCACGATCGATGCAATGGGCAAGCTCACGCCCGCGCCTAAGACTGCGGCGCTCCTGTTCGCCGACGACGCCTTCGACGTCGCGGTCGCCGACGGCACGCGCAAGCTGCTGCAGAAGGCCGGCCTCAAGATCGTCCTCGACGAGCGCTACAGCAGCAATGCATCGGACTTCTCGTCGCTGCTGTCGCGAATCAAGTCGGACCAGCCCGACGCCGTGCTGGTCTCGGGCCACGAGACCGAGGTCCTGAACTTCATCCGCCAGGCCAAGAGCCTCGGCGTCAGTCCGCACTTCTACAGCTTCACCGTCGGCGTTCCCAGCGCGGACTTCCGCAAGGCGCTGGGCAAGGACGCCGACTACGCTTTCGGAATGACGTCGTGGCTGCCGTCCGCAGCGGAGAAGGATGCGTGGTTCGGCGATGCCGACAAGTTCGCCGCCGCCTGGCATCAGCGCTTCGGCTACGAGCCCGACTATCATGCGGCCTCCGCGGTCGCCGACGTCGAGGCCTACGCCAAGGCCATCGAGGCCGCGGGATCGACCGACCCGAAGAAGCTGCGCGACGCGATCGCGCACCTCGACTTCCCGTCGCTCTACGGCCGCATCCGCTTCGACGCAGTGGGCCAGATCAGCCTGCCGCAGACGGTGATCCAGGTGCAGAACGGCAAGGTGGTGCCGATCTACGGTGCCACCGGATTCATCGGCAAGGCGCTCTACCCGATGCCGGCGTGGAGCAAGCGCTGAAGCCTCCCGTCGAGCCGCAGGGCCGGACGCCTCGGCCGGCCCGCAGCGATGCGCCCCGCCCCCTGCGGGGTGCATCGACAGGCGTGATCGCCCGGCTCCCGCGCGGCTGAGCGCAGCACCACCCCATGGATCTCCTCTGGCAGGGTCTCGTCAACGGCATCCTGCTCGGTGGGCTTTATTCGTTGATGGCGCTCGGGCTCGCCCTGGTGTGGGGCGTCCTGAACATCGTCAACCTCGCGCATGGCGCGTTCATCATGCTCGGGGGCTATGCCTGCTACTACATGTTCAGCGGGTTGGGGATCGATCCGTTCGTCGCCCTGCCGGCGACCATGGCCGCACTGTTCGTGTTCGGCTACCTGCTCCAACGCCACCTGATCAACCTGGTCATCCGCGCGCCGATGTTCAACACGCTGCTGCTGACTTTCGGCATCGACGTCGTGCTGACCTACTCGGCGCAGATCGCATTCTCGGCGGATTTCCGCACGATCAATCCGTCCTACGCCGGCGCCCACTTCACCTGGCTGGGCGCGACCATTCCGCTGGTGCGCCTGATCGCATGCGCGATCGCGATCGCGCTCACGCTGCTGCTGTGGCTGTTCCTCGCGCGGACGAGGCTCGGTCGCGCGATCCGCGCGACCGCCCAGAACCTCGTCGCGGCGCGCCTCTACGGTGTCGAGCCGCGCAGCATCTACGCACTGACGTTCGGCATCGGCGCAGCGCTCGCAGGCGGCGCGGGCGCGCTCTACGGCGTCGTGTCCCAGCTCAATCCCTACATCGGCGTGAGCCTGACCGCCAAGTCCTTCGTGATCGCGATCATCGGCGGCCTCGAAAGCCCGCTGGGCGTGATCGCGGGCGGGCTGATCCTCGGCCTCGTCGAGTCGATGACGTCGCTGTACGTGGGCGCAACCTACACCGATGTCGCGAGCTTCGGCATCCTGGTGCTGGTACTGGTCGTGCGCCCAACCGGTCTGTTCGGGAGGACCACGTGAAGCGTCCCCTCGCCCGCGCCGGGCTCGCCGCGGCGCTGGTGGTGCTGGCAGGCGTTCCCTGGATCGCGTCGCCCAGCATCGTGCAGTTCGGCATCAACATGCTGCTGCTCGCCGCGCTGGCCCAGGGCTGGAACATCATCGGCGGCTACACCGGCTACGCGTCGTTCGGCAACTCGGTGTTCTACGGCCTCGGCAGCTACGGCACCGCCATCGCGATGCTGCGCTGGCACCTTCCCTTCGGCATCGGACTCGCGCTCGGCACGGTCGTCGCAGTCGTCTTCGCCGCGCTGTTCGGACGCGCGATCCTGCGCCTGCGCGGCCACTACTTCGCGATCTGCACGCTGGGACTGGCCGAGGTGATGACGGCGATCGTCTCGAACCTCGAGATCACCGGGCGCAATACGGGGCTGGTGCTGCCGCTGCTGCGCGGCGACGTACTGTTCTACGAGCTTTCACTGGCGCTGGTCGTCGTCGCCACCCTGATCGTCGCCTGGATCGCGCACAGCCGCTTCGGCTACGGCCTGATCGCGATCCGCGAGAACGAGGAGGCCGCCGCGGCGATGGGTGTGGACACGACACGCTACAAGGTCCTTGCGTTCTCCCTGTCGGCGGCGATCAGCGCCCTGGCCGGCGGCATCCACGCCTACTGGATCACCTTCATCGACCCGGTCAGCGCCTTCGACATCGGTCTCAACGTCAAGATGATCATCGTCACCGTGTTCGGCGGCCCCGGCTCGATCCTCGGGCCGGTGCTGGGTGCCTTCGTCCTGTCGGGGATCTCCGAGGTGCTGTCGACGGAGATCTCGACCGTGGCCGGCCTGTTCTTCGGCGCGGTGATCGTCGTCGCCGTCGTGTTCATGCCGCGCGGCGTCGCCGACCTGATCCGGCGCTTCGACAAATACCGCTGGCGTTACTTCGCCGAGAACGTCCGCGCGAACCGCTTGTAGCACCATGGACCCGGTCCTCAGCGTTCGTCATCTGACCAAGCGCTTCGCGGGGCTCACCGCGCTGTCCGACGTGAGCTTCGATCTCGGCAGGGGCGAGATCCTCGGCTTGATCGGCCCGAACGGGGCGGGCAAGACGACGCTGGTCAACCTGATCAGCGGCGCGTTCCGGGCGAGCGAAGGCGTCCTGCTGTTCGAGGGTGCGCCGATCGGAGCGCTGGCCTCGCATCGCCGCGCCAAGCTCGGCATCGGCCGCACGTTCCAGATCATGCGGCCTTTCCCCGGCCTCTCGGTCCTGGACAACGTGGCGGTCGGCGCACTGTTCGGCACCGGCGGTGGTCACCGGCAGCTCGCGATCGCCCGCGAGCTCGCGCACCAGAAGCTCGCGTTCGTCGGCCTCGCCCATCGCGCCGACCGTCCCGCGGAGGCGCTGGGCGGTCCCGACCGCAAGCGCCTCGAGCTCGCCAAGGCACTGGCCATGAACCCGCGGCTGCTGCTGCTCGACGAGGTCATGGCCGGATTGAATCTCGCCGAGCTCGAAGCGGTGTTCACGATCATCCGCAAGGTCCGCGACGAAGGCGTCAGCGTGCTGGTGATCGAGCACGTGATGAAGGCGATCCGCAGCCTGTCCGACCGCCTGCTGGTCCTGCACCACGGCGAGAAGATCGCCGAAGGCGAGCCGCAGCAGGTGCTCTCCGACCCGACGGTCGTCGAAGCCTACCTGGGCCGCAGGCGCGCGCCGCACGAGGGCGCCGGAACATGAGCGAGCCCCTGCTCGCCGTCCGCGATCTCGGGGCCGGTTATGGCGAAATGCCGGTGCTGCGCGGCATCGACTTCGAGATCCGCGAGCGCGAGATCGTCGCGCTGGTCGGAAGCAACGCCGCCGGCAAGACGACGCTGCTGCGCGCGCTGTCGGGCGTCCTGCCGCACACCGGGCAGATCCGGTTCGCGGGCGAGGACGTCGGCGGCCTGCCCTCGGACCGGATCTTCGCGCTGGGTCTGGTCCAGGTGCCCGAAGGACGCCAGCTGTTCGGCCAGATGACCGTACAGGACAACCTGCTGATGGGGGCGTATCGACGCAGCGGACGCCTCGATCTCGCCCAGGATCTCGAGCGCGTCTACACGCTGTTCCCGGTGCTCAAGGAGCGGCGGCGCCAGTTCGCCGGGAGCATGTCGGGCGGCGAGCAGCAGATGTGCGCGATGGCGCGCGCGCTGGTCGCGAGCCCCAGGCTGCTGATGATCGACGAGATGAGCCTGGGCCTCGCGCCCGCGGTCGTCGACCAGCTCCTCGACGTGCTGGTCGAGATCCGCGGCCAGGGCGTGACCGTCCTCCTCGTCGAGCAGGACGTGTTCTCCGCGTTGCGCGTCGCCGACCGCGGCTACGTGCTCGAATCGGGGGCCATCGTGCGCGAGGGATCTGCCCGGGACCTCGGCGACGACCCCGAAGTGCAGCGCGCCTATCTCGGCGTGTAGCTCCCCGCCAGGAACGCGGCGACGGCCGGGATGGCCCGCAGCCGCGCGATCTCGTCCGCGTCGGGCGGCTGCGGCCGATCGCGTTGCGCATCGACCATGCACAGGAATCCCAGCGGCGCATCGGCCGCCGCCCGGAATTGATGCCAGGTCAGCGGCGGCACGCTGACGAGGTCGAGCGCCTTGACTGGGTGCACCTGCTCCCCCACCAGCACCTCGCCCCGGCCCCGCAGGATCATCACCGCGTGTGCATGGACGTGGCGCTCGAGCGTCGAGTGCCCGGCGGCGGCGACCTCGAAATAGCGCAGCTCGCCATGCATGTCGGCACGCGCGAAGAGCGTCTGGCGCGTGACGTCGCGAAACGGCGCAGCGCCCTCCTCCTTGTACGCCCGCAACTCGACGCCGCTCCAGCGGAAGGCGTCGTCCTGCTGCTGGAAGGCTCGTACCGTGCTCTCGCTCATCGTGCTTCTCCGTGGACGGCCGTGACGAAATCCCGGCAACGCTCGGCGAGCCGCTCGCGGGCCGCGAGCAAGCTGCCGCCGACCAGCAGCATCGTGTCGGCGCCGAACTGCGCGCAGATCTCGGGGACGCGCTCGACGCTCATGCCGCCGGCCGGCACCGGCAGCGTCGAGGCGAGGCCGTGCCAGGGCTCGCGCGCCGCAGCGGCGATCGCATTGCACACGTCGCCGGAATAGCCGAAGCGCCCGCCGGCATGGGGAAAGATCGTCGCATCCGCCCCGAACATGCGGAACAGCCTGCCCAGCAGCAGCGGCGGCGCGATGCGCGCCGCCCCGGCGAGCGCCGGATGCGCGATGATCGGCGCGTTCGCTTCGCGCGCGAGCGCCGCCAGCGCCGCGACGCCGGCGATCATCGGCGCGACGAGGAACATGCGCACGCCGCAGTCTTCCGCGATCGCCACCTGCTCGCGCATGCGCGCGTAATGCCCGCTGAGGCAGGCTGCGTAGACCGAATGGCCGCCAGTCGCCCGGTTCGCCTCGTCGACCGCCCGCTGCACCTCGCGAACGCGCTGGCCGAATGGCGCCACTGCCTGGTCGGCGAGCCCATGGTCGTCCTTGATCACGTCGATGCCGGCGAGCGCGAACGTGCGCGCGATCTTCGCGAGCTCCTGTGAAGGCAGCCCCTGGGGTTTCAGCGCCGAGCAGGTCAGCGGCCGCCCCGCCGCCCCGGTCAGCGCGCGGATTCCGGCGATGCCGAAAGCGGGCCCGCCGAAACCCTGGGCAAATTCCGCGGGGAACACGGCGTCGACCAGCGTCACGTCGTCGTGCAGCGAGGTGTTGCCGAACAGCATGTTCAGAAGCTGCCCGGCTTCGAACCCGGTGGTCTCGACCGCGATGCGTATCGTCACGTCGAAATCGCGCGCTCCCGCGGGCGCGATGTCGCCGACCTGCGCGACCACTTCGCGCAGCACGCGCTCGTCGCGCACTGCCGCCAGCGGCGCCTCGATGCTCTGCTCGAGCGCGATCGCCTGCGCGCGCGCTCCGATCCCGGCTGCAGCCGCGCGGACCCGATAGACGGCGTCGATCCAGTGCCCGGCCACGGCGCCGGCCCCCGCGTCCCCGCCCGCCCCGGCGTGGGTCCTCGGGTCCGCGAACGATCCTGGCGCGCCGGTCGACATGGCGCGATTCTAGATGACCTGCACGGGCTTGACTCGCGTCAAGCCGGAGGCAGGGTTCGGCGCTATGATCGTCCGCAATGGACGTACCGCCACCGGACGGGGCAGCGACGCTGCAGCAGCGGCTCGCGGCGGCGCTGCGCGATCCGGCAAGCTTCGGCCCCGCATGCGCGTCGGTGCGCGTCATCGAGACGCACATCTCCTGGGTCTACCTGACGGGCGCCTACGCCTGGAAGGTCAAGAAAGCGGTCGACCTCGGGTTCCTCGACTTCACGAGCCTCGAGTCCCGGCACCGCTACTGCGAGGAGGAGTTGCGCCTCAACCGGCGCACCGCGCCGCGGCTCTATCTGGATGTCGTTCCGATCGTCGGCAGCGTCGAGCGGCCGGTCGTCGGGGGTGCAGGTCCGGTGCTCGAATGGGCGCTGAAGATGCGCGAGTTTTCGCAGGACGCGCTGCTTTCGGCACTGCTCGCGCGCGGGGCGCTCGCGCCGGCGCACGTCGACGCGCTGGCCGCGGTCGTCGCGCGCTTCCACGGGGACGCGGCGCGCGCTCCCGCCGACCAGCCCTGGGGCAGCGCCGGGGAGGTGCTCGACGTCGCGCTGGCCAACTTCGTTGAGCTGCGCCCGAAAATCGACGACCCGGCCAGTCTCGCCGATCTCGAAGCCCTCGAGGGCTGGACGCGGCGCGAGCATGCCGCCCGCGACGCCACCTGGACGTCGCGGCGCGCGGCCGGGCTCGTGCGCGAATGCCACGGCGACCTGCACCTCGGGAACATTGCGCTCGTCGACGACGAGGTCACGCTGTTCGACTGCATCGAGTTCAACGAGCGCATGCGCTGGATCGATGTCGTCAGCGATATCGCGTTCACGGTGATGGACCTGCAGCATCGTCGTCGGCGCGATCTCGCGCAACGCTTCCTCAACGCGTACCTCGAGCACACCGGTGACTATTCCGGACTCGCCGTGCTGCCCTACTATCTCGCGTACCGCGCGATGGTCCGGGCCAAGGTGGCCGGCATGCGGGCAGCGCAGATGGCTCCCGGGGAAGCCCGGTCCGCGGCACTTGCCGATTGCCGCACCCATGTCCAGCTTGCGAAGAAGGAGACTTTGCAAGGCCCGTCCGCGATCGTCATCACCCACGGCCTGTCGGGCTCGGGAAAGACGACGCTCTCCCAGTCCCTGCTCGAGCGCATCGGCGCGCTGCGCGTGCGCAGCGACGTCGAGCGCAAGCGCCTGCTGGGCCTCCCGGCCGATGCGCGCACCGGCGCGAACCTCGACGCCGGCATCTACGCCGCGGACGCGAGCCGCGCGACCTACGCCCGGCTGCTGGCGCTGGCACGCGCGATCGTCGAGGCAGGCAGGATCGCGCTCGTCGACGCGGCATTCCTGTCGCGCTGGCAGCGCGACGCATTCCGCACGCTCGCGAACGAGCTCGACGTGCCGCTGGTCATCGTCGAATTCGCTGCCTCCGAGGCGACGCTGCGCCGCAGGATCGTCGAGCGCGGCGCGGCGGGCAACGATGCATCGGACGCGGACCTGTCGGTGCTCGCGCAGCAGCTGCGCCGCCATGAACCCCTCGACGACGACGAACGGGCCCTCGCCGTCACCTGGGATGCCGAGCAGCCGCTGGCGCGGGCGCAGGCCGTCGACGCGTGGCGCGGTGTCGCGCAGCGGCTGGGGGTCGATGACCCGCCGGACGACCTCGCGTCGTCGACCCACGACGGCGCCTCGACGCCAATGGACCCGGGCCTCGACGCCAAGCTCGCGTTCCTGTTACGGCCGCAAACCTATCCCGAGACGACAACCCGCGTCGAGCGGGCGCAGACGCACCTGTCGTGGGTGTTCCTGACCGACGCCCATGCCTACAAGCTGAAGAAGCCGATACGCAGCGATTTCGTCGACCTGCGCACCACCGCGGATCGACGCCGCAATTGCCGCGCCGAGGTTCGCCTGAACCGGCGACTCGCTCCCGACGTCTATCTTTGCGCCGTTCCGATCACCTGCGACGCCGCGGGCCGGCTCGCCATCAACGGTGAGGGCGATGTCGTCGACTGGCTGGTCAGGATGCGCCGCCTGCCGCAAGAGCGAATGCTCGACCGGATCATCGCCTCGGGGCTCGCCTCGACGATCGACGTCGACGCGATCGTGCAGCCGCTTTGCGTCCTGTATCGCGCGGCGCCACCGGTAGCGATGTCGGCGGCGACCTACCTGGAAGCGCTCGCCGCCGAGATCGATGCGACCCGGCGCGCGCTGCGCGAGCCCGACTACGCGCTTCCTGCTGACACGCTCGACCGCATCGCGTCCCTGCAGTCCCACGTCCTCGAGCGCGACCGCGGGTCGATCGGCGCGCGGGCCTCCGCGGGCCGCATCGTCGAGGGTCACGGGGACCTGCGCCCCGAGCATGTGTGCATGCTGTCGCCGCCGCGGATCATCGACTGCCTGGAATTCTCGCGCGAGTTGCGAACCCTCGACCCGGTCGACGAGCTCGCCTACCTGGCGCTCGAATGCGAGCGGCTCGGGGCGCCGGAGCTTCGCGAGCGGATCTTCACCGCCTACCGCCGCCTGTCGGGCGATGCCGCAACCGAGGCGCTGATCGATTTCTACCAGAGCTATCGTGCGTTCATCCGCGCCAAGATCGCGATCTGGCACTGGCGGGATACGGCCCTGCGGGGCGTCCCGGAATGGCGCATGCAGGCACTCGATTACTTGCGCCACGCGCTGGCGCACGCCGAGCGCAGCGCGCAGGCGGACACCCGTGGCGGGCAGGCCGGCGCAGCAGCGGCAAATCAGCCCGCGCCGAGCTCGACGAGCGATCCTCCGCGATGAAGCCTCGCGATCGCCTCGGCAAACAGCGGCGCTGCGCTGACCCAGGTGATCTTGCGCCGCAGCTCGGCGTCGGTGACACGTGCTGCGGACACGGTGTCGGTGACGACGATGTCGTCGATGGCATCCTGCACGAGCATCGTGCCTGCACCTGCCGCGAACAATCCGTGGGATGCCGCAACGTGCACACTCCTGGCACCCCGCACACGGCAGGATTGCGCAGCCCGCGCGGCCGTCGTCCCGCCACTGATCAGGTCGTCGACGATGATTGCGACGCGGCCCGAAACGTCGCCGACCAGCGCCTCGCCGGAGACAATGCCGCTGCTGCGGTGCTTTTCGGCGAACGCCATCGGGACCGGCCGGCCGAGGGCCGTGGCAAGCCTGCGCCGGAAATCCTCCGCCCGCTTGATGCCCCCTGCATCCGGCGCGACCACCACCGCGTCCGCGCCGGCGAGCCGGCCCGCGAAGTGCGCGACGAACAGCCGATTCGCCTCCAGGTTCTCGCAGCGGCAGCGAAACGCGTTCTGGAATGCCGCCAGGTTGTGCACGTCGAGCGTGACGATGCAATCGACGCCGACCGCCTCGAACAACTGGGCGACGTAGCGCGTGGAGACCGGGTCCCGCGTCTTGGACTTGCGATCCTTCCGCGCGTACGCGAGGTAAGGCACGATCGCGGTGACGCGCGCGGCCGATGCGTCCTTCAGCGCCCCGATGAACAGCAGCAGCCGCACGAGCTTGTCGTTGACGCTCTGCCGCGGATCGGCATGGAGCGACTGCAGCACGTAGACGTCACGGTCGCGCACGCTGGTGAGCGGCCGGGCCTTGTGCTCGCCGTCCTCGAACTCGCGCTCCTCGTGCGCCTCCAGCTCGACTCCGATCCGGTGCGCCACCGCGGCGCCGAAATCGCGGCTGGCATCGAGTGCGAACACCGCCAGATCGCCATGCATCATACTGGACCCTTTCGAAACCACGCCCGGGCCGGAACCCCGTACCCGCGGTTCTCGCCACGGCCGCCATCAGGCGATGAGTCACTTCGACGTATTCAACGGTGACGCAGACGGCATCTGCGCACTGCAGCAGCTGCGCCTCGAATCGCCGATGGATGCCACGCTCGTCACCGGCGTGAAGCGCGACACCGCTCTGCTGCAGCGCGTCGCAGCGCAGGTGCGCGCCGACGACACCATCACCGTGCTCGACGTGTCCCTCGACAGCAACCGGGCAGCGCTCGTCGAGCTGCTCGAGCGCGGCGTTCGCATCGAATATTTCGATCATCATTATGCAGGCGAGATCCCCGCGGGCCCGGGACTGCACGCGCTGATCGACCCGGCCCCCGACGTATGCACCGGCATCCTCGTCGATCGCCACCTGGGCGGCCGCCAGCGCATCTGGGCAATCGTCGCCGCGTTCGGCGACAACCTGCCCGATGCCGCGCTTGCGCTCGCCCGCATGCTACCCCCCGGGCTTGCCTCGTCTGCCGGGCAGCTTCAGGAGCTGCGGGATCTCGGAGACGCGCTGGCCTACAACGCGTATGGCGACACCGAGGCCGACCTCATCGTCCATCCGGCAACGCTGTACCGGACCCTCAGCCGCTATGCCGATCCGTTCGCATTCATGCGCGCCGAGCGCGTCTACCAGAAGATCGACCGCAGCCGGCGCGAGGACCTCGCACTCGCGCACGCCGCGCTTCCACACGTCCGCTTTCCGGGCGCGACGGTGTACGTGCTTCCGGACGCTGCCTGGAGCCGTCGCGTGCGCGGCGCATTCGGCAACGAGCTCGCGAGCCGCTCCCCCGACCGTGCCCACGCGATTCTCACGCCGGACGCCCGCGGTGGTTACGTCGTCAGCCTGCGCGCACCGCTCGCCCGGCCCACGGGCGCTGACGCGCTGTGCCGGCGCTTCGCGACCGGCGGCGGCCGCCGCTCGGCGGCCGGCATCAATCACCTTCCACAGGGGGCGTTGCCGCAGTTTCTGCGCGAGCTCGAGCGCGCCTGGCCGGCTCACGGCTGATCTTTCGCGGCGTGGCCCGGTGCGCTCCCAGCCGTCGCAGCGCGCAGCACCTCGATCACCTCGCTGTCGTCGACCTGGCGGAAGGTCAGGTAGAACTGTCCGACGGCGAGGAAGACTTCGGGCGTCTGCAACGCGACGACCTCGTCGGCATGGCGTCCGACCTCCTCGACCGCGTCGCGCGACGCGACGGGCACGGCGCAGATCAGGCGCGCGGGCTTGCGCTCGCGCAGCGCGTGCAGGGCTGCAATCATCGTCGCCCCGGTTGCGAGCCCATCGTCGACGACGATGACGATCCGCCCGGCGGGATCGATCGGCGGGCGGTTCGGCGTGTACAGTGCGCGACGCCTCCTGATCGTCGCCAGCTCCCCGACGGTCTGCGCCTGCAGGTACGCGGACGAGGCCCCCGCCTGCTCGGCATGATCGGCGACGTAGACCCAGCCGGTCTCGTCGACGGCGCCGATGGCGAACTCGGGATTGCCCGGCGCATGCAGCTTGCGCGTCAGCACGACGTCGAGGTCGCCGTCGAGGCGCTGGGCGATGACCCTGCCCATCGGCACCGCGCCGCGCGGGATGGCCGCGACCAGGGGTCGATGCCCGCGCCACTTGATGAGCGCGTCGGCGAGCTGCCCCGCCGCATCGATGCGATCCCGGAAATACATGGCGATGCCTCCACGTGTCGCGCCCCGGGGTCAATGCTCGCGGGTCGGGGCACTCGTCGTTTTGACCGCCGTCAATCTCCGGTCGTATCCGGCGCGCCTCGGCCCGGCCGAAGTCGTTCCATGTCGGGAACCGGAAGCGCGCGTCGCAGCACCGCTTCCGCGAGCCATTCGGCTGCGCGTCGCGCCCGCGCCGTCACCTTCTCCGGCGGCATTTGCTGGTAATCGTCATTGTAGACATCGAAGCTGTATCCGCCGCGGTAATCGATCTCGTCGAGCTTGCGCACCACGATGGCAAGATCGTCGCTGTGCGCCCCGTCCCCCGGAAAGACGCGAAGATGGCTCGCGGTGACGGCCCGCTCCTCGGCTGAGTCGATCTCCTGCCAGACGAAATCGGAGAGCTGTACGAGGAAGATCTGCTCCGGATCGAGTGCCTCGAGTTCGACGAGCGGCACGCGTGCTGCAATGACGTCGAATGCATCGATTGCGAGTCCCAGGTTATGGCAGTTGGCGCGGAACACGAACTCGCTTGCAGCACAGAAGTCCTTCGCAATCCGGCTGCGCGCAACCCCCTTGTACGCAATGCGTATGCCGAGCGGGACCGCGAGCATGGCAAGCATGCGCAGGTCGCGCACGATCGCCTCGTCGTCGGGGTTGGCGTGCCTCGACGTCGACGCTTCGACGATCAGCATGTTCCCGCCAAGATTGAAGCAGACGTCGAGCATCGATTTCGCGACGTCCACCTTGTACGCGTGCGAGTTCCCGGAGAGCCCTTCGAAGTCGCGCAAGGCCTCGAGACCCGTGACGCAAAGTCCGCTCTCGCGCACCACGCGCACGCCCGCCGCCGCCCCCTGCGGGTGACCGACCACATCGCCGGCAGCGATCATCACCTGGGCGAAGCCGGCATCGCGGATCGCGGCAAGCTTGGATTCGAGCGTGCCCGCGAGCGATGCGGTATCCATTCCGATGTCACCGTAGATCATTGCTTCGCGTCGTGGTAGGCAGGCTCGTCGTGCACCAGCTCGAACATGACGCCGCCAAGCTGTGGTTTCGTAAGCGCGCCTCGTTCGCTCGACTTGACTTTCTCGGAGACGAGAAACTGGACCCCCCTCGATTCTAGGGCCGCGACGGTGGCCATGACATCGGGAGTGCCGAGGCCGATGCGCTGCAGATGCTCGTCGCCGAAGGCGTAGCGCGCGTTGTCGACGGGCTCGATCAGCTGCAGGAAGAACTTGCGGCATGGACTTTGAAGGAGCAATCCCTCGGGCATGATTCCGAAGCGAACGCGGTCGGGAAGCGCGATGAATCCGAAGATCCGCGAATAGAATTCGACCCAGTCCGCCGTGCGGTCCGAACCGATGTACTGGACGATCCCGAAGAAATGCATGCCGCTGATGGCCGGCGGATGCGGATCGACGCTGGGAATCGGCCGAAAGTCGATGTCGTAGATCGAGAAGTCGTCATAGCGATCGACGAAATAGATGAGACTCTCGCCGGCACCGTGGATGGCGGGGATATTGAGCTCCATTGCGTGGGCTCGCACAGGGATGTCCCACGCGCCGAGCTGGAGCGCCCGGTGAAAGGCGGCTTCCGCATCACGCACGCGTAGCGCAAACGCGCTCAGGATGGGGTGTTCGGAAGGCTGAACCGTTCTCGGCACATCGATCGACTGCGAATTGACGACGATGTTCATCGAGCCCTGCCGCCAAAGCTCCACTTCGCGCGAGCGGTGTCGTGCAACCGGGCGGAACCCCATTGTCTCGAGCACGGCCCCCAGGGCCTGCGGCTTCGAGGTCGCGAATTCGATGAATTCGATGCCATCGATGCCGAGAGGGTTCAGAGGTTCGGAGACAGCCTCGCGGCCGAGAACGTTGGTCATCGGCATCCCCTGTCGTATCCCGATCACGGCAGCAGCAATGCGCCGAGTTCCATTGCAGCTTCGTGCAGCGGTTGAAAATAGCGCTCGGCCATTTCGCTTCGACCCACCAGGCGGCCCTGGAGAATGACATTGATCGCTCCGACATGGGCTCCGCCGGCGTTCCGGACCGGGACCGCGAGCGTGCACAAGCGCGCCTCCATCTGCTGGCTCGCAAACGCAAAACCGGACTCACGCACGGCCTCGAGAAGGGCCAGGAGCCTTTCAGGCGAATTCGGGGTGTGCTCGGTATACGGATGGAACCGGGCACGCGCCAGGTACGCATCCAGCTCGTCCGGGGGCAGCTGCGCGAGCATCACATGTCCGGCAGACGTGCAGTATGCAGGCAGGCGCCGGCCGACATTCAGGGCCGGCGACATGATGCGGGACGATCTGGAGCGCGCGAGATAGACGATTTCGTCGCCATCGAGAGCGGCGAGCGAGCAGGCCTCGCGCAGCGTTTCGCCGAGGCGGTCGAGGATCGGCTGCGCCAGCACCGCCATCGAGGACGCCGAAAGATAGGCGTGGCTGAACGACAGCACGCGCGGGCGGAGGAAGAACCGGCGCGCGTCGTCGACGTCGGCGAAGCCAAGCTTGACCAGCGTGTGCAGGCTTCGCCGCGTGGCGGCACGTGGGATTCCCGTCCGATGGCTTACCTGGGAGATCGATGCGTGGCGGCGCTTGTCGGACAGCGCAAGCAGCACGGCGAGGCCGCGCGCGAGCGCCGTCACGAAGTCGGGATCCCCCGAGTAGCGCTCGATCGTGGCGGCAGGCACTGCATCGGGATCGGTGAACGACGGCGCCATCCCGTCCGGTGGACGCCTGGCGGGGTCGTCGACACTTTCGTTCCTTGAGGTGGCTGCCCGCGCTGCCATGCCCGTCCCTTCGCAGCAATCCCGTGGGGCGGAAGAGCCCCGGTCGGGTGGTGTCCATTGTGCGATACACGCCCGCCGCTACCGCCTGCCGGACAATTTGCCAGAAGCATCATCCGGCCTGCAACGGTTTTGGCAATTTGTGTGCGCCAGGCGCACAATTCTTGCGGATGGCGATTGTTCGGAGATCGCCTCCGCCCTATCGTCGGGCGATATTGAACCGGTGCGGCAGAACGGTACGTTCCTCGCGCGTCGGGCGGGAATCCGGGGGGTCGAGCACGGCGATGGCGGTTGCGCCATGGCCTCGCGAATTCGCGGTTTGGCTGCCGGTTTGGCTGCCGTCTCCCCGCGGCCCCGGCAGCGCCGCGCTGCGGCTCTGTTACGAACACGAAAGGGATTGCCAATGGTTGCCCCTGAAATCAAGAAAGGCATCACCGAGGAACAGCAGCAGGAGCTCGATGCGGTGTTCGAGCGCGCGCACAAGGCGCTCGCGATCATTGAAACCTACGATCAGGCGCGCGTCGACCGCCTGTGCCAGGCGGTTGCATGGGCGGTCGCGAACAAGCAGACGTTCACCCGCCTCGTGGACATGGGCATCGCCGAAAGCGGGCTTGGCGATCCGGTGAGCCGGATGGGCAAGCGGATGAAGATCCGCGGGGTATTGCGCGACGCCCTCCGGCAGAAGAGCGTCGGCCTCATCGAGGAGATTCCGGAGAAGGGCATAGCCAAGTACGGCAAGCCTGCAGGCATCATCGCCTGCATCGTCCCGACGACCAATCCCGACCTCACCCCGGCCGGCAACGCGATCTATGGAATCAAGGCGCGTGACGTCGTGATCTTCTCGCCGCACCCGCGCTCCAAGAAGACGTCGTTCGAGACCGTTCGCCTGATGCGCGACGCGCTCGAGCGCGAGGGCGCGCCGGCCGACATCCTGCAATGCCTGACGAAGGTCAACATTCCAATGTCGCAGGCGCTGATGGCACGCGCCGATCTCATCGTCGCGACCGGCGGCCAGCCGATGGTGCGCGCTGCCTACAGCTCCGGCACGCCTGCCTACGGCGTGGGCGCGGGCAACTCGACAATGATCATCGACGAGACCGCAGACATCGAGGAGGCCGCGCGCAACACGCGTCTGTCCAAGACCTCCGATTTCGGCTCGGGGTGCTCCGCCGACGGGAATCTGGTCATCGAGCAGTCGATATTCGACAGGCTGCTCGCGCAGCTCCAGGTCGAAGGCGGCTATCTCGCGAACGAGCAGGAAAAAGCCGCGCTTCGAAAGGTGATGTGGGACGACGAAGGGCACCGCCTGCCCGATACGGTCGCGATCGCGCCGCAACAGCTCGCCAGGGCCGCAGGATTCAACGTTCCAGCCAGCTGCAAGTTCATCATCGTCCACGGCGACGGCATAGGCAAGGACCACCCGTACTCGGGCGAAAAGCTCACGACCCTGCTCGCCGTCTACAAATACAAGGGCTTCGAGCAGGCACTCGAGATGATGCACGCGATCTACGCGGTGGGCGGCAAGGGCCACTCCTGCGGAATCTACTCGTTCGATCAGGACCATATCCGCCGGCTCGCGCTTGCCGCACCGGTCTCGAGGATCATGGTCCGCCAGCCGCAATCGAAAGCAAATGCGGGCGCGTTCAACAACGGAATGCCGATGACGTCGAGCCTGGGCTGCGGCACCTGGGGCGGCAACATCGTCTCCGAGAACGTGCACCTGAAGCACTACATGAACACGACATGGGTGTCGGTGCCGATCAAGGAGGACAAGCCCTCCGACGAGGAGCTGTTCGGCTCGTTCTACGATCCGGCGCTCGAAGCCGAGATCGAGACGATTACGACATGAATACCGGCAAGGGGTGCATCGCGACGGTCTCTCACTGCGAACGGGAACATGACGACCAAACGGCCTGAGGAGCTTCTCGCCGATGCGTCCGCGTGGTGGGATACCGCCATCATCGACGTTCATCCGGGGGAGATCGCGATCCGGGGCTATCCGATCGAGGACTTGATCGGGCGCACGCGGTTCACGGAAATGATCTGGCTGATGCTGCGCGGCGAGCTGCCATCGACGGCACAGGCCGATCTGCTCGAGGCTGCGCTCGTCCCGGGGGTCGACCACGGTCCGCACGCGCCATCGATCGCAATCGCGCGCATGGCGGTCACCTGCGGCCTGCCGGTCAACGGCGCAATGGCGTCCGCGATCAATGTTCTCGACGACATTCACGGCGGCGCAGGCCAGCAGTGCATGGAGCTGTACCGCGAGATCGACGCGGAGGCGGGTCCGCACGGCAACCTCGCGCAGGCCGCGACCCGGGTAATCGAACGTCGCCACGAGGCCGGCGAGAAGATCGTTCCGGGGTTTGGTCACCGTTTCCACCCGGTGGATCCGCGCACCGCGCCACTGTTCGAACTGGTCGCAAGGGCCGAAGCGGCCGGGACGGTGTCGGGGCGCTACGCGCGGATCGGGCGCGCGGTCGAGCAGGCGCTCGAAGCGCTGAAGAATCGCCTTATCCCGATGAACATCGACGGCATTACCGCGGTGATCTTCTGCGAGCTGGGCTTCGAGCCGGAGCTGGGGCGCGGGCTCTTCATCCTCTCGCGCGCCGTGGGCATTCTCGCCCACGCGTGGGAACAGAAGCAGCGCGGCCGCCGCATCATGGGGCCGATGCCCCGCGAGATTCCATATCGCTACAGCGGACCGGCGCGTCGCGCCGTTCCTCCGACCTTCGGCGCGAAACGGCGCGCCAGTGACTGAGCCAGGGTGTTCGCCGGGATTCCGCCGCGGACACGGGCCCCAAGGAGCCATGCATGAAGGATCTGATCTCGAACCAGCTCGTCAGGTATCTCGAAGCGCGTGGCATCGAGCACGTCTTCGGCCTCTGCGGGCACACCAACATCGCGGTGCTGGCGGCGCTTTCGAAGAGCAGGAAGATCAAGTTCATCAACACCCGGCACGAGCAGATTGCCGCGCACGCAGCCGACGGCTATGCACGCGCCAGGAAGGAGACCGCGGTGGTGCTGTCGCACCTCGGACCGGGCCTCACGAACGCCGCGACGGGTGTTGCCAACGCCGCACTCGACTCGGTGCCGATGGTCGTCATCGCCGGCGACGTTCCCAGCCATTACTTCGGCAAGCACCCCCACCAGGAGGTGAACATGCACGCGGACGGCGCGCAGTACGAGATCTACCGGCCGTTCGTCAAGCGAGCCTGGCGCGTGGATTCCCCGCATCTGTTTCCCGAGATCATCGAAAAGGCGTTCGCTCTCGCCGAAAGCGGGCGCCCCGGCCCGGTGCTGGTCGATGTTCCGATGGACATCTTCTCCAGCGAAGTCGAGGTCAGGCTCTTTGATCGACTGCGGCTCAACACGAAGAAATTGGCCAGGCCCTCGCTCGACGAGGACACCGCCACCGAGATCGTCAAGAGGCTCGCTGCGGCCGGGAAGCCCGTCCTCTACGTTGGTGGCGGCATCATGCTCGCCGACGCGACCGCGGAGTTGCGCGAGTTCGTCGACCATCTGCAGATTCCCGTGGCGCACACCATCATGGGCAAGGGGGCGCTGCCGGACGACCATCCCCTCATGCTCGGGATGACCGGCTTCTGGGGCACCCAATTCATCAACGAGCAGTGCCGCGGCGCGGACTGGATCCTCGGCCTGGGCACGCGCTTTTCCGAAGCGGACTGCAGCTCCTGGGAGCCTGAATTCACCTTCAGCTTCCCGCCGACGAAGCTGATTCATATCGACATCGACCCGGCGGAGATCGGCCGCAACTATCCGGTGGAGATCGGTGCGGTCGCGGACATCAGGCAAGCGCTGAAGGTCCTGAATCGGGTCGCCCGCAAGCTCGTGCCCGCGGGCGTCAAGCGCCCGGCACTGGCGGAGCGGATCGCGACGGCGCGCACGGCATTCATTGCCGGAAACCGCGTTCATGCAACCAGCGATGCGTATCCGATGCGTCCCGAGCGGATCCTCGCCGATGTGCGCGAAGCGCTTCCACGAGACGCACTCATCACGACCGACGTTGGCTGGAACAAGAACGGCGTCGGCCAGCAGTTCCCGATCCTCGAGCCGGGCACGATCTTCACGCCGGGCGGTTACGCGACGATGGGCTTCGGTGCGCCGGCGGCACTGGGGGCCAAGATTGCGCGCCCGGACCGCGTCGTCGTCGCACTGGTCGGCGACGGCGGCTTCGGCCAGAACCCGGCAATGCTCGCAACCGCGGCCGAGCAGAACGTCGCCGTCGTGTGGGTGATCATGAACAACGGCGCGTACGGCACGATCGCGGGCCTGGAAAAGGCGCACTACGACACGACTTTCGGAACCGTCTTCGAAAGGGATGGCAAGCCGTACTCTGTGGACTACGCTGCAATCGCGAAAGCGTACGGCATCGACGGCGTGAAGATCGGCGCGGCCGCCGAGTTCAAGCCGGCGCTCGCGAAGGCGATCAAGGCGGCAAAGCCGTTCGTCATCGACGTCATGATGCAGAACGAGCCGGTACCGACGGCGGGCCACTGGAACATCATGGACATCTACTCGCCGGGCAAGAAGGTGCACCACGTCAGTGTCGGGGCCACTGCCCACGCCGATTGATCGAGCGTCTATCGCAAGCCGGATGGGAGAGGCGACCACCATGAAGCATGAATATTCGCTGGCGCACCTGACGGTGCTCTCGCTGACGCCGCCGCAACTGGTCGACGTCGCCGCGCGAACGGGATACGACTACGTGGGTGTGCGGATAACGCGCGTTACACCGAACGAAGTCCTGTATGACCTTGCACGGGATCGCGCGATGATGAAGGAGACGAAGGCGAGGCTCGACGACACCGGGATCGGTGTGCACGACGTCGAGCTCTTCCGCATGGATCCATCGCTCGATGCCGAGAGTTTCCTGCCGCAACTCGAGGCGACCGCGGAGCTAGGCTCGCGCAACATCATTGCCCAGTTGCCGGATCCCGATCGCGGGCGCGCTACCGAGCGCTTCGCCCGGATCTGCGATCTCGCGAGGCCGCTCGGAATATTCGTGAGCCTGGAGTTTCCGCATTGGACCGAAACCGGTAACCTTCGCGAGGCGGCCCGCGTTGTGCGCGCGGTCAATCGGTCGAACGCAGGGATTCTCGTCGACATGCTCCATTTCGGCCGTTCCGACTCGAGTCTCGACGAGCTTGCCAGGCTCCCGCGCGAGTGGTTTCGCTTCGCGCACGTCTGCGACGCTGCGAAGGAGGTGCCCCCGACGATGGCCGGCATCATCCGAACGGCGCGCGACGAGCGACAGTTTCCGGGCGAGGGCGGGATCGAAGTGTGCGAGATTCTGGCACGGCTGCCCCAGGACATCCCGTATGCGCTCGAGATTCCGAGGAATGCGCTGACGCGGGCCGTCGGCGCGGAGGAAGTCGCCCGCCTTGCTCTTGTCGCCGCAAAAAGTTATCTCGACGGGCCCGGCGTCCGTAGCGCCAGCGCGAGCGTCGCAAGACCCGGGACGCCTGCCGCGGTGCCCGGACGGTAGCGCAAAGGAGGCGTAGCCGCGGCATTCCGATCATCGAAGAAGCAACGGAATCCCTTATGAAGTCATCCAAGGTCGTCGATATTCGCGGGCGTGTGCTCGGCGGCGAGACACCGCTCATTTGCACGCCGCTCGTCGGCAGGACGCGCGAGCGCGTCCTTGCCGAAGCTGCGGCTGTCGTCGCGAAGAAGCCCGAGGTCATCGAATGGCGGGTCGACTACTTCGAATCGATCGGCGATGCGAAGGTCGTGCTCGAAACGGCGCGGCTGTTGCGCGCCGTCGTCGGCGACATGCCGATCATTTTCACGCGCCGGTCGATCAAGGAGGGCGGCGAGCCGATTGCCCTCGACGACGAAGGCGTAGTTCGGCTCTACGCCGAGGTGAGTGCAAGCGGTCTCGTCGACTTTCTGGATTTCGAGATGGGAAACGACGCCGAACATCTGCGGCGCGTTCGCGAGAACGCGCGCGAGCGCGGGACGCGGCTCATCCTCTCGTACCACAACTTCGGCTATACACCCGGACGGGAATTCCTCGAGCAGCGGTTTCTCGACGCCGAGCGCCTGGGCGCAGATGTCGCCAAGGTCGCCGTGATGCCTCGCGTCCGGATGGACGTGCTGACTCTTCTCGTTGCGACGGCGCAAGCCGAAGCCAAGGCGCGCATCCCGCTCATCAGCATGTCGATGGGGCCGCTGGGATCCGTGACCCGCATGATCGGTGGCGTTTTCGGCTCGTCGCTGAGCTTCGCGGTCGGTGAATCCAGTTCAGCGCCAGGACAGATACCGATTGCCGATCTGCATGCGGTCTACGCCGTGATTCGCCGTGCGCGTGGAATGACCTGAGGTCGCGCGTTCCGGATCGCGCGCTGCAGCTTGAACCGGAACGAACTGGAGGCCGCATGAATGACACGACGCAGACTGACTTGCCGCTACCACTGCAACGGTACCTCGAGGCCTGGAACAGCCACGACGGCCCCGGCATCGCGTCGACCTTCGCCCCCGGCGGCTTCTACTCGGATCCTGCATCATCCGGGCGGCTGACCGGCGCTGCGATCGCACGCCATGCGGAAGCTCTGTGGCAGTCGTTCCCTGACCTTCATTTTTCCGTCGACGGACCGGTCGTCGCAGACACGAAGACAGCCTACATGCCGTGGAAAATGAATGGCACCAACACGGGCTCGTTCCATGGGTTGCCGCCAACCGGCAAGACAGTGGCGCTCGCAGGCGTGGACCTCGTTCGACTGTCTTTCGAAGGAATCGAGTCTGTGACCGGCTTCTTCGACTCCCGCGAGCTGCCTGCACAGCTCGGCTTGCAAGTGATCGTGCAACCCCACATGATCGGCCCGTTTTCACTTGGAACCAGTACGCGCGTGGTCTCCGGGCGCGGTGGGAGCCCCGGAGCATTCACGGTGACGTCCCTCGAGGGTCGCACGCCGGCGGAAACCGAGGAAATCGGCAAGCTTGGCCGCGAAACACTCATGGAAATGATTGGAATGGACGGCTTCATCGCGGCCACCGTCGTGACTTGTGGCAACCGGCAGATGACTTTCTCGGCCTGGGAGCGCCAGGATGATGTTGCGCGGATGCGAAACTCGGAAAGTCACGCTGACGCAGTCGGGCGCTTCTATGGCAAGGACCTGGCGCGGGGCGGCGTCATAGGCTCCTTTGAAACGACACATGTCATGGCGATGGAGCGTTGCAGAAAATGCGGAAAGATGGTGAACATCGAGCGCAGCAACGGCCGCTGCAGCTGTGGCCAGGAAGTTGCGCCGGCAAGTTACTGGTGACCAGGTGCCGCCGCCCGGCCCGTCAGCGGCCGCGCGCTGCGGCCGCGAGCAGATAATCGACCATCAGCGCAGACACCCCTTCGAACATGCCGGCCCCCATCTGCGTACCGCAGCCGATGCGGCGTGCCGCGTCGATCAGCGGTGTCACCGCCGGTCGGGTGATGATGTCCGCGACAAACATCGCCCGCTCGAGCCTCGCGGCCTCCACCGGGAACGGATCGCCCGCGCGCATCCCCGCGGGGGTGGCGTTGACGATCAGCGTGAAGCCCGCGGGATCGGCCGAGCCTGCGGCGACCTTCCCGGGATAGCGATCACCGAGCCGCCGAAGCAGCGCATCGCGGCGTGCGGCGTCGCCGTCGTGGATCGCGAGTAGCGCAACGCCAGCCTCGAGCAGCGCAAGCCCGATGGCCGAGCCTGCGCCGCCCGCACCCGCCAGCAGCGCCCGCTGCCCTTCGGGGCGGCAGCCGGCAGCACGCAGGCCGGCGACGAATCCTTCTCCGTCGAGCTGGTCGCCATGCCAGCTTCCGTCCGGATTGCGGCGCAACGTGTTGACCGCCCCGAGGAAGTGCGCGCGCACCGTCGCCGTCGCGCATTGCCGGTAGACCGCGAACTTGTGCGGCACGGTGACGATGATGCCGTCGAAGTTCTTCGCGAGGCTCACGCCGCGGATGAACGCGTCGACGTCCGCGGGTGCGACGTGGATCGGCACGACGACGGCGTTGCGGCCTCTCGCATTGAGGGCGCGCGTGACGCCGGCGGGCGATGCCACCTGCGCGATCGGATCCCCGATGATCGCGATGACGCGCGTTTCGCCATTCAGTTTCGAGTAGTCGTTCATCAATGCAGGTCGTTGGTCGAGGGCATCTGCGCGCGGATCGGCCCGCGCTTCGACGGCGTGCTGCCCGCCTGCCGGGCGCCTACCGGCCTGCGACCTGCAGCTCGACGCGCTCGAGATACTCGGGGACCGTGCAGCGCCATTTCAGAGACTCCCCGATGTGCAGGCGCATCGCATCGGCGGCAACCGGCTCGCCGTGGGTGACGAAGGTCATCGCAGGCGCCTTGGGAATGCCGCGCATCCAGTCGACCAGCTCCGCGGAGTCGGCATGCGCAGACAGCGAATCGAGCATCGCGATCTCCGCGCGCACCGGCACGTACTCGCCGAATATCTTGATCTCCTTCGCGCCGTCGACCATCGCCCGTCCCCGGGTGCCCGCCGCCTGGTAGCCCGAGAACAGGACGGTGTTCCGCGCGTCGGACGCGAGCGCGCGCAGGTGATGCAGGACCCGGCCGCCCGTCGCCATCCCGCTCGCCGCGATGATGACGCGCGGCCACGAGCCTTCGTTGAGAGCCTTGGACTCCTCGACGCTGTTCACGAACTTCGCCGCGTTGCACATTGCCTGCGTCTGCTCGCGCGTCAACCGGAGCTCGCTGCGGTACTGCTGGTACAACCCGGTGACGTCGGTGGCCATCGGGCTGTTCAGATAGACGGGGAGGTTCCCGGCAATCCGGCCGTCGGCCTTGAGCCTGTGCACGAGATACAGCAGCGCCTGCGCGCGCCCGACGGCAAACGACGGCACCACGACGGTGCCCCCGCGCGCGACCGTGCGGCGGATCACGTCGGCAAGCTCCTCGCCGGCGTCGGCAGCCGCGTGGCGCCGGTCGCCATACGTCGACTCGACGACCAGCCAGTCGACCGCGGGCGGGGCCGCGGGGGCCCGCATGACCAGATCGTGCCGTCGCCCGACGTCGCCGCTGAACAGCACGCTGCGTCCTTCGGCGGTGACAACCGCCATCGCCGCGCCCAGGATATGGCCGGCGGGGAGCAGCCTTGCACAGACGCCCTGTGCCGGCTCGAAATCGTGCTCGAACGGCACCGATACGAGCTGCCGCAGCGCCTGGTCGGCGTCCTCGCGCGTGTACAGCGGGAGTGCAGGCCGGTGCTTCGAGTAGCCGTGCCGGTTCGCGTGCTCGGCCTGCTCTTCCTGCAGCCAAGCGCTGTCGGGGAGCAGAATCTCGCACAGCGCCTGCGTGGCCGGGGTGCAGTGGATCCTGCCCCTGAAGCCGCTCTTGACGAGCAGCGGCAGGCGGCCGCTGTGATCGAGATGGGCGTGCGTCAGCACCACCGCATCGATCGACGCCGGATCGACGGCAAACGGCGCCCAGTTCCGCAGGCGCAGCTGCTTAAGTCCCTGGAACAGGCCGCAGTCGACGAGCACGCGCTTGCCGGCCGCCTGCAGCAGGTACATGGAGCCGGTGACGGTGCCGGTCGCACCGAAGAATCCGATCTGCATTGCCTGGTCCCGATTTGCGCGTTGACCCACGTCAAGCCGCCCCTGCATGCCCGACGTATGATTTGACGATGGACAGGGAATCATCGCACTTCGCGCGTAGCGTCGCGGCTAATCGCAGGTATGCGATCGGACTCTCGTGGGCAGGCATGGCGTTGCTTGCAGGTCTGGTCGGCACCGACCCGGCGCATGCGCACGACGAGCGTGCCGTCGCGCTGTTGCACCAGTATAGATGCTACGTATGCCACGCCAACAACGAGCCCAAGGCCGGGCCGGCCTATGCCGACGTCGCGACCTACTACAAGGGCAAGGCAGGCGCCCAGTCGCGCGTGGCAGCGGTGATCAGGAGCGGCGCGCACGGTGCAGGGCCCTGGCACATGCCGCCACACCCGGAAGTCTCCAAGGCCGATGCGAGAACGATGGCGCGCTACATCCTGTCGCTGCGGCGCTAGGCTGCGGCGCATGACGGCGCTCTGCCGCGGACGCCGCCCAGGCGCGGTGCGCGCGTGAATTCCACCCGTCCCGAATTCGCCGGATCGGGACTGTCTGGCGGCGAAGCAGCTGCCCGGCTCGCAGCCGACGGCTGGAACGAGCTGCCATCGTCGCGACCACGCAGCCTGCTCGCAATTGCCTGGCAGGTGCTGCGGGAGCCGATGTTCCTGCTGCTGATCGGTGCGTCGGCGATCTACCTCGTTCTGGGCGACGTTCGCGAGGCCGTGGTGCTTTCGGTGTCGGTGTTCGTCGTCATGGGCATCACGTTCTTCCAGGAGCGCAAGACCGAGCGGGCGCTCGAGGCGCTGCGCGAGCTCGCGAGCCCGCGCACGCAGGTCCTGCGCGATGGACACTGGAAGACGGTTTCCGGGCGCGAGATCGTCACCGGCGACATCGTATTGGTGAAGGAAGGCGATCGAGTCCCGGCCGACGCGCTGCTGCAATCGGCGAACAACGTCACCGCCGACGAATCGCTGCTGACCGGCGAGTCGGTCCCCGTGCGCAAACGCGCGGCGGCGCCCGGCGCCGGAGAGGCGCCGCCCGCGCATCCGGGCGGCGACGACCTCCCTTTCGTCTACTCGGGGTCGCTGCTGACGTCGGGACAGGGGGTCGCGCGCGTCACCGCAACCGGCGCGCGCACCGGGCTCGGCCGGATCGGCAAGGCGCTGGAGACGCTCGTTCCCGAACCGAGCCCGATCCAGAGGGAGACCCGGCGCGCGATCGTGGTGTTCGCGACCATCGGACTGTCGCTGTGCGCACTGGTGACCGTGCTCTTCGGCGTGTTGCGCGGCGATTGGCTGAACGGCCTGCTCGCGGGAGTCACGCTGGCGATGGCGAACCTGCCCGAGGAGTTTCCCGTCGTCCTGACGGTGTTCCTAGCACTGGGGGCGTGGCGGATCTCGCGTCGCGGCGTGCTGACGCGCCGGGCGCCTGCGATCGAGACCCTGGGCGCGACGACGGTCCTCTGCGTCGACAAGACCGGCACCCTGACCGAGAACCGCATGGCGGTGCGCAGGCTGTGGGCCAATGGCCGCGAAATCGACCTCGGTGCGGAAGGCGTCGATGCCGTCCCCGAGCTGCTCGAGTACAGCCTGCTCGCCAGCGAGCGGGCACCTTTCGACCCGATGGAGCGCGCCTATCGCGACCTCGCGAGGGCGCGCTCGCCCGACGCCGTCGATGAGCTCGACAACCATACGCTCGCGCACAGCTATTCGCTCACGCCCGAGCAGCTCTCGGTCGCGTACATCTGGCAGCCGCCCGACCGCGACACCCACGTCGTCGCCGCCAAGGGCGCACCGGAGGCGATCATGGAGCTCTGCGCGCTCGATCGCCGGCAGCGTGAGGTGATCCAGGCCGAGGTGGCGAGAATGGCTGCCGACGGCCTGCGCGTGCTCGCCGTCGCGCGCGGGGACGTCGCACCCGCGTACCAGGGATCGCGCTGGCCGGCCGGGCAGCACGAGCTGAAGCTTCGCTTCGTCGGCCTGACGGGGCTCGCCGACCCCGTTCGGACCGACGTTCCCGGCGCGCTCGCGCAGTGCTACGCAGCCGGGATACGCACGGTGATGATCACCGGCGACTACCCGGGAACGGCGCGGGCGATCGCGCAGCAGATCGGGCTGGCGAATCCCGAGATGGTGACGACTGGCGGCGAGATCACCGGGATGAGCGAATCGGCGCTGCGCGAGCGGGTCGCCCGATGCAACGTTTTCGCGCGCGTGGTGCCCGAGCAGAAACTGCGGCTGGTCGAGGCCCTGAAGGCCAACGGCGAGACCGTGGCGATGACTGGCGACGGCGTCAACGACGCGCCCGCGCTCAAGGCCGCGCACATCGGCGTCGCGATGGGCAAGCGGGGCTCGGATGTCGCCCGCGAGGCCGCGTCGCTGGTGCTGCTCGAGGACGATTTCGCCTCGATGGTCGAGGCAGTCAGCCTCGGGCGTCGGATCTTCGACAACATCCAGAAGGCGATGCGCTACATCGTCGCCGTGCACGTTCCGACGGCAGGGATGGCGCTGCTGCCGCTGGTGTTCGGCTGGCCGCTGCTGCTCTACCCCGTCCACGTGGTGTTCCTCGAGTTCGTCATCGACCCGACGAGCTCGATCGCGTTCGAGGCCGAGCCGGCCGAGCGCAACGTCATGACCCGGCCGCCGCGGCGCGCGGGCTCGCGCCTGTTCGACGCGCCGCTGGTGATCTCCGCGCTGCTGCAGGGCATGGGCATCCTGCTCGTCGTCGCGACGCTCTACGGCGTGGCGCTCGCCCGCGAAACGCCCGAACCGGTGGCGCGCGCGATGGCGTTCGCGACGATCGTGGTCGGCAACCTCGGCATGATCGTCGTCAACCGCTCGCGCGACGCAACGCTGCTGGAGACCCTGTCGCGGCCCAATCCGGCGACGTGGTGGGTGGTCGGCGGAACGCTCGCGGGACTGGCGCTCGTGCTCTACGTGCCCGCGGCAAGCGCGATCTTCAGGTTCGGCCCGCCGGATGCAACGCAGCTCCTCGCCTGCGCTGCGGCCGCGATTGCCGGCAGCGTCTGGCTCCAGCTCACGCACCGGCTGCGATGGCACAATCGCATACGGGACAGCGTTTCCCGACCCCCCCTTCCGAGGTAGAGAAGAATGATCAAGGTACTGCTCCCCGTCGACGGATCGGCCAGCGCGACGCGCGCGACCCGGACGCTGCTCGCCACGCTCGACTGGTACCGGGATCGCCCCGAAATCGACCTGATCGCCGTTCACCTGCCGGTGCCGCAGCTGCCGCACATGGGCGTCGTCGTCTCCAAGGACATGCTCGCGCGCTACTACGACGAGGAATGCGACAAGATGCTGGCGCCGGCACGGCAGCTGCTCGACGCCGCCGGCGTTTCCTACCGCGTGCACAAGCTGACGGGGCCCATCGCCGAAACCATCGTCGCCGAGGCCAAAGCATCGGACAGCGACATGATCTACATGGGCACGCGCGGAATGACGGCAATCGCCAACATGGCGCTGGGCTCGGTGGCCACGCGCGTGCTGCACCTTGCGCAGACCCCGGTGGTCCTGGTGCATTGATCCGCCTGCGCGCCGGGGCCGGCGCGCAATGCGGCGGGCGGCCCCTCAGGCGCCGGTGTCGGGCACCAGCCCGAGCTCGATCGCGATGCGGATCAGCTCCGGCATCCGCTCGACCTGGAGCTTGTCCATGATGCGCGCCTTGTGCACCTCGACCGTGCGCGGGCTGATGCCGAACTCGAGGGCGATCTCGCGGTTGTGCTGACCGCGGACGACGCGGTCCAGCACCTCGCGCTCCCTCGGCGTCAGGCGCTCGAGCTGTCGCCGCAGCACCTCGCGGCGCCCGGCCAGCGCGCGCTCCTGCGCATCCCGGGCCAGCGCAGCCTCGATCGTCTTGCCCAACAGCGCGTCGTCGACGGGCTTCTCCAGAAACTCGAAAGCCCCTGCCTTCAGAGCGGCGCGCGCGCTGGCAGCGTCCCCGTGCGCGGTCAGGACGATGATCGGCATGCCGATCCCCCGGGTCGCGAGCGCGGACTGGACGGCGAGCCCTTCGACACCCGGCATGCGCAGATCGAGCAGGATGCAGCCGGACGCGGACGCATCGATCTCGGCGAGGAAAGCGTCGCCACTGGCGAAGGTCCTGGTCGCATAGCCGCGCAAGCCGAGCAGCAGCGATAGCGAGTCGCGGACCGCGTTGTCGTCGTCGACGACGTGGACGACCTGGCGCAGCGAGGCGACGCTCATGCTGCGCTCGGGGCGATCGGCAGCGTGAAGCTGAACCTGCTTCCGCGTGCGGCCGCCTCCTGCCACAGGCGGCCACCGCCGGCCTCGACCAGCGATCGGCTGATCGCAAGCCCCAGCCCCATGCCGTGCGGCTTGCTCGTCGCGAACGGCTCGAACAGTTGCCCGCGCATGTCCGGCGCCACGCCGGGTCCGTTGTCGGCAACGCTGATCCTCACGAATTGCGCGCCATCGAGCGATGCGGAAATGGTCACGTTGCGCTCTCCCGCCGTCATCGTAGCCAACGCCTCGATCGCGTTGGAGACCAGATTATGCAGCACGATCTCGGCGTGGATCCGGTCGGCTTGCACGGCGGGCAGAGATGGCGGGCAATCGATGCGGCAATGCACGCCATGGCGCTCGGCGCGCTGCGCCGCCGTCGCGACGGCGGCCTGGAGGAGCCGGGTGACCTGGACGCGGTCCGGCCGCCCCGACCCGGTCCTGAAGAAATCCCTCAGGCGGTGCACGACGTCGCCCGCGCGCGCCACTTCGCGCGTGACCTTCTCGATGGTCTCTCGCAGCCTCGCCGGAGCACCGTCGCCTTCCGCCAGCATCACCTGGCAGGCTCGCGCATAGCTGCCGATCGCCGCCAGCGGCTGGTTGAGCTCGTGGGCCAGCGCCGACGCCATCTCGCTCGCGCCTGCAAGCCGCAGGCTGCGGTCGAGCTCGAGTTCCCGGTCGCGCAGCTGCCGGGCGATCGCCCGCCGCTCGGAAACCGTCATGCCGAGGAACAGGCCCGTCAGCGCCAGCGCGACCAGCAGGACCTGGAACTCGAGCACATCGCCGGTCGCATAGCCGCCCGCCCGCAGCGCGGCGATCAGCCCGACCTGGACGATTGCCGTCGCGACCACCGCGCCCTCGATGCCGTGACGCATCGCGACCCAGATCAGCGGCAGGAACAGCACATAGAAGAGCTTGAGCTCGTCCGCCCAGCCCGACTCGAACACGATCCACAGCGCGGCGAGGATCGCGGCAAGCTGCGCGGCCAGCTCCGGGACCGACGCCCGGCTGCGCGGCCGCGGACGCCGCGTCAGCACGAGCAGCAGCGGTGCAGTCACCAGGATCCCGATCAGGTCACCGATCCAGAAATGGGCTGCAGCCTGCCAGAATTCCTCGACTGGCAGCTCCCCGCCCGCGCAGAACAGGCCGACGAAAGCGAGCGCCAGCGCCCCGGTGGCGACCGTCGTCACGGCCACGAGCAAAATGGCGTCGTGCAGCGAGGCGAAATCGGTGTCGAAGCGCAATGCGCCGCGCAACGCCGCCGCGCACGCGGTGTAGATCATGGCCGGCAGGGCCGCCGCGACCAGAAGCAGCGGCCAGTGGGCGTGCGGGCCGCGAACCAGCAGGTCGGCGAGCAATGCCGCCGCGAACAGCCACGGGCCGTTGCGCGGGCCGAAGCGCAGCAGCAGGGCGATGCTCAACCCGGGCGGCGGGTTCCAGGGTGTGATCGCCAGCGGGGGCGCCACCGGGTAGATGTAGCTCGCCCAGTCGAGCCCGACGTAGCCCGCCAGATAGCCCGCAATCAGGCTGCCGTAGCGCCACCCCGAAATCCGGGCCCCCGTCCCCGCCACGCCGGTCAGCCCGGTTTGCCGTCGATGCGCGGCCGGGTCAGGATCGGCCAGTAGTGGACCGCATAGATTGCATAGGCCGCGGACCACATGCAGGCCGACGCGATCACCGCTTCGCGATACAGCGACATCGCGACGAGCGGCACGACGACGCGCGTGAACGCGGCGATCCCGACCAGCGCGTAGGCGGCGACCTCGTGGCGATCGGCGGCCAGCGGGCGTCCGCTGTGCCCGCGCGCGGTCCGGGTCATCATCCCGATGGTCAGCATGCCGATGGCGCCGACCGTCAGCGCGTGGATCGCGATCGGCATCGGAAGCGCACCCGCCTCTGCCAGCGCGCGCAGTGCGAGGTACACCGGGATCCACAGGTATCCGGCGTGCAGCACCCACACCAGCGGAACGCGGAGCGTCTGCCAGGGCCGCCACAACCATACGCGCAGCCCCTGCACCAGCGCGCCCAGTGCCAGGACGGCGATCAGCGCCCAGGACGGCGCCTGCAGGAGATCGGCGACGAGCAGCGCGACGGCACTCGACGGTGCGAGACGCTCGATCATTGGGTTGCGACGCGGCGCAGAGCCGCGCACGCCATTCGACGTGAACATCGGGATCACGCGGCCGCCCATCACCGTCATGATCACCAGCACGATGTCGAGCGCGCCCTGCACGGCGTAGCGCTCAGGCAGGGCGACGACGCCGAGCCTCGACAGGTGTTCGGTCAGGTCGAGCGCGGCCATCGCCAGCAGCAGTCCGATGAACAGATAGTTGCGCCGGTTGCCGCTGCGCAGCAGCGGCACGCCGATGCCCAGCGCCACGGCGACCGGGAACAGCGTGTCGACGGCGGCCGCCGCAACCGGGTAGGGCGTCAACAGCAGCACCCGGCCCGCGATCCACAGGCCGACCAATGCGATCAAGGGCGCGCCGGAGGGGGTCGGCCGGCCCGTCCAGTTGCGCACGGCGGTGAGCAGGAAGCCCGCGATGACCGCCAGCGCAAAGCCGAAGATCATCTCGTGCGCGTGCCACATCGGGCCGTCGAGATACGGATGCCTCAGCCATCCTGCGTACTGGGCAGCCCACAGGGCGATCGACAGCGAGGCGAAAGCGCTGGCGACGAGGTAGAACGGCCGCAGGCCCAGGCGCCACAGCGCGAACGCGTCGGGTGCCCCGGGCGGCGCCGCAGGCGCCTCGATGTCC
>JAGXBK010000106.1 GCA_018971195.1 Betaproteobacteria bacterium
TCCAATCAATCGTCTCATGACCACTCCTTTTCAGGGAAGGTGAACTGCAGGCGCACCAGCGGTGCGGCCCGCATTGGGCAACGATGCGCTCGCGGCGACGCCGGGTCTGTACGGCACCTCACATAGGCAACCGGAATGCTCGCCTCTAGGTGATTCCGAGGTGGGCCAGTACCGGAACCTTGACCACATCCAGGACGAATGCGAAGGCGATGGCGGCCGCAAGCGTGCCGGCCACCACCGGAAGCCCGAGCGGCGTCATCAGCACGCCCAGGCTCGCCAGCGTCGCGGCAATCGCAAGGTCGGCGAGCGACGAGACGATGACCCAGAGCCCCGGCCGCGATCCCCACAGCCTTGCGCGTTCGCGTACGGCGTAAAGCGTAGCCTGGCTGCCGAACGCGACCGTAATGAATGCCAGCGTTCTCAGCGCATCGATGCCGAGTCCCGCCATGTATCTGCCGACCACGAGCACGCCGACGCAAAACGTCAGCAGGCAGAGCCCGATCGCGACCCCTGCAGTCGTCAGCTTGCCGATGCGCCAGACATTGGGCAGCGGCGAGGGCCGAACGTTGTCCGTGGTCAGCGACATGGCCAGGAAGTCGCCGATGACCATCAGCAGGACCATCAGCAACGGGGTCAGGATCGCGTGCCCCGTCACGAGCAGTCCGATGGCGAGGAACAGCACCGTCACGATCTTCTTGATGATCGAGTTCAGCGTGTAGGTCAGTATTCGCTGAAACGTGATGCGACCTTCCCTGACTGCCGCGACGATGCCGGCGAGTCCGGGACTCGTCAGCACGATGCCGGCCGCCGACTTGGCCACGTCGGTCGCCGTCGAGACGGCAATGCCCATCTGCGCCTGGCGCAGCGCCGGCGCGTCGTTGGCGCCGTCGCCACACATGCCGACGGTATGGCCGCCGCTCTGGAAACCCTTCACGAGCTGGTACTTGGCTTCGGGGAGCACGCCTGCGAAGACCGCGTATTGCTCGGGGCGCACGCCGTCGGGGATGGGTCCCGGTGGACATACTTCGCCGTCGAGTCCGACCGCGTGCGCGACGATGGCCGCCGTGGCCGGCGCGTCGCCCGTCACCATCACCGTGTGCACGCCCAGCGCCCGGAGTTCGGCAATCAGCGACGCTGCATCGGCGCGCGGCGGATCGCTGAGCGCGATGATTCCTGCAAGTTGCATCGCTGCCGGCGGACCCGCGGCCACGGCGAGAACCCGGAAGCCCTGGGTCTCGAGCCCGGTTGCGGCGGCCGTCGCTGCGGGAGACGCTTGCGCGAGACCGATCACCGCGGCGAAGGCACCCTTCACCACCCGCTGGGTGACGCCACCCGCGTCGACCACGCTCGCCTCGGACATCTTGGTGGCGGGGTCGAAGGGCACGAACTTGACGAGCCTCGGCGAATCGGCGGCGGGCACGCGCGCGGCGGCGGCGCGTATCGCACCGTCGACCGGGTCCTGACCACCTTCGGAGCTCGCGAGCGCGGCCAATCCGAGCACCCGCGGCTCGTCGAAGCCCGGCATCGGATGGACGGTGGTCACCTTGAGCTCGTTGGCGGTCAGCGTACCGGTCTTGTCCGAGCACAGGACGTCCATCGTCGCAGCTTCGTCCACCGCGGACAGGCGCGTCGGCAGTACGCCGACTTTGGCCAGGTTTCGTGCCCCGACCGCCGCCGCCAGCGTGAAGGTGGCGGGCAACGCCACCGGTATCGATGCCAGCACCGCCGTCAGTACCAGCGGCACGATCTCCGCCGGCGTCATCCCGGATCCATAGGCCCAGCCCACCAGCAGCACGACCACCGCGCCGTTGAACAGCGCAAGGTCGCGCACGACCCGCAGAACGGCCTTCTGCTGGGTGCTGACGACGTGTGCGGTGCGGACCAGCTCCGACGTGCGTCCGAATTTCGTTCGAACGCCAGTCGCCGTCACCACGGCCACCGCCTCGCCGCGCCGCACGAGCGCACCCGCGTAGGTCTCGACGCCCGGACCCGCTTCGATCGGCATCGATTCGCCGGTCAGCATCGACTGATCCAGCAGCACCGACCCCTCGACGAGCTTCACGTCGGCCGCCACGACGGCACCGAGCGAAAGCTTCACGCTATCGCCGGGCACCAGCTCCGTCGCGGGTACGATCTTCCAGACCCCGTCGCGTCGAACCGACGCGTTCAAGGCGAGCCGGGACTTCAGCGCCTGGAGGGTTGCCTGCGCGAGTCCTTCCTGCACGAAGCTGAGTACCGCGTTGAATATCAGCAGGCCCGCGATGATCGCGGCTTCGACGTACTTGGCGAGTGCAATTTCCAGCAGGATCGCCGCCTCGAGCATCCACGGAACCGGCGCCCAGAGCTTGCCGAACGCCCTGCGCAGAGGATGCAGAGCGGTGTCGGGCATCGCGTTGGGACCGATGTCCGCGAGTCGGCGGCGCGCCTCGTCGCTCGCAAGGCCGCCGGGCGGTGCGTCGTCCTGGCCGGACGCAGTCATCAGCGCATCGACGACGGGAGTTGCATGCAATTCATCGCTGCTGAGCGAAGTGTCAGGCGACGTGCTTCGCGGATTCCTCGGCAACGGCACCCTCGTGCGGATCAATGCGCGAAGGATTGAGCGTGCCCAGGACCGCCTTGGCGCGCGCCATCTCTTCGGCCGGACCGTGCGCCATGACCAGAAAGTTGTCGGCTTTCAGGGCAGTTTCGTAGGCGACCACGCTGTCTTTCGGAATGCCGGTGCTGTAGAGCGCTGCGCCCAAGGCGCTCAGGCCGCCGACGACCACGGCGCCTTCGATGGCGGACATCAGCATGGTGGCAAGATATCCGAGCACGACAACATGCCCGACGACGGGAATGAACATGAATACCCCACCAAAGAGCCAGCCCCACAGTCCACCCCAGAAGGCGCCGCGCTTGCCCCAGAACTTTATCCGATCGCCTGCGTTGTAGAAACCGACGACCTTTTCATCGGTGTGGTATCCCTTGCCAACGACGCTGAGATGCTTCATGTCAATTCCGGCGTCGGCCAGCTTCTTGACTGCAGCCTCCGCCCCCTGATGATCGGCAAATAGACATCCTTGACAATGCCGAGTTCATTGCAGCGGGCGCTACGCGCGACTCTACGAGCGGCAATGCACGAATCATGATCTTCACGTTAGCGCACTGCTGGTAATGGCCGCAGCGCGGCGGTAACCGCGATCTTGGTAGTGGTCGTCGTGGTGGCCGCCATACGCGAGCAGGACGATCGCACAGCCTCCGAGCCGGGCGGCGGGGATCGAAAGAGCGAGGACGTATTTCATGTCGCCTCCCCCCCGCGAAACGGATCGCGTGAACGACGGGGAAGGCGCGGTCCACGGTTATGCACCAACGAATCGCGAGGGCGACGCCCCCAACCGTTCTATTGGCGCATCCAGCGACAGGACTCGTCGGTGCGGCGTCGCACATACGGCGCCATATCGCGACGCCGATTGCGGCGCAGGCAAGGGAGCCGGACGATTCCCGCCAGTACGGGGCATGTGGGACTAGCCGGATGGGGAATCGCGTTCACCTACTCGCATAGACTGCAATTTGAAACCTCAAGCCGCGCCGAAATTTGGCATCTGGATAGACACGATCGCCGGCCGGGCGGACCGCTCGATGCTTCAACCCTTGGACAAGCCGCTGAGCACTCATGGGATCTCCCCCTATGCTCAATTCATGGTTCCGGAGTGCTCACGAAGCCCGGGGAAGCCCACATGCAAACCGGTGGTCGCGGACTCGAGGCGTGCCGCCGCACCACCCTGATCCCGTTCCTGTTTCAGCGCTGCGAACGATTGCGGCGCGACATCCCGAGACCAAGCAATGCCAACGCGAGCGCCATTGCGATCAGCGCTGCCCTCGACAGCGTGGGAATGGCCGGCTGGATCCGCAGCACCCGCAGTTCGTCCACGTTGGCGGGGAACCTGGAGTAGATCGCGATCTTGTCGAACGCCGGGGCCAGACCCGCATACGCAGCGTCCGGGGCAGGCGGGTTCAGGTAATCGAAGGTGCCGAGGTCCGGATTCACCCACATCTGCGTCGTGTTCCCTCGGTAATCGATCTGGACCACGACCAGGTTGAGGCCCGACAGGTTGGCCGCGCTGGACGAGGTGCCATCCGACTTCGGGTTGAGCGTGGTGTCGAGGATGGACATTTTCGGGCCGTACGGCCCGCCATTCCCGCCGATGCCGCCGGTCAGGCTCCCCGATGCGAACAGGCGGATGTTGGGAGTGCCGCCGCCAGTCTGGGAGCCGAACTGCGATACGAACTGCAGGTAGACCACGCCGGAATTCACGAGCGGCAGGTTGCGAGCATCGCCGTCGATGCCATTGCCGCCGGGCGCCCACACGACCTTCCCGCCCGTCGTGCCCAATCCGGGATAGGTGAGGCCAGCGCCATCGATCGTGAAGTTGCCGCCCGATCCGTAGTCCTGGAACCAGGCGTTCGACCAGCCGAAACCGCCGCCTTGGCCCAACAGAGACGTCCCCGCCGTGTAGGCGAATCCGTCATAGGCGACGGTCGTCACGGTTCCGCTTGGCGTGGCGGCCGCCGCCTGCTCCACTCCGGCGATCAGTGCACAGCACAGAAACCCCGCTGCGAGGGCTGCAATCCCTTGCCGATTCGCGCGCAATTCACGTTCCCCCTGAAAACGTCCGTGGCGGCCTTTGATGAGTCGTACAACGTCTCGACCGGACACCAATCCCGCGCAGAACATCCTGAAACGATTAATTTACCACGGTTGCTTCGCGGCGCAGAGGTGGAGCTTCCCGCCCCAAGTCGAGGCGGTCAGCCGCAGACCGCGACCGAATCGGCCGGCGGCTGCGCGGGAACGGATCGATCTGGCAACGGATGAGGGAGGCCTCCATGACCGTGCCCCCGACCATCAGACAGTCGAAGCGATAACGCCTTGAACCGGGTACATGGTTCGTCTACGATCGAACCGTGAAAAATGGCCCCGACATCGCGCGCATCGCTTCGCTGATCGGCGACCATGCGCGGGCCGCAGCTCCCGCGCGTTAGCGCGCCCATGTACGACCTTCGCCCCGCATCGCCCGCCGATATTCCGGCGCTCCAGGCGCTCATCGCCCGCTCCGGCGTGGCGCTCAGCGTCGGCTACTACACGCCCGACCAGGCGCAGGCCATCACGCGGCACGTCTTCGGCGTCGACAGCCAGTTGATCGCCGATCGCACGTATTTCGTGATCGAACATTCCGATGCGATCGTCGCCTGCGGCGGCTGGAGCAGGCGTCGCACCCTCTTCGGTGGCGACACGGCGAAGCAGGGGCCTGATCCGCCGCTCGATCCTGCGGTCGACCCGGCGCGTATCCGCGCGTTCTTCGTCGAGCCCGCGATGGCGCGCCGCGGCCTGGGGCGCATGCTGATGGATCGGTGCCTGCACGAGGCGCGCCAGGCTGGCTTCCGCTCCCTGGAACTGGTATCGACGCTCCCGGGTGAGCCGCTGTACGCGGCATCGGGCTTCGAAGTCACCGAACGCTTCGAGCTTTCGCTGCCCGGGCCAACCCGCGTGCCCGTCGCGCGGATGCTCCGGCACATCGCAATTGATGTCCCGCCGCACGGCGACGGCGCTCGTTCGCGCGCAGACGGCGCTCCACCCACCGACGCCGCTCTACGCGGCAGCGATGTTCCCCCGGGCCGCGGCGCCTGACGCGCGAATGCTCTTCCGGATCGCCGCAGATGCCGTCCTCGTCCTGCACCTGGGATTCATCGTGTTCGCGCTCTTCGGTGCCGTTCTCGCAGTTCGCTGGCGCTGGCTGCCGCTCGTCCACCTGCCGGCGGCCGCGTGGGGTTTTTTCATCGAGATCAGCGGCCGGGTGTGCCCGCTCACCGATCTCGAGAACGACTTTCGCCTGCGTGCCGGGCAGGCCGGTTATCGCGCGGACTTCATCGAGCACTACCTGCTGGGCGTGATCTACCCGTCCGGACTCACGCGCGAGGTTCAATATTCCCTCGCCGGCGTCGTCCTGGTCGTCAACGCGGCCATCTATACTTGGCTGCTGTGGCGCGGCGCGTTCGTCGCGCGGCACCGACGATCCGGATGAACATCCAGCGACTCTCGCCGCCGCAGGCGCCCGCCTACCGTGCGCTGATGCTCGAGGCCTACGCCGCCCATCCGGACGCGTTCACGTCGAGCGTCGCCGAGCGCGTGGCACTGCCGATGTCGTGGTGGGAAGCGCGGCTTGCGAACGGGCCGGCGCCCCGCGAGGTGGTCCTCGGCGCGACCGAGGGTGGATCGCTGCTGGGGGTCGCCGGCCTGTCGTTCGAAACCCGCGAGAAAGCCTGCCACAAGGCGACGCTGTTCGGCATGTACGTTCCGGCGTCGCTGCGCGGCCGGGGCGTGGGACGCGAGCTGGTGGTGACTGCGCTGGACTGCGCCCGAGCACGGCCGGGCGTCAGGGTCGTGCAACTCACGGTGACTTCCGGCAACGTCGCGGCGCAGACGCTCTACGAACGCTGCGGCTTCGTCACCTTCGGGCTCGAACCACTCGCGGTCGCGGTCGACGGCGGCTTCGTATCCAAGCGGCACATGTGGTGCGACCTTGGCGCCACCGACGAATCGACACGGAGAACCTGATTCAGCAGCGCTCGGAGCCCTTGCCATGATCGAGCGCGAGCGCCTGCAGCTCCTGAGCGACGCGCCCGAAGTGCCGGGCGACCATGTCCTCTACTGGATGCAGCAGTCGCAGCGCGCCGCGCTGGTCGTCTGCGATCGCGGCTACCTGCGCCACCAGAAGGCGTGGCGCTCGCACGTGGCGAAGTCCGCCGGCCGGCGGGTCGTGCAGGTCGAAGGCGATGCGGTGGTGCCGGTCGACGTCGCGTCGGACAAGCGCGAGACTGCGGCGCGCACATTGCGGCCCAAGCTCGCGCGCCTGCGCGACTACTACCTGAAGCCGCTGCGGCCCGTGCCCGTCGCGGTGCGCAGCACGGGCATGGCCCG
Organism: Betaproteobacteria bacterium; assembly: GCA_018971195.1. GTDB lineage: Bacteria > Pseudomonadota > Gammaproteobacteria > Burkholderiales > Casimicrobiaceae > VBCG01. The sequence goes on from JAGXBK010000106.1 coordinate 6,956, forward strand.
TGATTTCATCCATGCGGACGCGGTTGCGGCATCGGACGTCGCAGCGATGCTCGCCAAGCTCGACATCGACCGATCGGTCGCGCCCGTCGCGCGTTTTCGCGGCGGGCGCGCGGAGGCCCGACGGCGGCTGCGCGCGTTCCTGGGCGAGGGCTTGTCCCGCTACGCCGCCGAGCGCGGCGAGCCGGCGCGGGCACAGGTCTCGTTCCTCGCCGCGTACCTGCACTTCGGCCAGATCTCGCCGGTGGAGATCGCGCTCGAGGTCACGCGGGTCGACGCCGATCCAGACGGTCGTGCCGACTACCTCGAGGAGTTGATCGTGAGGCGCGAGCTGGCGATCAATTTCGTCGAGTACGAGCCTGATTACGATCGCTACGACTGCTTGCCCCGCTGGGCCCGCGACACTCTCGATCGGCATCGCCGAGATCCGCGGCCGCATCGTTACGACGCCGGGGAGCTTGCGGCGGCGGCGACCCACGATCGCTACTGGAATGCCGCGATGCGCGAGATGCGCGACACCGGCTACATGCACAACCACATGCGGATGTACTGGGGCAAGAAGATCCTCGAATGGTCGGCGAGCCCCGAGGAGGCGTTCGCGACGGCGCTGGCGCTCAACAACCGCTATTTCCTCGACGGACGCGACCCCAATTCCTACGCCAACGTCGGGTGGTGCTTCGGGCTGCATGACCGTCCCTGGCCTGAGCGCCCGATCTTCGGCACGGTGCGCTCGATGACCCAGGGCGGGCTCGTCCGCAAGATCGACGCCGACGCGTATGTCGCGTCGGTCGACGGGCTGGTCGCGGCGGAGGGCGCTGCGCGCTGAGGGGGCTCAACGCCGGGCGGCCGATGCTCCGGCGATGCGCTGCGCGTGGATTTCGAACCGCAGGTCCAGCCGGTTCGCGACCGTCAGTGCCCCACCGAGGATCGAGAATGGTGGAATGCCGAAATCGGTCACGTCGATCGCGAACGCGCCCGTCACGTCGTAGGCGCCGGCGTCGGATGCGATCGCGACGTGGACCGGGACGCGGCGCGTTACGCCGTTCAGCGTGATCGCGACGCCGAGATCGGGGCTGTTCGCGTAGCCCATCACCGCGATCAGCGCCCACGGATGCCGGTCCGCATGCAGCACGTACTCCAGCATGTTGCGCCGCGTTCCGGCGATGTCCTCTGCGGAAGGTTGGGTGTCGAGTCCGGCCTGCGCACGCAGCGACGGCTCGTCGACGGTCAGCCGGTCGAGGCTGACGTAGAGATCGGCTCGTCCCGCGTCGGGCGCGACGTAGCCGCGCAGATCGTGGCTCGCAACCACGTGATCGTGGCCCAGACGCGCAAGCGACCCGGCACGCCGAACCTCGACGACGACCAGCGATCGCGCAGGATCGACCTCGAAAACGGGCTCGCCGCGTCTTGCCGTATCCCGGTAGAAAGCCAGGGGGAACGAGGGAGGCGGGACCTCGGTGCCCGCGGCACCTGGGATGGGCAGCGCAGGCGGCAAGGCTTGCGGTGGCAGCGCAGGCTGCTGCGCGCAGGCAACGAGCAGCGCGAGCGCGATCAGCCAGACGACGACATGGGTTACGCCGTCCGCAGCTCGCCCGGTCCGCGATCGCGTCGTCATCGATGCCTCACCGGCTCGCCCGCTGGCGCCCCATCCGCCATTCTGGACCGATGGTTCGGCGCCTGTCGCTCCATCCCGTTGGACTTATGGTTGCGCGCCTGTCGCTCCATCTCGCCGGCGAGCGCGCGCATATGCCCGGTGATCGCCTGCTCGACGGCAACCTCGCGCAGCGGTCCGAGAAACCCGGGCGCGATCGTGAGCGAGCCGGTGTAGCGGAGGCGCAAGGCGCTGCCTGCAGGTGTCAGTGTGTAGGTGCTGCGGAGCACCCCGGTGCCCGGTATGTCCGCGCGCGAGCGCAGGCTCGCCGGCGGCGACTCGACGATCTCGTAGGTGACGGCAATCGGCACTCGGAGCAGCCACCAGGGGGCGAGACCCGTCTGCTCGACGGTGACGCGGGCGCCTTCGCGCGCGATCACGCGGCTCGCGCGCAGCCCCGGCACGAATTCAGGGTAGCGGCCATAATCGGTCAGGACGCGCCACGCCGTCGTGGCGTCGGCGTCGACGATCACGCTCGCGTCGACGACGACGCTGCCGGCATGTCGCTCGACGTCGACCGCGACGTCCGAGGCCGCCCCACTGCGCGCGACTGCCAGCGCAAGCACGACGAAGAGCGCCCTGGCGGTGGCGCGATAGCCCATCTGCAGGATGTCCCCGACGACGCCCTCGCTGCCGAGGGTCGGCGCGGTCAGGTGGTCGACGCTTCAAGG
>JAGXBK010000277.1 GCA_018971195.1 Betaproteobacteria bacterium
ACCGACATCGCCGGACTGATCACCCAGACCGGCGCCGTCGGTGCGCGGATGAGCTCGCTCGACGAGCGCAACCAGTGGCAGTACGGGGCGGCGCTCTACCTCGACCGACAGGAGCCTCTCGGCGCGCAGGCGATTTCCTCGCACGCGCTCTACGTCGACGTCGAGCGCGCCTGGCGACGCGTCGACGATCTTGCCGCGCCGACGCAGGGCTACAACGCGCTGCTGCAGCTCGGCGCCGGCGTTCCGGGTGCGTCGACGCGCGGCTTCGAGCGCGCGATCGGGCATTTCGCGCTCTGGTGGCCGCTCGACCGCCAGTGGTCGCTGTCGATGCGCGCGGAAGCGGGTGCAGTGCTCGCTGCGAGCCGCGACGGCATTCCATCGACGCTGCTGTTTCGCACCGGCGGCGACACGACGGTGCGCGGCTACGCGTTCGAAAGCCTGGGCGTGAAGCAAGGCGACGCGATCGTGCCCGGCCGCTATTACGGCGTGGCGAGCGTCGAAGCCACGCGCTGGCTCAACGACACCCTCGGCATCGCGACCTTCGTCGATGCCGGCAACGCGTTCGACCGCATGGCGGATTTCCGCGCGGCCGTCGGCTACGGCATCGGCGCACGCGTGCGCACGCCGATCGGCCCGCTGCGCCTCGACGTAGCCTACGGCGAGCAGTCACGCCAGGTGCGCCTGCACTTTTCGGTCGGGCTCTCGTTCTGATCGATGGCCGACGTGGCGACAACCGAATCGCAAGCGCCTGCGCCGCGGCGCAGGCAGCGCGCATGGAAAATCGCGCTCGCGGCGATCGCGCTCGTCGCCGTCGCTCTCGCGGCGCTCGTCGCCTGGGTGCTCTCCGAGCAGGGACTGCCGTTCATCGTCGCCCGCATCGTCGCGCAAAGCGGCGGACGCATCAGCGTCGAGCAGCCCAGCGGATCGATCGCGGGGACGATGCGCTTTCGCCGCATCACCTGGCATGGCACCGATGCGACGGTGATCGCCGACGACGTCGCGGTCGACTGGAATCCGGGCGCGCTGTGGTCGTCGCGGCTGTCGATCCGTGGCCTGGGCGCTCAGCACGTCGACATCTCGATCAAGCCGTCTGCGGCGGCCACGGCGCCTCCAACCAACCTGGCGCTCCCGATCGCCCTATCGATCGAACGCCTCGACATCGCGCGAATCGACTGGCGTGCGGGGCCGCGCGCCGGGCAGGTTTCGGGGCTCGAGTTCGGCTACGACGGCGACGGCACCCGGCATCGCATCCACGACCTCCGCTTCATCGCCGACCAGGGAACCATCGCCGGCAACGTCAGCGTCGCCGCGCGCGCGCCCCTCGCGGTGAACGGACAACTCGCCATGACGGGCGCGGGCGCACTCGGCGGCGCGCGACTCGCCGTCACGCTTTCGGGAACGCTGCCCGAGTTGAACGTCGCTGCGACGGGGACCCTGCGCGGCGCGCAATTGACGGCGGACACGACGGCCACGCCGTTTGCGCAGGCAGCGTTCAGCCGGGCGCATGCCGAGCTCGGCGGCGTCGACCTAGCGGAGTTCGACCCCGCGCTGCCGCATACCCGGGCGCATCTGCGCCTCGACGCACGCGCGCAGGCTGCCGGCATCGCCGGCACCCTCGATCTCCGAAACGACGCTGCGGGCCCGATCGACAGCGGGCGCCTTCCGGTCACCGCGCTAACCGCGTCCTATGTCTGCGACGGCACGACGCTGGCCCTCGCCGATCTCGCCGCCACGCTCGCCGGCGGCGGCAGCGCGCGAGGCAGCGCG
>JAGXBK010000278.1 GCA_018971195.1 Betaproteobacteria bacterium
GCCCCCGCCCCGCGCGCTGCGCTACTGGCGCGGACCGGTGCTGTCGCTGTTCAACGGCCGCGATTGGCGTGCGCTTCCGCCGCGCGCGGGCGGGCAGCTCGCGAGCGGGGACGGAATGCGCGTGACCTATTCGGTGACCCTCGAGCCCGACGACCATCACTGGCTGTTCGCGCTGGACGTTCCCTCGGCGCTGCCGCGGATCGAGGCGGACCCGGCGATGCGCGCGGGCTCGGGTGGTCTCGCGGGCCTCTCGAGCGACGAGCAACTGGTGACCCGCCTCCCCGTCACGCAAGCGCTGCGCTACACGCAGCAGTCGATCCTGCGCGATCGCTTTCCGGTCGCCTCGCGCAGCGACATCGTGATCGACTCCAGGCCTCCGCCGGGCAATCCGCGCAGCGTCGAGTTCGCCCGGGCGCTGCGCAGTCGCTATCCCGACGACCGCGCCTACATCGCTGCCGTGCTGCAGTGGTTCCGCGACGAGGGATTCCGCTACACGCTGTCGCCGCCGCTGCTCGCCGACCACCCGGTCGACGCCTTCCTGTTCGATACGCGCCGCGGGTTCTGCGAGCACTTCGCGAGCGCGTTCGTCGTCCTGCTGCGCGCCGCGGGCATCCCCGCGCGCGTGGTCACCGGCTACCAGGGTGGCGACATCAATCCGCGCGGCGGCTACATGATCGTGCGCCAGTCGGATGCGCACGCATGGGCGGAAGCCGTCGTCGACGGCCAATGGCAACGCTTCGATCCGACCGCGGCCGTCGCGCCGTCGCGGATCGAGCGGGGTCTCGCGAGCGCCGTTCCGGCCGGCGATCCGGTGCCGCTGCTCGCGCGGGCCGACGGTGGGTGGGTCAAGAGCGTGCAGCTGGCGATCGACGCCATCAACTACCAGTGGCGGCGCAATGTCATCGAGTTCAACCGCGACCGGCAGCGCTCGCTGTGGCGCGACTGGAAGCTCGACGCCTACGCGCCCTGGCAGATCGTCGCAGCCGTGCTGCTCGCGGTGCTGGCCTGGGCCGGCGCAGTCCTCGGGTGGATCACCGCGCGGCGCAGGCGCGGCGGGCGCGCGGTGGTGCTCTGGAACGATCTCTGCCGGCGGCTTGCGCGCGCCGGCTTGCCACGCCCGGCATGGGAGGGCCCGATCGCCTATGCGCAACGTGCCGCACGACGCTGGCCGCAATTCGACATCGCCTTCCGCGCCATCGGGGAGTCATTCGCGGCACTGCGCTACGGAAGCGCGCCCGCGCAAAGCCAGGAGCACGCTGCACTGATCGCGACCCTCGAGCGCGCGATCGAGGTGCTGCCCTCGCCGTCCGCGCTGCGCGCAATCAGGCGGTGAACGGGGCCGCGCAGCGTGGCTCCCCGGCCCCGCCTCCCTGTCCACTGCGTGTCCGGCAGCGCCGGCTGCTGCTTGGCGCCATCGCGACCGCGCCGTGGGTCGTGCGCGCGGCACGAGCGACTGAAGGAGGCGCGTATCCCAACCGCCCGGTCCGCCTGATCCTGCCGTCGACGATCGGCGGCACCAGCGACCTGCTCGCCCGGCTCATCGGCGCGCGACTCGGCGACGCCCTGGGTCAACCCATCGTCATCGAGGCCCGTCCTGGAGCAGCAGGACGAATCGCCGTCGACTACGTCGCCGGCTCCCCACCCGACGGATACACGCTGTTGCTTGCCAACAACGGTGCCAATGCGATCGCTGCCGCCGGGCGGGACTCCGCAGAGGCTGCGACCCGGTTCGCGCCCGTGACCATGCTGGCGCAAC
>JAGXBK010000107.1 GCA_018971195.1 Betaproteobacteria bacterium
TGTTCGCGGCCGACCCTGAGCTCGCGCACGAGATCGCGTTCGCGGGCCTCGACGCCGCGACAAAGACCGGCATCGCGCGGCTGGCCGCACCGCGCCTCGCCCCCTCTCCGGTCGAGGTAATGGGCATCCGCTTTCCCAACCGGGTCGGACTGGCGGCCGGCCTCGACAAGAATGCCGAGCACCTCGCGGGGCTGGCGACGCTGGGTTTCGGTTTCCTGGAAGCGGGAACGGTGACCCCGCGGCCGCAGCCGGGGAATCCGCGCCCGCGGATGTTCAGGATCGTCGCGGCGCAGGGCCTGATCAACCGGCTGGGATTCAACAGCCTCGGCGTCGAGCGCTTCGTCGCCAACGTCGCGCGCTCCGGCTACCGGGGCGTGCTGGGCGTCAACATCGGCAGGAATTTCGACACGCCGAACGAGCGAGCCGCCGACGATTACGTCACCTGCCTGCAGGCTGTCTACGATTGCGCAAGCTATGTGACGGTCAACATCTCGTCGCCGAACACCGCGGGCCTGCGCGAGCTCCAGTCCGAGGGTGCGCTACCGGCGCTGCTCGAGCGCATCGTCGGCGAGCGCGACCGGCTCGCGCACGCGCGTGGGCGCCGCGTGCCGCTGGCGGTGAAGATCGCGCCCGACCTCGAGGACGATGCGCTGCGCGGGATCGCGCGGCTGCTGGTCGGATACCGGATCGACGCCGTGATCGCGACGAACACGACGCTTGCGCGCGAAGGCGTCGCCGGACTGCCGAATGCCGACGAGGCCGGCGGTCTGTCGGGTGCGCCACTGCGCGAGCGCTCGACCGCGGTGCTGCGGATTCTCGCGGCGGAGCTCGGCGGCGCGCTCCCGATCATCGGCGTCGGGGGCATCCTTTGCGCCGACGATGCGCGCGAGAAGATCGCGGCGGGGGCGTCACTGGTGCAGCTCTACACGGGACTGATCTATCGCGGCCCCGATCTCGTCGCGCAGTGCGTGCGCGCGCTCGCGGCGTGACCGATCGGGCAACGAACGCCTAGACGGCGGCCGCCTCGAGCTCGAAACGGCCGCTGAACTCGCTCAGCACGCTCGTGAACGCACGGTCGATCAGCGGCTCGGCCTCGACCAGGCGCGCGCGATTGATGCGGAACTGCTCCGCGAGGTCCTCGGCCGTCATCGACAGGGCTTTCTGCCCCTGGCGGTTGGTGAACAGGTAGGTGCCGCGCAGCGGGCTGACCCATGCGAGCTTGGCGAACGAGAGTTGCGCATCCTCGTCCTCGAACTCGACCCACTGGCCCCGTTCCAGGCTGCTCGCGATTTCGAGGTACTCGTCCTCGAGCACCGCGGATTCGGCGCCGGACGCGGCCGGTTGCGCGGGCGCCATCGCATCCGCCAGTGCTTCGGCGCGGGCCGCCGCCGCGGTGTCTCCGGAGGCTTTCGCGGCCTCGGCCTCCGCGCGCGCTGCTTCGGCGACCGCGGCCATCGGCGAGGACGCGGCGGCAAGCGCTGGCTTCACCGCAGCCGCGTGGGCTTCGACCAGGTGCCCCATGAACGACTCGCGCTCCCCGGCCGCCCATTGCGCCGCGGGAACGGCGGCGCCGAGGCGCTTCAGCAGCGACGGCAGGAGCGCGACGAGGTGCTTGCGGTCCCCGGCCGACTTCTTGGGTTGCACGCTCCAGACGAGGTCCTCGAGCGTGCTCACCGCCGACGTCCAGGCCTCGCTCTCCTCGCCGTCGCGCAGATAGATGGTTTCGAGGGAGCGCTGCAGGTTCCCGCGCAGGAACTGGGCGAGGAACTGGGGTATCGGGTAGCTTTCGACGCGACGCTCGACCTCGGATTTTGCGATCGCCGTGGCGAGGTCCTTGCGGTCGCTCTGGTTGATTTCCTCGACGCTGGGCGCGAAATTCTCCTCGGCCACCTGCTCCTCGGACGCGAGGAAGGTCTCGAGCTCGACGCGCAGCTGATCGAAGATCGCGAGGTCGTCGGCGAATCCGTCGATGATCCGATGAACGATCCGGTCGATCGTTCGGTACAGCGGATCGTCCTGCCCCATCTCGGGCGCCCAGCCGAGCCCCGCCGCGGCGAGCGCATTGACGAGCAGGCGTGACGGATGGGACTTCCTGGCGAAGAACGCCCCGTCCAGCATCGCGACCTTCAGCACGGGTATCTGCAGGCGCGCGAGCAGCGCCTTGATGCCGTCGGGGAGATCGCGCGTCTCGAATATGAAGTCGAACAGCATCGCGACCATCTCGATGGTCATCGCCTCGAGCTGGTTGACGCGCTGCCCGAGCGCCGAATCCTGCAGGTCGCGCAGGACGTTGTGCATCCCCTCGGGGATGCCCGCAAAGGCGACCTGGGCGCCCTCGACGTCGAATCCGGTCTGCCCGGCCTGCAGCCGCGTCAGCCCCTCGTGCAGGCTGTGTGTGGCCATGATCGGCGCGCCCGGCACGTAGCCCGACGGCGTCGGTGCCAGGGGCGCGAGGGTCTGGGTGCCGGTGGGCGGCGCAGGATGCCCGGCCAACGGGAAGCCGCCGCGCGAAGCGAGCTGGCGGAACATCGCCATGATGTCCGTCTCGGCGACAGGCGGCTGCGAATCCGGCTTCTTCGCCGCACCGGGCGGCTTGGCCGCAGTTCGGTGGCCGGGCCGGCGCACCGCGCCCGCAGGAACGACGCGCAGGTTGGCAAGATGCCGGTTGACGTCGGCGTAGATGGCGCCGATTTCGGCGAGCGGCGCCTGGTTCAGCTCCTTCAGGATCACGAACTTGATCCTGCGCTCGGCCTTCAATCCGTCGAGCGCCGCGGCGAACGCGCCGATCACCATCGCGGGGCCGAGCGGGTTGTCCTCGGACTCGAGCTCGGGACGCCCCAGCAGATGACCGATGCCCCGATTCAGCGTGATCAGGTCTTCGTGACACAGGTTCTCGACCACGCGCACGATGTTGCCGGTGACCACCGAATGATCGAGAGTACTCGTGTCGACCAGCGCGAGCTTGGTCGCATCGACCTTGGAGAAATCGGTCTTCTGATCCGGCTTGGCCGACACCCGCGCCTCGAAGTCGGCGCGAAGTCGCTTCTCGAACGCGGCCATCAGCTCCGCGCGATCGGCCTTCAGGGTTTGCCGCGCCTCCAGGTAGAGTTGCTGCTCGTCGCGAACGTCGGTCTTGCCGGCGCGCTCCAACAGCATGTCGCAGATGCGGTCCTGCAGGCCCGCGAACGACAACAGCAACCGATGCACGGCAAGATCGCGGCAATCGGCGAGGATCTTCGCCAGCTCCCGGGGAATGGGACGGCGGGCAGGCGCGGCGCTGGAGGTCACGTTCACGGGTGCCACGGTCGCGTCGAGGATGGCCTCAGGATGGCGTTTGACCCAGCGCGTTCAAGGTGTTAGGGCCTTTTTTAGCAGAAGCACTCTAGCATGACGCCCCACGGCATGCCAATGCGGCAGGCGGTGTTTCAGCGGGAAATCTCCGCCCATGCGCGCTCGATTCGCTTGAATGAGACAGGGGTCGGCGTGCGTAGCTCCTGCGCGAACAGCGACACCCGCAGTTCCTCGAGCATCCAGCGGAACGCGTCGAGTGCCGGCGACGCGCGGCCGGTCCGCTGCTCGCGATCGGCGCGCTCGCGGTAGCGCGCCCACCACGTCGCCACCTGGGCCGCCTGGCGGGCGTCGCGGTCGGGATGCTCCGGGTAGCGGGCGATCCTGCGCGAAATGGCCTGCAGGTAGCGCGGCAGGTGGTGGAGCTGCGCCCAGGGCGTCGCGCCGATGAAGCCGGGGTAGACCAGCGCATCGCGCTGAGCCGACACCTCCGCGGTTAGTGCCCGCCGAGACGCCGGCAGGGCGACGATCCGCTGTGACAATGCATGGTATTCGGCGGCGATGGCCGCGAGCAGACGCCACGCGCCGTCGGCAACCGCGGGCAGGCGCGCCCGGGCGCGCTTGACCTGGGCGGCGTAGGCCACCGCATCCCGCGGCAGCGGGTCGTCACCGAGGAACGCGCGGTCGGCGATCGCGTCGCGCAGGTCTTCCTGCAGGCGCTCGGGCGCAATCGCGGCGCGCAGCTGCATCGCTGTCGTCGTCCAGTCCGGCGCAGCCTTGACCCGCTGCCGGAGCGCATCGGCGAGCTCGAATCCGATCAGACGCACCACGCCGTGGCGCGAAGCCGCTTCGGCGGCATCGCGCGTGTCGAGCAGCGTCAGCGCGACACCCTCGCCGTCGTCCTGCAGTGCCGGATAGCCGGTGATCGTCTGGCCGCCGCGCTCGAGCGCCAGCGTCTCGGGCAGCTCGCCGAAATCCCAGCGAGTCAAGCCCTTCCGCTCGAACCGCGGCTGCTCGGCCGAGAATGATAGCCGCGCCGCCTCGGCGAGCCGCGACTTCAATGCGGCAAAGTCGCGGTGGGCGCCGAGCTCGCGGCCCGAGGCGTCGACCACCTGGACGTTCATCCGCAGGTACGTCGGCAGTCCGGCGCCGTCGAAGGCCTCCGATGGCGGGGCATCTCCCAGCCGGCCCCGCAGGAAATCGCGCAGTGCGTCGACGAGCCGCCGATCATGATCGGGCTCCTGCGCGAGAAAGTCGGTGATGGTCTCCGGAAGGGGGATCAGCCGGTTGCGCCAGGCCTTGGGTAGCGATTTCAGGTAATGGGCCACCTTGTCGCGAATCATTCCAGGAACGAGCCAGTCGAGCGTCGCGTCAGGGATCTGGTTGAGGCGCGCGAGCGGCAGCTTGACGGTCAATCCATCGAGCGGGTGGCCGGGGGCGTAGCGGTATTCCAGCGGCAACTCCTCGCCGCCGACGCGCAGCGCACGCGGAAACAGCTCCTCGGTGACCTGGGTGGCTGCATGGCGCATCAGCTCGTCGCGCGAAAAGCGCAGCCGTCCGGGCTCGCGCGCCTCGATCTTTCTGCACCAGGCCTCGAAACCCGCGCGCGTGTGGATGCCATCGGGGATGCGCGTGGCGTAGAGCGCTGCCAGCGCGTCCTCGTCGACCAGCACGTCCTGCCGACGCGCCTTGTGCTCGAGCTCGGACACGTCGGCGACGAGCTTCCGGTTGTGCGCGAGGAACGGCGCGTCGACGCCCAGCTCGCCGTCGACCAGCGCCTCGCGGATGAACACGTCGCGCGCCTCGACCGCTGCGATCGGGCCGTACGAGACCGGCCGCCGCGCAACGAGGGTGAGGCCATAGAGCTTCACGCGCACGCTGGCGACGACTTCGCCGCGCACGCGGTCCCAGTGCGCCTCGAAATACTCGCGCTCGACGCGACTGCCCGCGACCGCCTCGATCCATTCGGGCTCGATGCGCCCGGCGCAGCGCGCGTACAGGCGCGTCGTCTCGGTCAGCTCGGCGGCGAGCACCCATTTCGGCGCCTTCTTCGCGAGGCCCGAGCCCGGGTGCAGGAAGAAGGTCAGTCCACGCGCGCCGTCGAACTGCCCGGGCCCGGCGCCCGGTGCCGTGGCCTTCGTCCCGATGTTGCCGAGCAGCCCGGCGAGCAGCGACCGGTGGATCGCCTCGTAGCGCGCGGCATCCTGCGTCGCCGGCAGCGCGGCATCGAAGGTCCAGCCCGCTTCGGACAGCGCCGCGCACAGTTGCGCGTGCACGTCCCGCCACTCGGTCAGGCGCAGGAACGACACGAAGCGTGCGCGGCATTCCTGCACCCGCTTGCGGTGCGACAGCGACTTCTGCTCGCGGCTGTCGAAGAACTCCCACAGTGCGATCAGCGACAGGAAATCCGAGCGTGGGTCGCGGAACTGCAGATGCGCCTGGTCGGCGGCCTGCGCGCGCTCCAGCGGTCGCTCGCGCGGATCCGGGACGGCAAGGGCGCTCGCGATCACCAGCGCTTCGGCCAGGCAGCCGTTGTCGCGCGCCGCGAGGACGATGCGCCCGATGCGCGGATCGAGCGGCAGCTTCGCGAGCTCCCGCCCCTTGGCGGTCAGCCGCCGTTCTGCGTCCAGCGCGTCGAGCTCCTGCAGGAGCTGGTAGCCGTCGGCGATCGCGCGCGGCGACGGAGGGTCGACGAACGGAAACGCCGCGATGTCGCCCAGCGACAGCGCGGCCATGCGCAGGATCACCGCCGCGAGGGAACTGCGCAGGATCTCGGGATCGGTGTGCGCAGGCCGCGCCGCGAAATCGTCCTCGGCATAGAGCCGCACGCAGATGCCGTCCCTGACACGGCCGCAGCGCCCGGCGCGCTGGTTGGCCGACGCCTGCGATATCTTCTCGATCTGCAGCAGCGTCGTCTTGTTGCGCAGCGAATAGCGCTTGATCCGGGCAAGCCCCGCGTCGATCACGCAGCGGATGCCCGGAACCGTCAGCGAGGTCTCGGCGACGTTGGTCGCGAGCACGATCCGCCGGCCCCGCGAAGGTCCGAACACCCGCTGCTGCGCTTCGACCGTCAATCGCGCGTACAGCGGCAGGATCTCGACCGCGGACGCGTAAGGCCGCCGCGCCAGCGAGCGCTGGAGCAGGTCGCCGGTCTCGCGGATCTCGCGCTCTCCGGGCAGGAACACCAGGATGTCGCCGGGCCCTTCGCGCCACAGGTCTTCCGCCGCAGTCGCCACCGCCTCCTCCAGCTCCTCCTCGTCGTCGACCTCCTCGCCGGCCGTGCGCAGCGGCCGATAGCGAATCGCGATCGGATAGGTTCGCCCGGACACCGCGATCACGGGCGCCGGACCGTTCGGACCTCCGAAGTGCTGGGCGAAGCGCGCAGCGTCGATGGTCGCCGACGTGATGATCACTTTGAGGTCCGGCCGACGGGGAAGGAGTTGCCGCAGGTACCCGAGCAGGAAGTCGATGTTGAGGCTGCGCTCGTGGGCCTCGTCGACGATGATCGTGTCGTAGCGCAGCAGCTCGCGATCGCCCTGCGTTTCCGCGAGCAGGATGCCGTCGGTCATCAGCTTGACGTAGGCCTCCGGCCGCGTGCGGTCGGTGAAACGGACCTTGTAGCCAACCGCCTCGCCCAGCGCGGTTCCGAGCTCCTGGGCGATGCGCGCCGCGACCGAGCGCGCCGCGATGCGCCGCGGCTGCGTGTGCGCGATCTGGCCTCGCTCGCCGCGCCCGATCGCGAGGCAGATCTTGGGCAACTGCGTCGTCTTGCCCGAGCCCGTCTCGCCCGACACGACGATCACCTGGTGCTCGCGGACCGCCGCGGCGATCTCGGCGGCGCGCTGCGCGACCGGCAGCTCGGGCGGATACGCGATCCGTGGCTTGCGCGATGCACGCGCGGCACGCAGGGCCACCGAGCGCTCGACATCGGCGGCGATCTTCGCCCATGCGCCCGCGTCTACGCGCATGCGCTCGGCGCGCTCGATCCGCGCCAGGAGTCGCGGTTCGTCGCGGGCCATCGTCCGCGGCAACGATGCGCGCAGCGTTGCGATCGCAGCCGTCACTTCACGACCGCCGCGACGCGCCCGTCACGGCGCGGTCGGCGGACCCGGGCGCGGGGCTCCTTGCCGAAGGTAGCGCGTCATCGCCGATGCGACGGCGATCGTTGCGATCGCGCGGACCGCGAACAGTCCGAGCGATCCGGACTGCGCCGCCGTGGTCGCAGCGTGCAGCAAGGCGACCGTTGCCGCGAACGCGGGCACCATCCTGAGGTCGTAGCGCAGCAGCAGCAGCAACACCGCCGACGCGACTGCGCCGGCGACGAGGCCGCTGACCAGCGCAGCCACCGGATCGGCGCGCCCCTGCGCGAGGGCCGTCGCGCACTCGAGGACGACGACGACGGCGACCGCGAGCCAGATGCGCCGCGTGAACGACCGCGTCAGCAACGAAACCGCGTACACGACGAACAGCTCGGCGCTGGCAAGCATGACGAAATCGAGACCCGAGAGCAGGGCGCCTGCCCAGGGCGAATAGAGCGACGCCCAGGTCGCGGCGGGCCACAGCGGCGCATCCCGGGTCCCGAGCGCGTTCAACGCCGATTGCAGTCCGACGACGCAGGCGCCGGCGCAGACCGCCGCCAACGTCGCAGGCCAGCGGCCGATGCGCAGGCGCGCAGGCTGCGCGCAGGCGCCGTATGCCCCGACGCCTGCGCACAGTCCGGCGAGCAACGCGACGGCCGCTGCCGAGGCGACGCTGGCGAGCAGCTTGATCGCCAGCTGTGAAGCGACCGGATCGGTGGTGCTCAATTGCATTGCGACCACCGGCCATCCGTTCAATGTGCCCAGCACCACCAGCGCGAAGCTCGCGCCGAGGACCGCGCGCAGTGCGCGCGTGTCGACGCGATGTCGCACCCAGCTGCGGATTCCGACGATCAGCGCTGCCAGTCCCGCGGCCAGGAAGACTGCGAACCCGGCAAGCGCCAGGATCTGCAGCCGGTCGTCGCGCTCGCGCTCGGCGCGCAACCAGGTCTCGGGAATGTGCACGAAGCGGCCGGCGGCCGTCACCTGATCGCCCCCGATGGCGACCGTGTAGCGCGCCTCGCCTCCCTTGCCGACGTCTACGCGGGGATCGCCGAAAACGAACGACCAGTCGGTGCGCGCCGGGCGCTGCTGCTCGTCGGCGGCGACGAGCTGCAGGGCGGCAGCGTCGACCCCGAACCGCGCCTTCAGCTCACGCGTCGCGAAGTCGAGCGCTGCCTGCCTCGGCAGATTCGCACCCGGCCGGCCCTCGGGCAGCGCATGGATGATCGTGCGGATGCTGCGATCGCCGGCGACGGTGACGCACCACTCCTCGGCGCGCTCGACGACGTCGCCACCGAAGCTCGCGTAGCGAACCTCCCACACCGGGGGCGCAAGCGGACCTCCGACCAGCGCCCGATATGCGCGTTCGCCGACTTCCCGCCACACGAACTTGTGCGCCTGCCATTGCTGCGGGACCTCGCTGGCGAGTCTCACGACGGCGAAGCGCCGCCATTGCGGGCCCAGGGCCACCCCGCGTGCCCCAAGCGCGGCGTCCGCAGCGGCGATCGCGGCGGCGCGGTCGAGCGTCATCGGCGCGACATCGGCTCGAAACGGCGTGAACGCGAGCCACGCGACGACCCCGGCGACGCCGAGCAGCGGCAGCGCGTTCTGGAAACGGGTGACCTTCGGGCCGACCGGAAGATCCACC
>JAGXBK010000108.1 GCA_018971195.1 Betaproteobacteria bacterium
ATCCGCGCGCCCGTATCGGGACGCGCACGCGCATCCGGGCGCGCACGTGAATCCGGGCGTGCACGTGACACCGGGCGCGCGCGCGCATCGGCGCGTACGCGCGGCGACCGCAAACTCGTGCGCCTACTGGCTGTTTGCGTCCCAACTGGTGATGTCCTTGTTCACGCCATCGCCGCCTTCCTTGCCGTCGGCGCCGTAGGACATGAGATCGTAATCGCCGTGGGTGCCGGGCGACTGATAGACGAAGTCGTGGCCCCAGGGATCCCTGGGAACCGTGTTTTTCTTCCAGTACGGGCCGGCCCAGTTGGAAACACCGGCAGGCGCGGTCACCAGCGCCTGCAATCCCTCCTGCGATGTCGGATAGCGGCCGATCTCGAGCTTGAAGAGGTCGAGCGCCTGGCCGATCTGCTCGATCTCGATCTTCGTCGCCTTGGCTTTCACCTGCTCGCTTTTTCCGAGGTAATTGCTGCCGACGAGGCCGAGCACGACGCCGATCAGCGTGAGCACGACCAGGATCTCGATCAGCGTCATCCCGCGTTCGCGAAGGGAGCGCCTGGCCGGGACCGGCGTCGTCGCGCGTGGACGCAATGTCATCGTATTCGCCTTTCGATATTGCGCAGGGCGCGCCATCGCCGCGCGCGGCCGAGCGTGATTAGACAGAAATCAGACCGCGAGTTCGTTCATGCCCATGACGCCGAGCAGCACCGAGAACACGATGCCGCCGACCAGCACGGCGAGGCCGAGGATCAGCACCGGCTCGAGCACGGCGAGAAAGCGCTTGGTGCCGACGGCGACTTCGCGGTCGTAGACGTCGGCGACGCGCGTCAGCATCTCTTCGAGGCGCCCGCTCTCCTCGCCGACCAGGATCATCTGCGTGGCGAGGCGCGGATAGAGGCCGGTGTCGGCAAGTGGACGCCCGAAGCCCTTGCCTTCGCGCAGCTTCGCGATCACCCCGTCGAGCGCGTTCGACAGCACCAGGTTGCCCATCGTTTCCTTGACGATCGCGAGCGCGCCGAGGAGCGTCACGCCATTGCCGATCAGCGTCGACAGCGTGCGCGCAAAGCGCGCCACCTCGAGCTTGGTGAGGAGGTCGCCGACGAGCGGCATGCGCAAGAGCTTCGCGTCGCGCGAGCGCCGTACCTCAGGAATGCGGCCGCGGCGGCGGAACCAGACGACGAGCAGTGCGATCGCGGGAATCAGCGCCCACCACCAGTGCTGCAGGAACGTTCCCGCGACGATCACTACCTGCGTCGGGATCGGCAGCGCCTTGCCCGCCTGCGCGAACGTCGACTGGAACTGGGGGACGACGAACACGAGCAGGATCATCACCGACATCACGGCCACGCCCACGAGGATCGTCGGATAGATCAGCGCCGAGCGCACCGACTCGCGCAGCTCCTTGTTGCGATCCATCGTCTCGGCCAGCCGCTGCAGCACCGTGCCGAGCGCGCCGCCCGCCTCCCCCGCGCGCACGATGTTCACGTAGAAGCGCGAGAAGATGTCGCGTCGCGCATCGAGCGCCTGCGACAGCGCCTTGCCGCCGCGCACCTCGTCGCGGATGCCCTGCAGCATCACCGCGACCGGCAGGGTCGGCGCGAGGCTGATCAGGAGCTCCAGCGCGCGGTCGAGCGGCAGCCCGGCGCGCAGCAGCGTCGCCAGTTCGCGCGTGATCGAGAGCACGTGGTCGCGCGTCACGCGGCGCGGCTGGAACCAGCGCGCCCCGGCGACGGCCTTGCCGCGCACGCCCGGGGTCGGCGCGGTGCCGAGCGCCTGCGCGATCTGCATCGGCATCAGGCCCTGGTCGCGCAGGCGGTCGACGATCTCCGACTCGTTCGCCGCCTCGAGCTCGCCGCTCGAGACGCTGCCGGATGCGCTGACGGCGCGGTAGCTGAACAGGGGCATCGGGGCCGGGGCCGGGCCTAATCTTCCCGCGTCGCGCGCAACACTTCCTCGAACGTCGTGACGCCCTTGAGCGCCTTGCGCAGCCCGTCCTCGTACATCGGCACCATGCCCTCGCGAATCGCCTCGGCGCGCAGGTCGTTCGCGGACGCATGCTTCATGACCAGGCTGCGCAGCGCGTCGGTCATCGGCATCATCTCCAGGATGCTGATGCGCCCCATGTAGCCGGTGTTCGCGCAATGGCTGCAGCCTCTGGCATGCCACAGCGTGATCTCGCGCTCGCTCGAATAGCGCCGCAGGTTCATCTGCAGGACGAGCTCGGGCAGCGCGACGTAGCTCTCCTTGCACTGCGGGCACAGCGTGCGCACCAGGCGCTGGGCGAGGATGCCAACGACGGTCGACGTCAGCAGGTAGTCCTCGACCCCCATGTCGAGCAGGCGGTTGACCGTCGACGGCGCATCGTTCGTGTGCACGGTCGACAGCACCAGGTGGCCGGTCAGCGCGGATTGCACGGCGATCTGCGCGGTCTCGAGGTCGCGGATCTCGCCGATCATGATCACGTCGGGATCCTGGCGCACGATCGAGCGCAGCGCGTTCGCGAACGTGAGGTCGATCTGCGGCTTGACCTGGATCTGGTTGATGCCCGCCATCTGGTATTCGACCGGATCCTCGACGGTCAGGATCTTGACGTCGGGCTGGTTCAGCCGGTCCAGCGCCGTGTACAGCGTCGTCGTCTTGCCCGAGCCGGTCGGCCCGGTGACCAGCAGCACGCCGTGGGGCTGCATCAGCGCGTCGAGGAACGCCTTCAGCGTGTCTTCCTCGAAGCCGAGCCGGTGGAAATCGAGCGCGACGCCGCCCTTGTCGAGGATCCGCATCACGACCGACTCGCCGTGCATCGTCGGCACTGTGGAGACGCGCAGGTCGATCTCCTTGCCCTGCACGCGCAGCCGGATGCGCCCGTCCTGCGGCAGCCTGCGCTCGGCGATGTCGAGGTTCGCCATGATCTTGATCCGCGAGATCACCGCCGCCGACAGGCGCTTCGGCGGCGACTCGACCTCGTGCAGCACACCGTCGATGCGGTAGCGGACGATCAGCCGGTTCTCGAACGGCTCGACGTGGATGTCCGAGGCGCGCGTCTCCAGCGCATTGGTGATCAGCAGCGAAACGAGGCGAATGACCGGGGCCTCGGACGCGAGATCCTTCAACTGCTGGACGTCGGCGCTGAACGAGAGCTCGTCGGGACGCGTCTCGACGTCGCCGATCAGCTGGCCGACCGCCGACTTGCCGGCGCCGTAGAGGCGTTCGAGCGCCGCATCGAGCTCGGTCGGAATCGCGACCATCGGACGCACGCTGCGGCCGGTGACCATCTCGAATGCGCCGATCGTGTAGGCGTCGGTGGGATCGGCCATCGCCAGTGCGACCTCCGCCTCGTCTTCGCGCAACGGGAGCGCGTGCGCTTCGCGCAGGAAGCGCGCCGAGACGCTCTCCTCGAGGATCGGGAATTCCGGGTAGCCCCCGGGCTCGACCAGCGGCAGCCCGAGCTGCGTCGCGAGCGCTTCGGTGACGTCGCGCTGGGCGCAAAGGCCCAGCGTCACCAGCAACGCGCCGATCTTCTCGCCGCTCTCGCCCTGCAGCCGCAGCGCGCGATCGAGGTTCGCCTGGTCGAGCTTGCCGCGCTCGACCAGGATCTCGCCCAGTCGCCTGCGAGCGGAGGCAGGCGGCGGGGCTGTCGACAGTTCGGGGTCTGAGATCAAGTCCGGCGCGTGGAAAGCGAGTCGGTCATCATAGCACGCTGCGCGCGAGTAACCCGCAAAAAATCCTTGCCGCGCAAGGGGTTGCGAACGAATTTACGCGAAATCTGTCGCCTCGCGGCGACGTTTCGAACCAAAACAAGAAAAACAGGGACGCACCACGTTTTCAAACGGGGACGTACCACGTTTTTCGGGAAGCCTCGGGGAAGGCCGGCTGCCGCCGCGCAATTGCTGGCGCTGGAATCGGGCGCCCCGGATACCTGCGGATACAGGATTAGCCGGTCGGGAGCAAACTACCGAGATCGGGCACCGTGGGCGCGAGGGGAGCTGTTTGGCGACGGGGGCGCCCTGCGGTCCCTCGGCTCGCCCGTCGTCCGACCGTAGAGGCAACCTGTGCCTGGAATCGGGCGTCGCCAAGCGCGATGTTGCCAACGGTCGCCTCGCGGATGCGCTGGTGCACCTCGGCGTCGACGTCCGCACCGATGGTGCCCTCGAAGAGCGAGCGATATGCCGCTCGGCGATCGGCTTCAGTGTGCCCGAGCCTCAGGTATTCATCGTGCGGATCGACCCATTGCGATGGGGCGCCAGACGCGTTCGCGACGTAACTTGACCAGCGGTAGTCGCGTGGATGCGCGACCATGCGAGCGCGCACAGGATTCATCTCGATGTACCGGTAGCAAGCCAGGACGTACGACTCGCTCTGCGTCAGGCAGGAGCGATAGCGCCCCTCCCACAGCGATCCCGTCCGTCCGTACACCTTGTTCACGTACTGGACGTAGCGCTGGCTGAGGTGCTTCATCAGCAGCGACATGCCTTTGGCATCGTGCGGTGTCAGCAGCATGTGAACATGATTGGTCATCAGCACGTACGCGTGCAGCGAGCAATCGAACCGCGAAGCGAGATGGCGCAGGTGGTGCCGGTAAAACGCGAAATCCGATTCTCCGAAGAAGACGGACGCACGATTGTTGCCCCGTTGCACCACGTGCAACGTGATCCCTGGTACCCGGAGGCGCGCGCGCCGAGGCATGAGTTGATGTGAATCAGGACGCGTGTGCCGGCGGTTTGTGGCGCGCCCGCACCCGACGGACGCACCCGGATTCGCGCAAGGATCGGCGAGACCGACGGCGTCGACCATCGGAAGAATGGCCGAGGTCGTCAGCCCCGCCCACCATAAACGTGGTGCGTCCCCGATTAAAAACGTGGTGCGTCCCTGATTTAGAGGGTGCTGAAGGCGGCGTCGGCGGCAGCAACAGTCGCGGCGATTTCGGCTTCGCCATGTGCGGCGGACACGAACCCCGCCTCGTAGGCCGACGGCGCAAGGTAGATGCCGGCATCGAGCATCGCGTGGAAGAAGCGGTTGAAGCGCTCCCTGTCGCAGGCCATCACCGCATCGTAAGTGTCGGGCACCGCGGCCGCGAAATAGAGGCCGAACATGCCGCCGAGCGACTGCGCGCAGAACGGAATGCCGGCGCGCTTCGCCGCCGCCACGAGGCCGTCCGTCAGTGCACGCGTCGACTTCGCCAGCCTGTCGTAGAACCCGGGAACGCCGGTCGCCGCAAGGGTCGCCAGACCGGCGGCGACCGCGACCGGATTGCCCGACAGCGTGCCCGCCTGGTAGACGGGGCCGAGCGGCGCGATCTTCTCCATGATCGCGCGTTTGCCGCCGAACGCGGCGACTGGCATGCCACCGCCGATGACCTTGCCGAGCGTGGTCAAGTCGGGGGTGATGCCGAAAAGCCCTTGCGCGCTATTCGCGTCGACCCGAAAGCCGGTCATCACCTCGTCGAAGATCAGCACGGCACCGTGACGATCGCACACGGCGCGCAGGCCGTCGAGGAAGCCGGGCTTCGGCATCACCAGGTTCATGTTCCCGGCGACCGGCTCGACGATGACGCACGCGATCGCGTCACCCTCCGCCTCGAACGTGCGCTCGACGGCAGCGAGGTCGTTGTAGGGGAGGACGATCGTCTCGTTGGCGATCGCCGGCGGCACGCCCGCCGACGACGGCTGCCCGAAAGTGAGCGCGCCGGAACCCGCCTTGACCAGCAGGCTGTCGCCGTGACCGTGGTAGCAGCCTTCGAACTTGACGATCTTCGAGCGGCCAGTGTGGCCGCGCGCAAGCCGCAGCGCCGACATCGTCGCCTCGGTCCCGGACGACACCAGCCGCACCAGATCGAGCGAGGGCAGGCGCCGGATCAGCGTCTCGGCAAGCTCGATCTCGATCTCGGTCGGGGCGCCGAACGACAGTCCCTGCAATGCCGTCGCGCGCACCGCCTCGACGACCGTCGGGTGCGCATGACCGAGGATCGCGGGACCCCAGGAGCCGACGTAATCGATGTAGCGCCTGCCGTCGGCGTCCCACAGCCAGGCGCCCTCGCCGCGCGTGAAGAAGCGCGGCGTTCCGCCGACCGAGCGGAATGCGCGCACCGGCGAATTGACCCCTGCGGGGATGACGCGCTGCGCGCGCGCGAACAGTTCTTCGTTGCGGCTCATGATCGCTCGCTCACGGTTCGTTTCGCGAACAGCGCGGCGATCGACGCCGCTGCGCGCTCGATTGCGGGGAGGTCGTCGCGAGCAAACACGTCGCCGATCACCGCGACCGCCGTTGCTCCGGCGTCGATCAGCGTCGCGGCGTTGGCCGAGGTGATGCCCCCGATCGCGACGACAGGAACGTGGAGCGACGCCGCACGTGCGAGAAGCGAAGTATCGGCGCGGCGCGCATCGGGCTTGGTCGCCGAGGCGAAGAAGCTCCCGAACGCGACGTAATCGGCGCCAGCATCGATCGCGGATCGGGCGCGCTCCCAGTCGTCGTAGCAGGAGACGCCGACCAGGCGGTCGGGACCGAGCGTCGCACGGGCGCGCGCGATGCCACCGTCGTCCTCGCCGATGTGCACGCCGTCGGCGCCGACCTCGCGCGCGATGCCGACGTCGTCGTTGACGATGAACAGCGCGCCGCACCGCGCGCAGAGGCCGGCGAGCAGGCGCGCCTGCTCGCGCCGCAGCGCAGCGGAAGCCGACGTGGTGCGGTACTGGATCGCCGCGGCGCCCCCGGCGAGCGCCATCGCCACTTTCGCGACCAGAGTCGCGCTGTCGGGAACGTCCGGCGTCAGCGCGTAGAGCCCGGCCAGCCGCGCGACGCGCGGCCGGCGCGGCGCTTCAATGCGTTCCCCGGGCATCGCTGCGTGGCGCGGGGTCGGCGGACTCGGCGGGCACCGTGGCCGGTGGCGTCTCGGCCGCGCGAGGCTCATCGTCGTCACGCGCCCAGAACAGCCGGTCCGGAATGTGCTGGCCCATGCCGGGGCGATAGGCCTTCTCGAGCGCGTGCCACGTGTAGTCCTGCGCCTCCCGGACCGCCTCGGGCAGTTCGAGCCCGTTGGCCAGCATCGCCGCGATCGCCGATGCGAGCGTGCATCCCGAGCCGTGATAGCTGTGCGGCAGGCGTGGCCACGGGTCGCTGCGCACGACGCCGCTCTTGCCGTAGAGCGTGTTGATCACCTGCGGCGTCGCCTCGTGCGTCCCGGTAACGAGAACGTACTCGCAGCCGGCGTCGACGAGGCGCGCGGCGCAGATCGCGAGCGCGGGCTCGTCGTCGTCCAGGTCGGCCAGCCTGCGCGCTTCGACGCTGTTGGGCGTCAGGATCGTCGTCTGCGGCAGCAGCATCTCGCGCAGCGCGTGCACCATCTCGTCGGTCGCGAGCTCGTCGCCCCGCCCGGAGGCCAGCACCGGGTCCAGGATCAGCGGCACGTCGGGGTAGTCGGAGATGATCTCGGCGACCGCGACGACATTCTCGACGCTGCCCAGCACGCCGATCTTGAACGCGTCGACCGGCATGTCTTCCAGCAGCGCACGCGCCTGGTCGGCGACCCAGTCGGCGTCGATCGGCATCACGCCCTCGACGCCCAGCGTGTCCTGCACGGTCAGCGCGGTGATCACCGACAGCGGATGGCAGCCCATGCTCGCGAGCGTCAGCAGGTCGGCCTGCACGCCGGCGCCTCCGGAGGGATCGGACGCGGCGAACGTGAGGACGATCGGAGGAAAAGCGGAACCGGAATCGGCGGGCATCCTGGACGCGGCAACGGGTCGGACGGCCGCGAGGTCGGTGGGATTGCTACACTTGCGCATTCTACTCCACGCGCAAGACCCGACTTTCACGCAATGAAAAAGTACATGTGCCTGATCTGCGGCTATATCTACGATGAAGCCGCAGGTGCCCCCGACGAGGGCATACCCCCCGGAACGCGATGGGAAGACGTGCCCCCCAACTGGACCTGTCCCGAATGCGGCGCCCGCAAGGAGGACTTCGAGATGATCGAGCTCTGAAGATGCGCATCCTTCACACGATGCTTCGCGTCGGCGACCTCAAGCGGTCGATCGACTTCTACACCGGCGTGCTGGGAATGCAGGTTCTGCGCACGACCGACCGCCCCGACCAGAAATACACGCTGGCATTCGTCGGCTACGGCGACGAGGGCTCGCAAGCGGTGCTCGAGCTCACCTACAACTACGGCGTCGACCGTTACGAGCTCGGCACTGCCTACGGCCACATCGCGATCCAGGTCGACGACGCGAAGGCGGCCTGCGACGCCGTGCGCGCCGCAGCCGGCAGGTTCGGAGGTTCGGTGACGCGCGACGCGGGCCCGGTCAAGGGCGGAACGACGGTGATTGCATTCGTGCAGGATCCCGACGGCTACAAGATCGAGCTGATCGAGCGTCGCCCCGGCTGAGGCAATCGGGCGCCGCCCCCCTCAGCGCGGCGTGCCGCGCGCCGCGGTCACCTCGTCGTAGGCACGTTCCAGCAGCCGTTCGAAATCGGCGGCAAATGCGCGCGTGTCCCAGAGGGGCAGCGTTCCCCGGCCTTGTTCGAGGTGCATCGCGAACCCGCGCAAGGGCGCCGGTTCAGCAACCAGCTCGAGCAGTTGCCGGCGGTATTCGCGAAGGTCGGCGGTGACGAGCTCCGGCAGGCCCGCCGCGGTCAGCAGGCTTGCGCCGACGCGCCCGGCGAACGTCGTGCCGCGGCAGGTGAGCATCGGGACGCCGGCCCACAGTGCGTCCGCACCCGTCGTGTGCGAGCCGATCGGCAGGGTATCGAGCGCGAGATCGGCGCAGCCCAAGCGCGCCATGTGCGCCTCCTGCTCCATCGGTTGCCCAAAGACGAGCCTGCCACCTGCCACGCCCTGCCTCGCGGCTTCCGCTCGCAGGTTCGCCTGCACCTGCGGATGCTGCGCGTACAGCCACAGAACGGCGCGCGGCGCCGCGCGCAATGCCTCCCTCCAGATCGAGAACACATCGCGGGTCAGCTTGTAGGTCTGGTTCAGGCTGGCGAGGACGATCGC
>JAGXBK010000279.1 GCA_018971195.1 Betaproteobacteria bacterium
ATCGCCGCCCGTCGCATCACCGCGCCGGTCCCGATCGCGTGAGTGCGAGCTCCGCGCGCACGCTGCCGGGCGCGACGCGCGCGAGCAGCGTCGCTTCGACGACGCGGACGCCTTCGTCGTGCAGCAGCACATCGAGCGCGCGCACCAGGGCGTCGAAGCGGGCGTCCGGAATGACGACATCGATGCGCCCGTCGTCGGCGTGGGCGCGGGACAGCGGCACCAGGCCGTGCGCGGCGAGTACGCGATCGACCGCCGCGGCGGCGTCGCCGGCGCGCGCGGGCGCGATCGCATGCGCAAGGCTGGCGTCCTCGGCGAGCTCGCTGCGCGCGGTCGCGAGGTTCATGCGCTCGCGCGCCAGGTCGGCGCGGGCGCGGCCGACGGCGTCCTGCAGCGGGACGACGATCCACAGCAGGATCACTGCGGTGAGCGCCACCACCACGATCGCAGCGGTCGCGACCCGCGCGCGCGCGCCGGCGCGGTTCCAGGCGTCGATGAGGGGCGCCAGCGTCGCAGGCATCATCGAGCCGTCGGATCGAGGGTCAGCCGCATGCGTGTGCCCGAGGCAACCGGCGCGACGAGGGCGTCGACACCCGCGTCGGCGAGGCCGCGCGTGATGCCGGTGAGGGTGTCCGCCCGCGTGGCGGCGAAATCGAGCGTCCATGCGCCGCCCGAGTACACCGCCGACTTCAGCGTTCCCGGCGCGAGCGTCGCGAGGAAGGGTGCGGCACGGGCGAGCAGCGGCAGTGCGTCGGCGGGCGCATCCCGCGAGGCGCCGTGCAGGAGCCCGGCATGGCGGCGGGCGATGCCGGCCGCCGCCTGTGCCGGCGTCGTTGCGCCGGACACCCCGGCCTGCGCGGCAAGATCGACCAGCGCGCGCGAGCTGCGCCAGTGGTCGATCGACAGCCACGTCCATTGGGCGAGCAGCGCGACCATGTGCACACCCAGTGCGAGTGCCGCGATCGCGAGCGGCAACCGGAAGGCGCGCAGCGTGGCCCCGGCCGCTGCCGCTGCGGGTGCCGCAGTGTCCTCGGCGAGGAGATTCGGTGCAGCCGCGCAGGCGTCCGGTTCCGCTTCGTCCCAGCGAAAAGGCTGTGCGGCGACGAACTCGATGCCGCTCGCGCGCGACCACCTCGCCAGCGCCGCGATGTCCTGCGCGAAGGCGACGTGCACGCGCGCGGGGGCGTGGCCGCCGCGCTGTGCCTGGACGAGGGTGCGCGCGAGTTCGGCGGGCAGATCCCCCGACGCGGGGACATCGCCCAGGGCCAGCGTGCTGCCGTCGCTGCGGCGAACGAAGCTGCCGCCTGCCGCCGATGCGCACCAGGTCCATCCATCCAGCACGGGAGCCAGTGCCGATTCGGGAAGCAGCCGTGCAATGCGGGGCACGCCGGCAGCGAACGCCGCGACCGTCTCGCCCGAAGCGACTGCGACCAGCACCCGGCCATCGACGCGCTGCGCTCCGGTTGCAACGACGGCTTGGTCGATCGGCGTGGCGAGCTGGTCCTCGATCGCGTACGCCGCGGCCGCGCGCAGGCGCAGGGGCGGCAGCGGTGGCAGGTCGAGCGCGATCAGACGGGTGGCGCTGGCCGCCAGCACACCCTCGATGCGCGCCACTGCCGGCCAATGGTCGGGGCCCGACCGGCCGCGTTCGACGGTTCGGCCGTCGTCGTCCATGCGCACCCACGCCACCGCGCGACCGCGGTCGCGGTCGGGGTCGCTG
>JAGXBK010000109.1 GCA_018971195.1 Betaproteobacteria bacterium
AGGGCTTCCATGTTCGATACGGCGCAGGGTCACATGAGTGGTGCCCGCTTTGGCGGCAAGCTCGCTTTGGCGCAGCCGTCGCCGCTTGCGGGCAAGCGCGATATTCGCGCCCAGCCGTTTGAGCGCAGCCTCGACAGGAAACGGTATCGTCTTTGAGGTTATGTTGCTTTTTGGCATATTGAATTTCGCTTAACCGCGTTTAGCGAATTCCTATTGTATTTCTTTGCCAGTGCAACGTCAATAGCCATTAGAGTGGTCCTTATGACCGTTAGACGAAACTCTATTATCTATGAACGCGCGTTTAGCACGCACGGGTCCGCCGTGGCTTGGCCAACAGGTGCCGCGCACCCTGAATCCGCCATCGACCCGGTGTAATCGACGGCCGCCGCGGCACGCGTCGCCGCTCGCGCCCGCGCAGGCTAAAACGATTGCCTATGCTGGTTCATCATCCTCGTGGAGCGCAGCATGGACATCCTCGACAAACAGCAGGTGCTGACCGAGTTGGGCATCTCGGAACGAACGCTCGAGACCTGGGTCAAGCACGAACACTTCCCCGCCCCGGTACAAATTTGACGCTCGAACCGACGACGACTCCGGGTTGCGAAGTCGTTGATTGGCCGAGGAAACGCTTGATTGGTAGGCCGTGCTGGACTCGAACCAGCGACCAACGGATTAAAAGTCCGCTGCTCTACCAACTGAGCTAACGGCCCGCCGAAAACCGGCCATTATATGGCAAGTGCTTGATTACCGTGGCGCTTTTTCGCACGGCAAGCGGGATGGCTGTGCGTGCGCGCGTCAGTGCGAATCGCGCGTCAGAAACCGGGGCAGCGACGTGAACTCGATGCCCTCGTCGGTGAGCGCCTTGGCCTCCTCGCGCGAGGCCTCCCCGCGGATCGCGCGCGCCGGCATTTCCTTGTAGTGCATCTTGCGAGCTTCCTCGGGAAAGCGCCGGCCGACGTTCTCGGTGTTGCGTACCAGCTCGCGAAGCTTGGTCAGCGCTTCGACGGGAAGGCCCATGGCCGCCGCATCGGTGTCCGGGCGCTCCTCGACCGCTTCTGCCGCGGGCGCATTGTCGCGGGCGGCGCCCTTGGCGATGCTGACCCGAGCCGAGGGCAGTCGCTCGATGTGCGAGTCGTCGCAGATCGGGCAGGTGACGAGCGAGCGCTCCTGCTGGCGCGTGAACTCCTCGCCCGAGGCGAACCAGCCCTCGAAACGATGTCCGTGCACGCAGCTGAGCTCGAAGATGATCATGATTGTTCCAACGCGGCGGCCAGGCAACCGGTCGACCCCGACTTCCTGCGATATCCTACAGCAGGCGTGCATTGGCTTCCTTACGCCGCGAAACCTGTTGGCGAGCGCGTCCCGCACAATCGGTGGCGGGTCGCTCGTTCACGTCTGCCACGGGTCGACCACCTCGACGCCACAATGCACAAAGTCTTTCACATTGCGCGTGGCGAGCAAGGCACGCGCCGAAAGCGCAATCGCGGCGATCTGGGCGTCGAAGCTCGACATCGGCACACCCGCGCGCTGGCGTGACGATGCAATCCGCGCATACGAAAGCGCCGCATCGCTGCCGAAGGGAAGAATCCTCCCGCCGAAATCCTCGCTGAACATCGCCTCGACCGCTGCCTCGAGCGCAGCGCGGCGCTTGCCCGCGGGAAGCAGCATCACACCGTGGAGTATTTCGGCCTGGGTAATGGTCGTCGTGTAAAGACTTTCCCCAGGTTGCGTGGTCATCCAGCGGACGACGGCCTCGGCGGGTTCGGCCCGCATGAGCTCCGACAGGACGTTGGTGTCGAGGACGATCACGGCCCAGGCTCCGGCGCCTTCCGAATCGCCTCCCTGGCCGGCAATTGAAGCTCGATGCCGCCAAGACGCGCGAAGCGCCGGTGAATTACCTGGCCGAGGTCGAGCGATGCTACCGACGTAGCCGCGAGCGCGGCGCGCAGGATATTGCGCGCCTCATCCTCCATCGAGCGCTTGTTGTGCGCCGCCCGCAAACGTAGCCGCTGTTTCGTAGGCTCGTCGAGCTTTCGAATCGTGATGCTGGCCATTGGATTCCACGGTATGAAATCAATGATTGCATTGTAATCAATGATGCTTCGCGAAGCAATGCCCGCGCAATCGCCCCCGCATCCGCGTCGACGTTCGGGCCGGCGACACCACGACGGCCGCTACCCCATGCTGCGCTCGACGCGCCATCCCTGGTACTTCAGGGCGATGACGCTGCCCGCGATGATCGACGCCAGCGCGAGGAACGACCCGACGGCCAGCGTCGACACGCCGGTGATGCCCTGGCCGATCGTGCAGCCCAGCGCGGTGACGCCTCCGAAGCCCATCAGGATGCCGCCGACGACGTGGTTCGCCACGTCCTCGACCGAGCCGAAGCCCTCCCAGCGGAAGCTGCCCGTGACGATCGCCATCGCCGCCGACCCGGCGAGCATTCCAAGCACCGCGGCGATGCCGAATGTGATCACGCGCGACTGGTCGGTCCACAGCAGCAACTGCTCGAGCGTGTAGGCGACCGGGGCGACGAAACTGAAAGACTCCATGCGTCCGGAATCGGTCGCGTAGAACTTGGCTTCGAGCGTGTTCGGATCCTCGGCCAGGTAGCCGAGATGGCCCGATACGTACCAGCCCGCGACTACCACGGCGCCGATGACCAGCCCGCCGACGATGAACGCAGGGGTCCGCCGGAATTCGCGATTCGAGAACACCCAGAATGCGAGCAGCGCCGTCATCAGGAGCGGTAGCCAGAGGCGGATGCCCCTCGGGAAACCGAACGTCATTCCGAGCGCAGGCAGGTCGGACGTCACGGCCTTGACGTTCCAGCGAAAGACGTCGAGGCCGTTCACGCGCCACAGCGCGAACACGCCCTTGAGGGTCATGTAGGCCGAGATCCCGAGGAACACAAGCACGATCAGCGACTTGAGGTTACCCGCGCCGGCGCGTATCAGCGTCTTGCTGCCGCAGCCCGAGGCGAGCGTCATCCCGAAGCCGAACAACATGCCGCCGACGATGTGCGAAAGCCAGGGAACGCTGGCGCCCGTGTAGTAGGTCTTGGCGGTATCGATCTGACCGGCCGCCTGCAGCAGAGCGGTGCCGAGGATCGCGACGGTGATCGCAAGCATCCACATGCGCATGCGGCCCCAGTCGCCGATGTTCACGATGTCGCTGATCGCGCCCATCGTGCAGAAGTTGACGCGCTGCGCGACCGCGCCGAACACGAAGGCGAGCGCGAACGCGAGGCCGGTGACGAGATTGGGGATGTGGGCAGCGTCGATCATGGTCGGAGACGGTGGGGGTCGAGGGCGGCGCGGGCCGGATGGGCGCCGTGCCGGGCGTCGTGTCGCGTCCGGCGCAGCGCCGCTGATACTAACCCCGCGCCGGGGCCCGGGCATCGCCGGGAAGCAGTATCCAGGGGGCCGGCCAGCGCTCGAATGGGGCGTCTACCGCCCATGCCTGACGGTCCGTCAGAAGAGTTGCGCCGGCGAGACTGCTTATTGGATGCCGAGGCTTACGCGCTTGCCGATTTTCGCCAGCATGCCAACCAGCGCGTCGATCGTGAACTTCTGGACCTTGTGATTCACGACATCGGACACCCGTGGACGAGTAACTTGCAGCAAATCGGCCGCTGTCGCCTGCGTCATGTGCTTCGCTTCCATCCATCCCGCGATCTCGTCCATGAGTTGGCGCTTGAGCCGGATCGCCTCGTCGATCTGCGCGTCGGCGTTCAGCAGAAGCCGCTTCGCTTCCTTGGGCGGGAAGCCCAGATCTTGAAAGACATTGCCGTCAGCCGCCGTTCGATGTCGAATTTTCGTGTCGGTCTTCATTCCTTTCCGTCTCGCTCCCGAGCCACCCTGCGATATCGAGCCTGCGCGATTTCCACGTCGCGCCTGCGTGTCTTCCGGCTTGCCTTCTGGAAGCTGTGGAGGACATAGATCGCTTCGTCGAATTTGGCCACGTACAAGATCCGGAACCATCCTTCGGCGCAATCGATCCGGATCTCACATCCCCCGCGTCCGATTTGCGGAAATGGGCGCCAGTCAGTTGGGGCCTCGCCGCGCTGGAGCCTTCGCAACTCGTGACCTGCCTGTTGTCGAGCGGTGCCGGGAAATGCGCGCAGGTCGTCGAGCGCCGAGCCGCACCAATCGATCGGCTTGTCCATCGCGGATCAGGTGGAAGTGTATCAGATTATGTACGCCGGGCTGAGAGCCCGACCGATCACTGTCGAATGACTGCATGACGTCGCGACAAAGGCGAGTGCCGCTTCATTGCGCAGGGTACGGCCCGCACCCATGACATTCAATGGGACAAACGGCCGATGCGGCGGAGCGCCTACAGCCCCTGAAGCAGCTTCCGGATCGGGACCGGCAACGCAGCCGCGATCGCGGCCTCGCGCGTGAACCATTGGAGACCCGGCATTCGGACGCCCCCCGGCCAATCGACGACGGCAATCCGCAGCGGGTGCATCGTCAGCGTGAAGTGCGTGAAGCCGTGCACGATCGGGGGCAGCGCCTGCGCGGCGCCGGCACTCGCGCCGAACCGCGACGCGATCGCGGCCGCGGGGTCCGCGACCATGGGCATTTCGGGCAGGCTCCACAGGCCAGCCCAGATACCGAGCGACGGACGCTGCTCGAGCAGGACCAGGCCGTCGCGCTCGAGCACCAGCACGCGGACCTCGCGACGCGGCAGCGGCTTGCGCGGACGCGGCGACGGCAATCCATCGACCCGGTGCTCGATCAGCGCGACACAGTCGTTTGCAATCGGGCAGGCGGCGCAGCGCGGCTGCGCGCGCGTGCACACGGTCGCGCCGAGATCCATCAGCGCCTGCGTGTAGGTGGCGATGGCGTCCGCATCCGTCGCCCCATCCTGATCCGGATCGGAATCGGAATCCGAATCTGCATCCGCATCGGCATCCGAACGCACATCGGTCGCGGCCCCGGCGCCGGTCGGCAGCAGCGCTTCGGCGACGCGCCACAGCTTCGCCTCGACGCCCGGCGCACCCGGCCAGCCGTCGATGCCGCGATGGCGCGCAAGCACGCGCTTGACATTGCCATCGAGGATGGCGCCGCGCTCGCCCGACGCGAACGCCGCGATCGCCGCCGCGGTCGAGCGGCCGATGCCGGGCAGCCTCGCAAGCGTCTCGGCGTCGGCGGGGAACCTGCCGTCGTGATCGGCGACGACCGCGCGCGCCGCCGCGTGCAGATGGTGCGCCCGGCGGTAGTAGCCGAGCCCGCTCCACAGCTCGAGCACGCGCGCGAGCGGCGCCCGCGCGAGCGCGTCGACATCAGGAAACTCGGCGAGAAAGCGGGCGTAGTACGGCAGCACGGTCGCGACCTGTGTCTGCTGCAGCATGATCTCGGAGAGCCAGATGCGATACGCATCGCGCGTGCGCTGCCACGGCAGGTCGCGGCGGCCGTGGATGCGCTGCCAGTCGATCAGGCGCTGCGCGAAATCGCGCCGCAGCTTGCGCGGGGCCGCGAACTTCGAGCTAGCGGACGCCGAGCCGCTGGCGGGCCTTGGTGGCCGCATCCGATTTCGGGTACTTCCTGATCAGCTCCTCGAGCGTCCTGCGCGCGGCGGCGTTGTCCCCCATGTCGCTCTGGGCGGACGCGATGTTGAGCATCGCATCGGGCGCCTTGCCGCTGTCCGGCCAGTTGAGCAGCAACTGCCGCTGCGTCGCGATCGACGCTCGATAGTCGCGCCGCGCGTACTGCGCGTTGCCGAGCCAGTACTGCGCCGACGATGCGAGCGCACTCTTCGGGTAGGTCTTGACGAATGCGCCGAAGCCGGTGATCGCGCGCGGGTAATCGCCGCGCTTGAACTTGTCGAGCGCGGAATCGTAGGCGTGCTGCTCGGCGGCAGTGTCGGCGGGATGGCGCGCCGGCGGTGGCGCCGCCGGGGCGCCACCTACGGATGGCGCGGCGACGGGTGGGGCGGGGCCGAAGGATCCGCCGGGTACGGCTGTCCCCGGTGCTCCTGCCGCGGACGGCGGTACGCTGCCGAGCGCCGGCGCCGCGGCAGGACCGGCTGCACCGACCCCGCCGGCGACAGCCCCCGGCGCACCGGCTACCGCGGCCGCCGTCTCGAGCTTGCGCAATCGGGTGTCGAGGTCGACATAGAGGTCGCGCTGTCGCTTCTGCGACTGATCGAGCTCGTAGGTGACGACCTCGACCTGGCCGCGCAGCTTGGCGACGTCGCTTTGCAGCAGCTCGATCTGGTTGGCGAGGTCGGCGAGACCCCGCCCCTTGAGCTGTTGCTCGACGGCGGCGAGGCGGGTCTCGATCTGCTGCTGCAGGTCGGCGACCCGCTGGTTGGTGGCGTCGATGCGACGCCGCGCCTCGTCGTCGTCGAACAGGGCGGCGTGCGCGGCGTGCGCGAGCGTCGCCAGCAAGGCGACGACGACGAATGCAGCGCGCTTGCTCACTCGCCGGCGTAGACGATGTCGTCGCGGCGGTTCTCGGCCCACGCGGCCTCGTCATGCCCGGGGTTCTTCGGCTTCTCCTTGCCAAAGCTCACCGTCTCGATCTGGTCGTCCCTGGCGCCCAGCAGCACCATCATCCGCTTGACCGCGTCGGCGCGCTTCTGGCCGAGCGCGATGTTGTACTCGTGCGAGCCGCGCTCGTCGGTGTTGCCCTGGATCGTCATCCGCGCGTCGGGGTGCGCCTGCAGCCAGCGCGCATGCGCCTCGACCAGCGGCTTGTACTCGTCCTTCACGACGAAGCTGTCGAAGTCGAAATACACGCTGCGCTTCGACAGGATGTTGTTCGGGTCGTGCAGCGGGCTCATCGCGGACCCGGTGGCCGATCCGGAGACCCCGCCGGCGCCCGCGCCGCTGGTCTGGGCCCCCGCGGCACCGGCTGCGGCCGCGCCGCTCTTGTCGACCACCGGCGCTTCGGTCGTGGGCGTGGTCGAGCAACCGACCAGGGCAGTTGCGATCAGTGCAACGAACAATAGATTGCGCATGGCGTCTCCTGCGTGGATGAGTGGTGCGCACGATCGTGTGCGCAGAGGAAGGAAATCAACCGGATCACGACCGCGGAAGCGGTCCCCAGGCGGGCTCACGCACGTCGGTCGCCGGCGCGACGAGCCGCTGTTTCACGCGACCGTCGCTGGAGACCGCGGCCAATGTACCACGCCCTCCCGCTTCGTTCGCATAGATGATCATCTTGCCGTTGGGGGCGATGCTGGGGCTCTCGTCGGCGGGACCGGAGGTCAGCACCTGCATCTGGCGCGTCGCGAAATCGAGCGTCGCGATCTCGAAGCGCCCGTTCTCGCGATGCACGAACACGATGCCCTTGCCATCGGGAAACGGCCGCGGCGACACGTTGTAGTTGCCATCGAAGGTGAGCCGCTCGACCTGGCGGGTCAGCAGGTCGGCACGATAGATCTGCGGCGTGCCGCCGCGATCGGAGGTGAACACCAGCGACTGGCCGTCGGGCGTGAACATCGCCTCGGTGTCGATGCTCTGCGAGGTCAGCACGCGGGTCACGCCGCTGCCGTCGGGATTCATCAGGAACACCTGCGAGCCCCCATCCTTGCTCAGGGTGACGACCATCTTGCGACCGTCGGGCGACCAGGCCGGCGAGCTGTTGCTGCCGCGGAAGTTGGCGACGGCGCGCCGCTGACCCGTCGTCAGCGACTGCAGGTACACGACGGGCTTGCGGCTCTCGAACGACACGTACGCGAGCTGCGTGCCGTCCGGAGACCAGCGCGGCGACAGCAACGGCTCGTTCGACGAGACGATCGTCTGCGGATTGAATCCGTCCGCGTCCGCAACCATCAGCTGGTAGCGGGGCCCCTGCTTGGCGATGTAGGCAATGCGCGTCGAGAACACGCCGGGGTCGCCGGTCAGCTTCTCGTAGATGACGTCGGCAATCTTGTGCGCAGTCGCCCGGAACTGGGCCTGGGTCACCGTGAACGCCATCGACACCAGCGTCGTCTGCTTGACGACGTCGACCAGCGCGAAGCGCACGTCGACGCGCCCGTCGGGCAGCGGTCGCATCGAGCCGACGACGACCGCGTCGGCGTTGCGTGCGCGCCAGACCGCCGGCTGCACGTCCTCGGCGCGCGCGGGACGCGGCACGATGCCATCGGTGTTCACCAGGCGGAACAGGCCCGAGCGGGAGAGGTCCGCGCCGACGATGCCCGAAATGCCCAGCGGCCACGTCGCTTCGGCGTCGAAGGGCACGATCGCGATCGGGATCATCGTCGCTGCGCCGCCGACGATCTCGATCGTCAGCTGGGCGCGGGCCGCGGACAGCGGGACGAGCGCCAGCAGGCAAACGGCGAGCCAGCGACCAAGCGAACGGATCATCGAGTTGCGGAACCCGGGAGTGGCGGTGTGGAGCGGAGACGGCATCGGCGCGATGCTCGTTGCGCGCCGGGCGTGCGCGACGCCATGCGATCGCGACGCACGTGCATTATAACGATCGAACCCGCGCCGCGGATGACCATCGCGCTCAATTCGGCGCGACCGTCGTCGGGAAACCAAACGCCTGCGTGATTCGCTCCCCCATGCGCCGGGCTTCGTCGCGCGCCGGATACGGTCCGACGTACACGCGATACAGGCCCCCGGCCTGCCGGATTTTCGGTTCGACCTGCGCCTGCGCGAGTTGGTTCTGCATGTGCGCGAGGAACGCCCTCGCGTTTGAAAAATTTGCAAACGCGCCGAGCTGCACGGCGAAACCGGCTGGGGTGGCCGCCAGCGGCGGCGCATCGGGGCCCGGCGCGGCGGCAAGCAACGGCGCGGAGCCGAGCGGCGGCTCGGGCGCGAGCGGCGGCGCGCCCGCGGGCACAGTCGTCGCGCGAGGCGCATAGGGCGACGTGATCGCCGGCGCCGCCGCGACCGGCGACAGCGGC
>JAGXBK010000009.1 GCA_018971195.1 Betaproteobacteria bacterium
CCCCGCTGCCACCGGAAGTCGTCGCGCAGCTCCAGGCCATGACGATCAACCGCACGCCCGTTGCGGAGCTCGTGCGCGACAGCCTCGAACGCTTGCGCGACATCCGCGCAAGCGACCTTCCGGCAGACCAGAAGCAGGCGCAGCTCAAGGTCGCGCAGCGCGCCGTCAGCGCCCCGGCTCGCGAGGCCGCCGAGCAGCAGCTGCTGTACGCGCTCTATTCGCCCAACCAGCTTCAGGAGCAACTGGTCTGGTTCTGGATGAACCATTTCTCGGTCTTTCAGTTCAAGGGAATGCTGCGGCCGATGATGGGCGACTATTACACGAGGGTGATCAAGCCGCACGCGCTCGGGCGCTTCCGGGATCTGTTCAGGTCCACGGTCTTCAGCCCGCAGATGCTCATCTATCTCGACAACGCGCGCAATGCGCGCGGCCACGTCAACGAGAACTACGCGCGCGAGATCATGGAGCTGCACACGCTGGGCGTCGACGCCGGCTATACGCAGCAGGACGTCACCAATCTCGCACGCGTGCTGACCGGGCTCGGCGTGAATCCGCTGGGTCGGCCGCGGCAGATGCGACCCATGCTGCACGGCGGGTTCGAGCACCAGGACCTGGTCGTGTTCAACCCATCGCGTCACGATCCAGACCCGAAAGTGGTGCTCGGGCACACCTTCGCCGGCCACGGACTGGACGAGATCGACGCGGTGATCGACCTGCTCGCCGCCCATCCTGCCACCGCGCGGCACATCACCACCAAGCTCGCGCAATGCTTCGTGGCTGATCGACCCCCCGCTGCCCTGATCGACCGGATGGTCGCGGGCTGGACGCGCAGCGAAGGAGATCTCGCGGTCGTGCTCGAGGCAATGTTCACGGCACCCGAATTCGCAGCGTCCCTCGGCAGCATGTTCAAGGATCCGATCCACTACGTCGTCTCATCCGTGCGCCTCGCCTACGAGGGTCGCGTCATCCGAAATGCAGGACCCATGGTGGCTTGGCTGTACCGACTGGGCGAGCCGCTGTACGGTCGGCAGACGCCCGACGGCTACCCGGTGGATGCCGGTGCCTGGAACAGTCCGGGGCAGATGACGACGCGATTCGAGCTGGCGCGAATGATCGGCAGCGGCCCGGCGGGGCTGTTCACGACCGACGTCCCCGGTGCGCGTCCGGTGGCGGCGTTCCCGCAGCTCGCCAACGCATTGTTCTACGACGCGATCCAGCCAACGCTCGCGCCGGCCACCCGCGAGGCGCTCGCCCAGGCGACGAGCCCGCAGCAATGGAATGCGCTGCTGTTGTCGTCGCCCGAGTTCATGCACCGCTAAACCGGGAAGATCCACGAGGAGACTTGCCATGCAACGTCGCCGATTCCTCCGCCTTCTGCCGGCCGCGCCGTTGACCACCGCCGCCGCCAGGCTGTGGGCGGCCCCGTCGATCCATGAGGAGACGCCGCGGTTCCTGCTGGTGTTCCTGCGCGGCGGCTACGACGCCACCAATTTCCTGGTGCCCTATGCCAGCGACTTCTACTACGAGAGCAGGCCCGGCATCGCGGTGCCGCGCCCGGGCAGCGGCAACGCCGCAGCGGTTGCGCTGGATGCGGATTGGGCCCTTCATCCTGCGCTGACCGACACCCTGCTGCCGATGTACCGACAAAAGCAGGCCGCATTCGTGCCATTCGCCGGGACACGGGATATGAGCCGCAGCCATTTCGAAACGCAGGATCACATCGAGCTGGGGCAGGGTTCGCGCGCTCGCGATTTTCGCAACGGCTTTCTCAACCGCCTGGCGACCGTGGTCGGAAGCCGGGCCCAACCCATGGCCTTCACCGCACAGCTACCGCTGAGCCTTCAGGGGCCGGACCGCGTCCCGAACATGGCGATGACCGTTGTCGGCCCCCGGGACGTGGACGCGCGCAGCAGCGACCTGATCGCGCAGATGTATCGCGGCACCGACATGGGGCCCGCGGTGCGGGAGGGCTTCGCCGTGGGCAGGGAGGTCGCCGCCGACATGCGCGATGCGGCGGCGTCGGGCTACGCGGCGGAGATGGTGGCGGCGAGCCGCGGGGCGACCAACCCGCGCAGCTTCGCCGCGCAGGCCTCGCGCATCGGCACGCTGATGCGCATGCGGTTCAACATCGGATTCGTCGACATCGGCGGCTGGGACACACACGTCGGCGAAGCGGGTCGCAACGGTTCCGAAGGCCAGCTTGCGCAACGCCTTGCCGAACTGGGGAGCGGTCTCGCCGCCCTTCCGCACGCGATGGGGCCGGCCTGGAATCAGACCGTAGTCGTGGTCCTGAGCGAATTCGGCCGCACCTTTCGCGAAAACGGTAACCGCGGGACCGATCATGGGCACGGCACCGTGCATTGGGTGCTGGGCGGCGCCGTGCGCGGTGAGCGCATTGCCGGCGAACAGCTGCGGATCGCGCCGGACACGCTCAATCAAAACCGCGACTGGCCGGTGCTGACCGACTATCGCGATCTTCTGGGTGGTATCTTCCGGAAGCAGTGGGGCCTCGGTCCATCGCAGCTCGACATCGTGTTTCCGGGCGCGACGCCGGTGGATCTGCGGCTGGTCTGAGCGCGGTCGGCTGGGCGATTCGCAGGAATCCGGGGCGCGGCATTCGCGCGGCCCGACGCCCGCGCGCTCCAGTCGCGCGCCACGCAGCTTCGTTTCGGCGCGCCGATGAACCGATTGAGCGAATCGCCAAGGCGTCACGATGTCGTGACGATCCCGATCATCTGGGTCGCGGTCGTCCTGTCGATGCTCGTCCACCTCGCCGTGTTGTGGTTCGGGCTGGCACGGCTGCGCGATCTTGCGAAGGAAGGGCCGGAACCGGGAACATCCAGCGCCCTGGCGGTGGAGCTCGCACCTCGCGCGAGCCGGGACGCGAATACTGCTGGGGCCGCGCTGCCGCCGACGATCGCATCGCGCGCGGCACCACGCGCGGCCACGGCGCCGCACGCCGCTGCCCGGCCTCCGCGTGCAAGGCCAACGCCATCGCGGCCGACCTTGTCGAAACGCCGCAGGGAATCCGTGATCGCACTCGACGAGGGCGCCGGGCGGCCCCTGCCTCCCGCCGGGGCGAGCGAAGTCGCGCCCGAGGCTCCGGTCCGCCCTGCACCTGGTCCCGCCACGATGCCTCCGCCGCCCGCCGAGGACCTGTCGGCCTACATCGAGCGGCAGCGGCGTGCCCGTGGCGAAACGACGACACGGCCCGTCGCCGGTGGCACGAACGCGGCCGCGGAGAGCGATCTGGAACGCCGCGACCGGATCGTGGCTGCGAACCTTGGCCTGAACCGAACGCCGACGTTCGGTCACGACCCGCGGAACGCAGGCGGAATCTTCGAGATCAAGGAATTGAACTACGACGACGCGGAGTTCTGGTTCTTCGGATTCGACAAGGACATCGACCGCAACGCCAGGCAATTGATCGAGGTCCGCAGGGGCGACAATCCCGACATCCGGACCGCCGTCGTGCGCAAGATGATCAGCATCATTCGCGAGAACGTCACCGGCGACTTCCTGTGGGTGTCGCAGCGGCTGGGCCGCCAGGTCAGTCTGTCTGCGCGCCCCGGCGACAACGCGGAGCTCGAGGATTTCATCATGCGCGACATCTTCCCCGGGGCCCGCCCGCCGTAACCTTTCGACCCGGAAATTTCGCGACGGTACCCCCTGGCCCGCCGCGGCTGCGCGGCGGCGCGATCGACGCCCGGCGAGGAAAGAACGTTGGCCGAAATCCTGACGTATGATAGCCGCGCCGGACGGGGAGTGTCCGGCGATTGGGCACGCTCAGCGCCTTCATGCCACGCACCGGGCGCGGACCCTGCCACGACATCGATGACATCGCGGGCTCGACATCTAAAACTACAGCCGGAGGACGCAGGTCATGACGACGACTCAGGAGGCATGGAACGAAAGCGGTGAAGGTAGGAAACCGGAGCCGATGGGCTGGAAAGAGCTGTACCTGAAGGAGGACTGGTGGGCGATCTGGCTCGGCCTGGGCATGATGATCGCAGCGATCCTGATATTCCAGGGCGGCGGCAGCGGGCTGTTGAAGGCGCTGGCAATCAATCCCGGCGGCCTCAAGTGGAGCTCCCTGGGCCAGCTCGGCGCGCATTTCTCCCAGAACGCCAGCCTGTACCTGTACCAGTTCCTGTTCTGGCTGGTGCTGTTCGGGGTCAGCACGGCGATCATGGGCGTGCCATCGAGGCAGTTCATTCCGGCGTTCATCGTCCTGTACCTGCTGTCGATCGTGATGTTCGCGATCGCCGGCTGGGCGAACGCGGCGAAGTTCAACCTCGAGGCGCCGCTGGTCGCGCTGGTCCTCGGGCTGCTCCTCGCCAACGTGTTTCGCCTTCCCAAGTGGATGGACAGCGCGTTTCGGGTCGAATATTTCATCAAGCTCGGGATCGTGCTGCTCGGGGCGACATTCCCGATCACGCTGGTGCTGACCGCCGGACCGGTGGCGATCGCGCAGGCGACGGCCATCTCGCTCGTGACCTGCCTCGTGATCTACTTCGTCGCCACGCGCACCTTCGGGCTCGACCGGCGGCTCGCGGCGGTGATCGGCGTCGGCGGCGCGGTTTGCGGCGTGTCCGCATCGATGGCGATCGCGGCGTCGGTCAACGCGAAGAAGGAGCATCTGTACACGTCGGTCACGCTGGTCGTCGGGTGGGCGCTGGTCATGATCCTGGTGCTGCCTTTCGCTTCCAGCGCGATGGGACTCCATCCGGGCGTCGCCGGCGCCTGGATCGGCACCTCGGAGTTCGCCGACGCAGCCGGATTCGCAGCGGCGAGCACCTACGGCCACATGGCGGGCAACGAGGACGCGGCAATCAAGGCATTCGTGCTGATGAAGGTCATCGGCCGCGACCTGTGGATCGGCATCTGGTCGATCGTCTGGGCAGCGATCGCGACCATCGTGTGGGAAAAGAAGGAAACCGGACGCAGGCCGGATGCGCGGGAAATCTGGTGGCGGTTTCCGAAGTTCGTCATCGGCTTCTTCGCCGCTTCGATGCTCATGACGGCATTCACCGGCAGTTTCAGCCCTGCGGATTTCAACAGCGCGGTGCGGCCCAACCTGCTCCTGCCGCTCGTTTCGCTACGCACCTGGGCGTTCATCTTCTGCTTTCTGAGCATCGGACTGACGACGCGCTTCCGCGATTTGCAGGCGGTGGGATGGAAGACCTTCTGGGCCTTCACCATCGGCGTCGCGGTGAACGTGACGCTCGGCTACATCCTGTCGGTGCATGTGTTCGGCAGCTACTGGGCGTCGATCTGACGCATCCGCTGCACTGATGGGCGCCACGCAACGGTGCTGCGGCGCGTGCCGGTACTTCACCGGCGCGCCCGCGGCGCTGGAGCGCGCGGTTCCGGGACTCAACATCCTGAGCTCCGCCTATGGGTCGGTGCGCGGCGACACGGGCCTGTGCGAGCGCCATGATTCGTTCGTCACCGGCAGCACCGCCGCCTGTCCGGCCTTTGCGGACCGCGCGCGGCGCGAAAGCGGCGCGCCGCAGGACCCGTAGGCGGGCGGCCGCTGTGCGGCGCGTCACGCGGCGGCAGGCTTGCCCGCTGCGGCTTGCACCGTGCGGGCCTGCAGGATGTCCTCGACGAGCTTCGCGGTCTCGCGCCGCGGTGCGTCGTCGATGAATCCGACGACGCCGAGCGAGCGAAGATGATCGATCAGCGTCGCGTTGCCGCGCACCTCGGGCGCCAGCGTGACGATGACCGCCGGCGGCTCGACGCGGATGGTCTCGTGTGCGAGCAGCACGCGGTGCAGCTGCATCACGGTCACCCCGTCCTTCGCCGGCAGGTCGAGCTCCAGCACCAGCAGGTCGAAACGCGTGTACTCCAGCTCCACGAGCGCCGCCTCGCCGTCTGAGGCTTCCATGACGGCGACGCTCTCCGTCTCGATCATCGTGCGCAGGACATGACGGACATCGCCACGCCGGTGCGCGATCAGCACGCGCGAGCGCGGCCCGGTCGGAAGCGGAATGACGTTCGAGGTCATCGTTGTTGTTGTGCCGTCCGTGGCGGGCGATACACCACAACTTCGCGTCGCACGTCGTGTGCCCCGTTTGCAGCCCGGCTGCGCCACGACCCCCTTTTGGGACGCAATTATTCCCCACATTCGGCCCGGGCGAAACCGAATATTCGCAGCGCGGCTCCGGGCGCGCCGTCAGTGCCGGCCCGGCGCCGGACCCTGCACGACCTGCACCAGATGCTGGGGTTGCAGGTATCGCTCGAACGCGTGCTGCACCTGCTGCGCGGTCAGGTCGAGGTAGGACTTCGCTGCCACCATCGGCTGATCCAGCGGCTCGCCCAGGTAGCTCCAGGTCAGCAGCGAGCGGGCGATGCGGTCGACGCTGGCGACTTCCAGAGGGATCGAACGGATCTGATACTGGCGCGCGTTGGTCAGCTCTTTATCGTTGACCGGAGTCTGCTGCATCGCCTTGATGTTCGCGAGCACCAGGGCGTCCGTCGCTGCCACGCGGTCGGGGTCGCTGCCGTATCGGACGTAGAAGGTCGAGCGCGAGCGGTCGAATTGCATCCCTGATCGCGCATCGTAGGCATAACCATGCCGCACGCGGATGTCCTGCATCAGGCGCGAGGCGAAGCCGTTTCCGCCCAGCACGTCGTTGCCGAGCTCGAGTGCGTAGCGATCCGGATTGCGCAGGTCGAGATCCAGCATCTGGCCCATCAGCACCTGGTCCTGGGAGGCATAGGGATTGGGCACGACGGTGTAGCCTGGCGGGTTGATCGGCACCTTGGGCGCAATCACGTCGGGTTTCGCGCCGTGCGCTTTCCAGGCGCCGAAATACCGGGTGACGGTCGCCTTCGCCTGCGCGGGCGAGACATCGCCGACCACGACGATGGTCGTGAGATCGGGGCGGTAAGTGTCGGCGAGATAGCCGCGGGCGTCGTTCAGCGTGAGGGCGTCGACCG
Organism: Betaproteobacteria bacterium; assembly: GCA_018971195.1. GTDB lineage: Bacteria > Pseudomonadota > Gammaproteobacteria > Burkholderiales > Casimicrobiaceae > VBCG01. The sequence continues at coordinate 6,946 of JAGXBK010000009.1, forward strand.
TGGCGGGGGTCGCTTCGCGGAGGTGGGGATCGCCCGCCGGCAGCAGGCCTTGCCGCAGCGCGCGGAGCATCCTGTATTGCGGCGACTCGAGCTCGCCGGCCAGCGCGCGCGCCAGGATCTGCCGCTGGATCGCGAACGCCTGCTCCGGCAGCGCAGGGTGCAGCTCGTTGTCCGCCAACAACTGCATTCCACGATCGAAGTCGATGCTCGGCACCGCGAGACTGAAGTCGTCCCCGCCGGACTCGCTGGCCGCGATCGCATCCAGCGCCTTGTGGAATGCGCTGCGGTCGAGCGTGGCCGTGCCGTAATCGAACAACGAGGCGAGCAGGCGGCCGACGCCTTCCTGGCCCTTCGGCTCCTGCAGCCCGGCATCATGATCGACGTGGCCCACGACGGTCACGGTCTTGCTGACAGTCTCCGGCTGCACGATCAGCGTTATCCCGTTTTCGAGCTTCATCTGCGTCGGGTCGAGCGTCCAGTGCGGCATCACGAGTCTGCTGAGCGCCTTGGCGGCCCAGTCCGGCAGCGCCACGTCCAGCTTGTCGTCGCCGGCGAACGATTCGCTGCCGCCGAAACCCGAACTGTTCGGGGGACGCTTGCCATCCGGATCCGGGGTGAGCACGATGGTGATGCGCCCGTTCGGCCGCAGATATTGGCGAGCGACGCGATCCACATCGGCTGCCGTCACGCGCTGGATCTGCTCCTCCGCAGCCTCCGGCGAGTCCAGTCCCTGCCAGGCGAGCGCCTGCGACCATGCGCTCGCGACGCTGGTCGCGCTGTTCTTGTTGAACTCGAACTGCGCGAGCTCGGAGCGCTTGGCGGCCTCGACCAGGTCGGACGGTACGCCGCGCTCGAGCAATGCGCCGACCACCCGGTCGAGGCGCGCGCGCGCCCGCTGGGGGTCCCCGCTTTTGGCGAACCCGACCTCGACGATGCCGATGCCGCCGCGCTTGAACGGCTGCAGTCCTGCGTCGGCGCTCAGCACCTTGCCTTGGGCTGCCAGCTCGGACAGCGCGCTGCGCGGGTTGTTGAGCACGTCGAGCAGCACCTGCGCCGCCGCATTGTCCGGGGATTCGAGGCCCGGCATCCGGTAGAGGAACTGCACGGTACCGGTGCCCGCGGGCGTCGTGCGCGCGATGGTCTGGGCCTTGACCGGCCCGAGGACCACCGGCTTGCGCGAGGGTGTCGGCCGGGACGGGATCGATCCGAACAGCGCCTTGACCTCGGCCAGCGTCGCCTGCGGGTCGACGTCGCCGACGATCACGTAGATCGCGTTGTTCGGTCGATACCAGGCGTCGTAGAACCGTCGCAATGTCGTCGGCGTGGTCCGGTCGAACGATGGCCGCGTGCCCAGCGGATCCTCGGCGTAGCCGGTGCCTGCGTACAGGAGATTCTCGGCCTGCTCGAACGCGAGGAAGCCCGGATCCGAGATGTCCCCCGAGACTTCCTGCTCGATCGCGCCTTTTTCGAGGCGCCAGTCCTTGTCGGACAGCAGTGCGCCGCGCATGCGTCCTGCCTCGATGCGCAGCGCCAAGTCCAGATAGGCGGCGGGCGCGGCGAACGAAAACTGGGTCGCGTCGTTGGTGGTGAAGGCGTTGTTGTCGCCCCCCATCTTGCCGGTGATCTCGTTCAGCTGCGCGCCGGTCAGCCCCTTGCTGTCGCGGAACATCATGTGCTCCAGCGCGTGCGCCGTTCCCGGAAAGCCGGGCGGCGTCTCGTAGCCGCCGGCGAGGTAGGTCATCTGGGTCGTGACCGTCGGCGCAAGCGTGTCGCGCACGATCACCACGCGCAGGCCGTTGCCGAGCGTGGCGCGCAGCACCCCGCCACCCTGCAGGGGCGCGACGTGCGTGGGAGCCTCCGCCGCGCCGACATGGTGCGCAACTGCGACCAGTCCCGCCGCGAGCATCAGGCCGAAGGCCAGCTGACCCCTCATATCGATTTCTCCTTGCGTATCGGAAGCGCCGGTAGGACACCGGACGCAACCCATCGGTTCACGGCGTGCTTCGACAGCGCTCGTCCGCAGCCGGCGATCGGACAAGCCGGATGACCGGATCGGCGCTGCTGCGTGCGAAGCAGGCGGCCGGCGCTGCCCGCGCGGTGCCGCATCAATCGATCGGCTGCAGATCGTTCCGGTACCAGTCGCCGCGCTTGACGTAGGTATCGACGTTCACGCGCATCGCGGCGAGCTCGTCCTCGCGCAGCGTGCGCAGGGCTTTCGCCGGGACGCCGACGACCAGCGAGCGGTCGGGAAAGACCTTGCCCTCTGGGATGACGGCGCCGGCGGCGACCAGGCAGTCGCGGCCGATCACGGCCTTGTTGTAGACGATGGCCTGGATTCCGACCAGCGTGCCGTCGCCGATCGTGCAGCCGTGGAGCATCGCCTGGTGCCCGATTGTCACGTCCTTGCCGATGCTCATCGGAATGCCCGGGTCGACGTGCAGGACCGCGCCGTCCTGCACGTTGGTGTTGTCGCCGACGCGGATCGTATCGTCGTCGCCGCGAATGACCGCGCCCGGCCAGACGCTTGCGCGCTCGCCCAGCGTCACGCTTCCGATGACCGTCGCGCCCGGCGCCACGTAGGCGGAAGCCGGGATGCGGGGCGTCGCATCGCCAAGTCGATAGACGGCCATCGTCTTCGGGAGTGATCTACAACCTGCCCCTGCGCCTGGTGATGATCTTCGAATCGTCCGGCGTGAAGCTGAAATGCCAGCAACGCTTGCGCAATGGGCACTTCGCAACCTGCGCGCACGTCTTTGTGTCGCATACCGCTTTTGCGTTCATCGAATCCTGTGCTCCAATACGAAGGCCCGAACCCGGGCGTCGCGCCGCCATCATATCGCCTGGCTCCGTTATCGACCATTCGGCTGCCTCGAACCCGCGTGCCAGACTCGACCATCCGGCCAGCTCCAACCCGCGTGCCATACCGGAATCCGTCCCTCGCGCCGACTCCCACGGCGGCGTCGACTCCGCGCCATGACCGGCTGATCGTCGCGCTGATCGCGCGGAGGCTCAGGGGCCGGTCCCCGCCGCTGCCGGACTCGATGCCGGGACGGCGTGTTCCAGCGCATGCTGCCGGGCCGCAGCGCAGCACCACCGCGCCGCCCATGACCTCGGCCTGGTTGCGGTCGTGACGCTGCGCACGCTACGCGTGAACGGGATCGACCGCGAGGTGACGGCGGCACCCGATACGCCGCTGCTGTACATCCTGCGCAACGACCTCGGCCTCAAGGGCACTCGCTTCGGCTGTGGTGAAGGGCAGTGCGGGGCATGCACGGTGATTCTCGACGGTCGCGCCGTCCCATCCTGCGACCTGCCGCTGTGGTCGGCCGAGGGTCACGAGATCACGACCGTCGAGGGCATCGGCAGGGAAGGCGCGCTGCACCCGGTGCAGCAGGCGTTCATCGACGTCCAGGCTGCGCAGTGCGGCTACTGCTGCGATGGCATCGTGATGGCCGCGGTCGCATTGCTCGATCGCGTGCGCGATCCGAGCGACGAGGCGATCGTCGCCGCGCTCGAGCGCCACCTCTGCCGCTGCGGAGCGCATACACGGATCCTGCGCGCGATCCGGGTCGCGGCCGCCTCGATCGCTGAATCCGCGGCGCCATGAGTCACCCGGCGCTTCCACGCAGCCTCGCCGCGACGCCGCGACTCGACCGCTGGGTCCGTTTCGACGACGAGCTTGCGGTGACCGTCTGGAGCGGCAAGGTCGAGATCGGGCAGGGAATCGCAACTGCAATCGCGCAGATCGCGGCGGAGGAGCTCGATGTCGACATCCGGCGCGTCAACGTGGTCGCGGGCGACACCACGCAGTCCCCCGACGAGGGCTACACGTCGGGAAGCCAGTCGATCGAGATCGGCGGCATGGCGATGCGCCAGGCATGCGCGGAAGTGCGCGCGCTCTTCGTCGCGGAGGCCGCGCGCAGGTTCGAGGTGTCGGTGGCGGCGCTGCGCGTGTGCGATGGGTCGATCGGCGTCGCGGGTACGGACCTGGCGACGAGCTACTGGGAGCTTGCGGCGCAGGTCGATCTCGCACGCGATGCCTCCGGCGTCGCGCAGCCGAAGGCGGCCGCGCTGCACACGGTTGCCGGCAGCAGCGTGCAGCGGCGCGATCTGCCGGCCAAGCTGACCGGCGGTGCATATGTCCACGACATGGCCCTTCCCGGCATGGTCCATGGCCGCGTGCTGCGGCCCCCCTCGCGGGGCGCCAGGCTGGAAGGTCTCGACACCGGGACGATCCGGGCAATGCCCGGGGTGGTCGCCGTGGTCGTGAACGGCAGCTTCGTCGGCATCTGCGCCGAGCGCGAAGAGCAGGCGATCGCGGCGCTGAAAGCCGCCCGCGCCGCCGCGTCGTGGCGCGAGCGCAGATCGCTGCCGCAATCCACCGACGTGCGCGATTTTCTCCCGGCGATGCGCGCCGAGCGCACGATCGTCGGCAGGAAAGGCGACCTGCCAGTCGCGGGCGTGGCGCGACGCCTGGCGGCGCGCTATTCGAAGCCTTACCTCGCGCACGCGTCGATCGGGCCATCCTGCGCACTGGCGCGCATGCAGGACGGGCACCTGACCGTCTGGTCGCACACCCAGGGGCCGCACCGGCTGCGCAACCAGATCGCGCGCGCCATGGCCCTGCGCCCGGCGGACGTCGACGTCGTTCATGCCGACGGAGCGGGTTGCTACGGGCACAACGGCGCCGACGACGTCGCGCTCGACGCGGCGCTCCTGGCGCAGGCCTGCGGCCGCCCGGTGCTGATGCAGTGGACGCGCGAAGACGAGCTCGCGTCGTCGCCCTTCGGCTCGGCGATGCTTGTCGACATTTCGGCATCGCTGGACGGCGACGGCGAGGTGATCGGATGGGCGCACGAGATCTGGAGTCATCCGCACAGCAGCCGACCGGGATCGGGGGAGGGCGTCGACCTGCTCGCGGCCTGGGATATCGACCCGCCGTTCGCGCCGTCGAAGCCCAAGGACGTGCCGCTGCCCGGCGGCGGCGCGACGAGGAACGCAGTCCCGGCCTACGATTTCCCGGCACACGAGATCGCATGCAACCTGGTCCGCGAATCGCCGCTGCGGGTGTCGGCATTGCGCTCGCTTGGTGCGTACGCGAACGTATTCGCGATCGAGTCGTTCATCGACGAGCTGGCGGCGGCTGCGAACCAGGATCCGGTCGCGTTCAGGCTCAAGCATCTGAGGGAGCCGCGGGCACGCGCAGTGATCGAGACCGCTGCGAAGGCTGCAGCGTGGACGCCCGGCCGGCAAGGCGACGGCATCCGGGGACGCGGGATCGGCTTCGCCCGCTACAAGAATACCAGCGCCTGGTGCGCGGTGATCGCCGAGGTCGCCGTCGGCGCCAGGCTCGAGGTGCAGCGTGTAATCGCCGCTGTCGACGCGGGCGAGGCGATCAATCCCGACGCCCTGGTGAATCAGGTCGAGGGTGGAATCATCCAGGCGATCAGCTGGACGCTGAAGGAACAGGTGCTGTGGGATTCGACGCGCGTGTCGGCGCGCTCCTGGGACAGCTATCCGATCCTGCGCTTCGACGAGGTACCCGATATCGCGGTGACGGTCGTCAGCCGGCCGGATGCGCCGCCGCTCGGGGTCGGCGAGTGCGCCGCAGGCCCGACTGCTGCCGCGCTCGCGAACGCGTTGTACGATGCCATGGGCCTGCGCGTGCGGGACCTGCCGCTCACGCCGGAGCGCATCGCCCGCGCGATGGAGTAGCCGATTACGCCCTGTCCGGCACCAGGACGAGGTTGAACCGCGACGAATCGACGCGCACCAGCTGCTGCAATCGCTGGTTCAGCATGACGAAGACTCGATCGCCGTGGTGGGCGAGGCGCGCCAGCAGGCGCTCGACGTCGAACGCCTCCTGCGCCGGAAGTGAATCGATGTTGAGCCTCAAGGTCGCCCCCTGGAAGCTCAGCAGCCGGTCGAGATGCCTGCCGAGGCGCAGGAAGAACCGCCTGCCGGTGAGGGCCTCCAGTGACAGAGTCAACTCGATCCGGGCCGCTCGCGCCGCCAGCGACACGCGGCCGAGACGAATCTGCGTGGCAACGAGCTTGCGCATTGCCGCGAGCCTGCGGTCGAGCAGCGCATGCGGGCGCTGCTGCGCGTGCTCGAAATGGCGCTGCACGTAGTCGCGCATTGAAAGCCCCGCGATCCAGTCGACGATCGCCAGCGGCAGCTTGCGCGGCGCTCGCCAGGGGATCGACCGCAGGAATTGGTGGATGCGCCGCGGACCACCCGGGGCAATGCCTTTCGCGAGCAGCCTCAGCACGATCGCGATGCGCTGCAATGCCGGGTACTCGCCGTCGTAGACGGGGCGGCCGAGGTGCCGCAGCTTGTTGCGAATGCGTTCGGCAATCGCGCGGTCCTCGAGCAGCCGCCGATACAGCCGCTTGTAGGCATCGATCAGCTGGTCGTAGGTGATCCGCTTGGGGACGACGTTGGTCGCGAGCTTCGTGTTGTCGGCGAGATCGAGATTCCCGCGCAGCCGCCCCTCGCGCTCGAGCCGCTCGTAGAGAGGCGTCCGCGGGAGGGCGGTCAGCAGTCCCACCATCGCCGCCTGAATGCCCGAATCCATGATGAACCGGTACTGGGTCTCGAAGCTCTCGAGCGTGTCGTTGTCGAAGCCGACGATGAAGCCTCCCAGGACGTCGATTCCGAAACCGTAGATCGCGCGTACCGATTGCAGCATGTCCTGCTGGGTGTTCTGGGTCTTGCGCGTGTCCTTCAGCGTCTGCGGATCGGAGGACTCGATGCCGATGAACACCCAGCCGAAATTCGCGTCGCGCATCAGCTGCATGAGCTCGACATCCTGCGCGAGGTTGATCGACGCCTCGGTGCCGAAGCGGAAGCGATAGCGGTGGCGCGCCTGGTAATCGATCAGCCTGCGCAGCAGCTCCTTGGCGACCGCCCGGTTGCCGATCAGGTTGTCGTCGACGAAGAAGACGTTGCGCACGCCCAGCGCGCGCAAGGCGTCGAGCTCCCGTTCGACCTGCGCCAGCGGCTTGGTGCGCGGCTTGCGCCCGAACATCACGATGATGTCGCAGAACTCGCAGCGGTAGGGACAGCCGCGGGAAAATTGCACGGTCGCGGTCGAGTAGCGGTCGAGCTTGAGGAGATCGAAGCGCGGGGTCGGGGAGTCGGTGAGCGCGACGACCCCGGTCTCCCGGTACATCGGACCGGCGTGGCCGGCCTCGAAGTCGGCACAGAAGCGCGGCCAGGTGTACTCGGCTTCGCCGGCGACGACGGTGTCGGCGAGGGCCGCGTAGCGCTCGGGGCAAAGCGAAGCGAAGCTGCCGCCGGCGACGACAGGGTAATGCCGCTCGCGGTAATAGCGCAGCAGCTCGCTCTGGCGCGCGAACTGCACGCCCATGCCGCACACGCCGATCAGGTCGACGTCGGGCGCCAGCGGTATCGATTCTATGTTCTCGTCGACGATCTCCACATTCCACGTCGGGGGACACAGGGCCGCGAGCGTGGCGAGCCCCAGCGGCGGATTGATCGCGCGCTTGGACGGCAGGATGCCGTCGATCGCCCACTTGAAGCTCCAGAAACTCTCGGGATACTTCGGATTGATCAGCAGCAGTCGCATGCGGAACCGCCCCCGGTTGGCGTCCGCGCGCGAGGACGCAGGGCGGACCGAAACTGCAACGCTAGACCGGTCGCTCCCGCGTCGCCTTGATGCGCGTCAACCACGGGGCGACGCGCAGCGTGCCGCGCCGGCGCCCCGACGGGGGATCAGAGCAGGGTGAAGAACCCGGCCGGCGATTTCGTGATTGCGACGGAGACGATCCACGCGAAGGTCGCCAGCGCGCCGACGAATGCCGTCGAACGGACGCCGGGCGTCCTGCCGTACCGGAGCGCGATGCTGCCCAGGACGATGTAGACGACCAGGCCGGCCACCTTGGCGCCGAGCCAGGCATGCGAACCCGATGCGCCGAGCAGCGCGGCCAGCGCAAGGCCCGATGCGAGCAGCACGGTGTCGACCACGTGGGGCACGATGCGCACCCAGCGCCGGCGCAGCATCCCGGGCGAGAGCCACAGCCATGCGCCGCGGATGCCGAACAGCGCGAAGCTGGCCGCGACGCTCGTCATGTGGACGCCTTTGATCGATGCGTAGAGGCCCTCCATGCCCGGATTATCGCAGACCCGGGCGTCAGGCCGGCCGGCCCGGCTCGGCGGGGTGGTCGGCCAGCACGCGTCGCGCCTGCTCCTGCAGGCTGCGAAACGAGCGTTCCCACTCCCCGGGACGCGGCGTCGTATGGGCGAGCTGGCGCACCACGGCCCCGAGCGCCCGCGCCTTCTGCCTTGCGCCCTCGGCATCCGCGAGCGCCGCGGCATGCTCGTGCGCGTAGACGAACTCCACGCGACGGTCCTGGCAGACGCCGATGCACGGCTGAGGCGCCTCGACCCGCCCGCAGCCGATGCATTGCCATGCTTTCACCGTATCGAACATGAGCGGACCCCGAGGTTCACGACGGAGACCATTCTAGGGTCGATCGCAGCGTCGTTGGCCGCGCGCAGGCCCCGTCTTGGATCATCCTTGATCCGCGTCAAGCGCGCCGGGGCCGTCGCGGTGGAATCAGCGCTTCCAGAGCGCGATGGTCGCGACGTATCCGGCCGGCACGGCGGCGGAGTGCAGCGTCCACCGCGCCGGCTCGTAGGGAACCGGCCCGCTGCGCAGCCGCGGCCCTTCGTGCAGCGCGACGTCGAGGGACCCGAAAGGCGCCGACAGTGCATCGCCGGTCGCCTTGCTCATCGCTTCCTTGCACGTCCACAGCCTCAGCACGCGCCTGCGCGCGGAATCGGCGTCGACATCGGCGAGGCTGCGGCGCTCGGCATCGGTGAGGAACTTGCGCGCAATCCCGGGTACGTTGATCGCCCGGTCGAGCCGCTCGACGTCGACTCCGATGCGGGCGCCCCGGGTCGCCCCGATCAATGCCACCCCCGCCGTGTGCGACACGTTGAAATCGAGCGTCGAATCGCATTCGAGGCGGGGACGACCACGCTCACCGCGAACGATCGGAACGTCCCGCGCCGTCATCGACAACAGCGTGCCGAGGACGGCGCGCAGGGACGCGCGACCGACGACGTAGCGGTCGCGCAGTGCCGGCATTCCGAACCGGTCGGCGCGTGCGACCTCGGCCGCCGAGAGCCAGCTCTCGAGAAGCGGCATCCGCTCGGGTGGCGCCGCGAGAGCACACCACCAGAGACTCACGCCGTCGTCGGGTGACGCCAGGGCCACCGGGGTCGCGGCGTCACGAAGGTCTGCGTTGCCGGTCAAGAGGTTCTCGTCTAAGCTCGAGCTGGAATGTCGCCGACAGGTTCGCGCCCGCCCCAACGCGGGCGCAGTCGTATCGGCCCCACGCGAACCGCATGCGTTACATACTCAAGTTTCTCACGCGCCTCCCGCTTCCACTGCTCTATATGCTGGGAAGCTTTGCGTATTTCGTGGCTTTCCACGTACTGCGCTGGCACCGCGATCTGGCCGCGCGCAACCTCGCCAACTCGTTCCCCGGGAAATCCGACCGGGAACGCGCACAGATCCTGCGTCAGTCCTACGTCAACCTCGGACAGACGCTCGCCGAGACGTTCTGGGGATTCGGCGCCAGCGCCGAGGAATTGACCCGGCGCGTCGAGATCGAGAATCCGGAACTGATCGAGCGCTACGTCTCCCAAGGGAGACCGGTGCTGGTGCTGGCGGCGCATGTCTGCAACTGGGAATGGCTGCTGCCAGCGACAGGCGCACAGTTCTCGATCCCGATCGACGCAGTCTACAAGCCACTGCGGGTTGCGAGCCTCGATGAGTTCATCAGGAGCGCGCGCAGCCGGTTCGGCGGCAAGCCGATTCCGATCCAATCGTTCCTGTTCGAATTGATGCGACGCGCGGGCGAGGCGCGCGCCTATGCGATGGTTGCGGACCAGACGCCGCCACGCAACATGGACAAGTTCTGGACGCGATTTCTCAATCAGGACACGGCTTTTTTCGTCGGCGCCGACAAGATCGCAAGGTTTCTGGAGGCCCCGGTGCTCTACGTGGCGATGCGCCGGGTGAGCAAGGGTCACTACGTCGTGCGACTGCACGTGCTCGCGGAACCTCCGTACGAGCATGGCGGCAGCCTCCAGGTCGTCGAGAGGTATGCGCGCCAGCTCGAGTCGGAGATTCAGGCGAGTCCTGCCGACTGGCTCTGGGTTCACAACAAATGGAAGTACCCGAAGCCGGTCGATGATCCGGCGCATTCCCCTCGGAAAGCCCCACTGCGCGACCGAGTGGGAACCGCGGGAACGCATGGCGGGTGATGCGTCGCAGCGCAGCGCATGGAAATCCGATGGCGGTGTCGGAGATACACCGACAGCGGTTTCATCCTCGATGACAAGAACGGCCACGTCGGCCAGGGGTCGAATCAAATGATTCCACCGCTCGGCGGATCGACGGCGATATAGGCCGGGAAGAGAAGTGGTTCCGGGCGTGAAGTGCCGGCGGTCACGATGAGAGACTGCAGCCGACCATCGCCGGACCTGCATTTCCACAGTGCCGTTCGCGGGTTGCGCGAATCTGCCTGCGAATGGCGAAACGGAAGGAGCTTTACCATGAAAAATCCGATCACGTCCATGCTGGTGCTGGTGGGCACGACGTCCGTGCTGGGTTTCCTTGCCGCGGCTCCGCTCGCGCACGCGTCGGCGCCGTCCTGGGACCGGATCTGGACGCCGAACAGTGTGACGGCATGCAAGCGCCTGCCGCTCAGCGAATGGGGAATCTGCAAGGCCGAAGTCGTTGCTCGGGAACGCGGATCGCTCGCGGCCACGCAGAGCCGATATCCGGCAAGCTACACGGCTGCGGTTGCCGCCTGCGCGAAATTGCCGCACAGCGAGCAGGGAATCTGCGACGCCGGTGCGCCGATGCATGCCCGGCTTCAAACCGGCGCGTCGGCGACCGCTCAGCAGCTTCAACCGATGGCCTCGGCCCCGCTCGCGAGCGGCATTGCGCCTTCGGGCAACGAGATCGACTCGAGGTATCGGGCGGCGCTCGACGCTTGCCATGCGCTGCCGCACAGCGAGCACTCGAGTTGTGAGTCGGAGGCGACCTTGCTGCCGCACGCCATCGGGTAGCGTGTCCGGGCAGGTCACCGTTGCGGGCCGCTCCTGATGGTCGGATCCTTGCAATCGCGGCCACCGCCGCAATATCCTGCATCGAGTCGTCGCAGGCTTCGATGTTCGGTGGGGCAGGATTGCGGCGACAACCGACCCGGGGGAGCGGACCGAGATGGCAAGTGTTCAGGGAGCATCAGCATTAGGTGGCCAGACGGGAACGCGACGCGTGGTATCGCGCACGATCCGGGGCCGGGCGGTCAGCGACGGCGCCGGGGTGCGGCTGACACGCGTGATCGGGGGACCGGATCTGCCGGATCTCGACCCATTCCTGCTACTCGATGAATTCCGGTCCGACGACCCGGGCGACTATCTCGCCGGCTTTCCGGATCATCCGCACCGCGGATTCGAGACGGTCACCTACATGCTCGCCGGGCGGATGCGCCATGGTGACAACAAGGGCAATACCGGGCTGCTTCGCGCCGGCAGCGTGCAGTGGATGACGGCGGGCCGTGGCATTGTCCACTCGGAAATGCCTGAGCAGGAAGATGGCCTGATGTGGGGGTTCCAGCTCTGGGTCAACCTGCCGCTCGAGCACAAGATGGCGCCGCCGCGCTACCAGGACATCGCGCCCGAGCGCATACCCGAAGTCGTCCTTGGGGGTGGCGCGCGCGCGCGCGTCGTCGCAGGTCGCCTGCGGGACGCCGAGGGCCCGGTCCGGGGTGTTGCGACCGAGCCGCACTATTTCGATGTCGCGCTGCCGGCAGGTTCTGCCGCCGATGTCGCGCTGCCTCGGGACCATCAGGCCTTTGCCTACGTCTTCGACGGTGAGGTCCGGATCGGACCGGTGGATTCCGCGACAGGTCTCGCGCGCGGCGAGCTCGGCGTGCTCTCGTCGGGCGAGCAGCTGCGGCTCGCCGCCGGCGCCAACGGCGGGCGGCTGCTCGTCGTTGCGGGCCGCCCGCTGGGCGAGCCCATCGTCCGCTACGGGCCGTTCGTGATGAACACGCGCGACCAGATCCACGAAGCGATCGAGGATTTCAGCCAGGGTCGCTTCTGACTTGCGGGGCGGCCCTGACCAGGCTCCGCGCGACGACAATTCGCTCCGTTCCCCGCTGCGTGCGGCGCGTGCTAATGTGCGCTCCGAAATCGGCCCTGCAAGCGCCGATCGAGGGACACGCGTTGGTCACCGCCGCAAGCACGAAAGACGCCCGCGCAAAGGCCTCTCGGGTCAACGACCCGGAGCAGACGAAGCGCGACATCGTCACGATCGCGACCGAGGAATTCGCCGAAAAGGGCCTGAGCGGCGCGCGCATCGACGAGATCGCCGCGCGCACGCGCACCAGCAAGCGGATGATCTACTACTACTTCGGCAGCAAGGAAGGCCTGTACATCGCCGCGCTGGAGGATGCCTACCGCAGCATCCGCAACATCGAGCGCGACGTCGACGTGGACCACCTGCCTCCGGACGATGCCCTGCGCGAACTGGTCCGCTTCAGCTTCGACCGGCACCAGCAGAACCCGAACTTCGTGCGCATCGTCATGAACGAGAACCTGCATCGAGGCAGGTATCTCGCGCAGTCGCGGACGATCGCGCGCCTGAACGTTCCGGCGATCGACACGATCAGGCGCATCGTCGAGCGCGGCAAGGCGGCGGGCGTCATTCGCGAAGACGTCGACCCGACCGACCTGCACATGTCGATCAGCGCGCTGTGTTTCTACAGCGTCTCGAACCGTTACTCGTTCGCGACCATATTCAAGGCAGACATGACATCGCCCGCGGCGCTGGCCGCGCGCAGGGAGAGCATCGTCGCTACGATCCTCGCGTCCGTCAGCCCCGTGGCGCGCTGAGCTTGCGACATGGCCCGACGCTCGGACTCACGATCCGGCGACACCCTCGCCGGCGCGAGCGTCGCCGGGGCCCTCCCGCGGTCAGGCTGCAATGAGGCCGAGCTCGGCGGCCGCATCGCGCAGCGCCGGGAGGAAGGACCGCTGCATTTCGGCGACGGAGACGCGCGACGCCTGCGTACCGATGTTGATTGCCGCAACGACGCGCGACCGGGAATCCTTCACCGGAACCGCGATCGACCGTAATCCGATCTCGAGCTCCTGATCGACCAGCGCGTAGCCGACGTCGCGGACTCCGGCGAGCACCTCGGCGAGGCGTTCGCGGGAGACGATCGTGCGCCCGGTGTGCGGCGCCAGCTTGACGCGGCGCAGGTAGGACGCGAGATCGTCGGGCGCGAGGCCCGCGAGCAGCACGCGACCCATCGACGTGCAGTGAGCGGGCAGACGGCTTCCGACGCCGAGGTCGATCGACAGCAGCCGCTTGCCCGACGCCGACCTCGCCACGTAGAGGATCTCGTCGCTGTCCATGATGGCGAGCGAACAGGATTCGTAAAGCGCGGCGCTCACGCGATCGAGGACCGGCTGCGCGGCCATGACCAGAGGCGTCGAGGACAGGTAGGCGTGGCCCAGCGACAGGATCTGGGGACGCAGCGCGAACGTCCTTTCGTCCTCCGCGGCGACATAGCCGAGCTTCTCCAGCGTGTAGAGACAGCGCCGCACCGCGGCCCGCGGGATGCCCGTTCGCAGGCTGAGCTGCGCGATGGAGAGTCCGCGCTGTTGCTGGGAGAACCCGCGGACGACCGCGAGCCCCCGCGCGAGCGACGTCATGAAATCCGGGTCCCCTGCGTAGGCGGCGATCTGGTCCGCGGTCCAGGTATCGGCCGGCTCCGTGGCCGCAGGCTTTCGCGAAGTCGTGTTCGGGCTGCGCAAGTTGGCTCGCGTCGGTTGCATCTCGTGGCGGACACGAAGTGTGCGATTATCGCCCACATTTTCGATAATCGCCGTTGACGATCGAGATATTATGTACTAACTTGTTCGTTAATAGACAAAACCCGTTCGATGCCACGCTTTGGGGCGTATCGTTGTGATCCCTTTCGCGCGGCCGCAGGACAACGTCCACCCGAAGGCGCGTTGTAACGATGGACATGCATCGATTCGCAATCGACACCGTCACCCTGGCGGGACCGCTGGAGGACAAGCTCGCCGCCACGCGCGACGCGGGTTTCGCGGGCGTCGAGATCTGGGCGAAGGACCTGGTGTCGCACCCCGGCGGCGTCAAGGGTGCGGTCGCCGCGATCCGCGAAAGCAGGCTGCGCGTCACCAGCTTCCAGTTGCTTCGCGACTACGAAGGCCTCGAGGCACACCTGCACACGTACAAGATCGACATCGCCAAGTCCATGCTCGATCTTATGGATGCAATCGGCGCGCCCATGCTGGTGGTGGCGTCGACGACGTCTCCGTATGCGTCGGGAGACATGGACAAGACTGTTGCGGACCTGCGGGCACTGGCGACGCTGGCGACCCCGCGGGAGGTCCGCGTCGCGTTCGGTGCCCCGGCGTGGGCGCGGTGGATCAACGAATATCCGGTGGTGTGGGAGGTGGTACGGCGCGCCGATTGCTCGAATCTCGGAGTGCTCATCAACACGTTCCACCTGCTCGCGCGTGGCACGCCGCTGGACGCGCTCGATGCGATCCCGGGCGACAAGATCTTCCTGGTCCAGCTCGCCGATTACCTCGGGGATCTGCGCGACATCACCGAGACCGCCGATCACCGGCGGTCGTTCCCGAACGAAAGCGCGCACCGGGAGACGATCGCCGCGATCATCCGCAAGATGCACCGCGCGGGTTACGCCGGAGATTACGTGTTCGAGGTCTTCAACGACGAGTATCTGCATCTCGCGCCGGCGTCGATCCTTGCGCGGGCGCGCAGGGCGGCCGAATGGCTGCTGGCCGAGACCTCCCGGACGCAGCAATGACGCCGGGATGGAGCGGACGCGGCAGGTGGCGTGGCGATGCTGCGAACGCTACCCGATCAACAGGATCCGGGAAGGTAAGCAATGGTCGAAGCTAAGAAGTATGGATTGGCGGGCGTCATGGGCTGGCCGGTCGGGCATTCGCGCTCACCGATGCTGCACGGGTATTGGCTGCAGAAGTACAGTCTGCCCGGTGCCTACGTGCTGCTCCCCGTGCAGCCGGAGCGGCTTCCCGCCGCCCTGAAGGGATTGGCCGCACTGGGCTTCGCCGGATGCAACGTCACGATTCCTCACAAGGTAGCGGCAATGGAGCTCGTCGACCGGGTCGACCCGCTCGCGCGCAGGATCGGCGCGATCAACACGGTCGTCGTCGAAGGCGACGGTACGCTCACTGGCTACAACAACGACGGCTACGGCTATGTGCAGAGCCTGCGTGACACGCAGCCCGACTGGCGCGCCGATGCCGGGCCGGCGCTGGTGCTGGGCGCGGGAGGCGCCGCGCGCGCCATCGTCGCGAGCCTCGTCGATGCAGGGGCGCGCGACCTGCGGATCTGCAACCGGACACCGGCACGCGCCGAGGCGATCGCAAAGGCGATCGGGGGTCCGATATCGGTGGTGCCCTGGGAGCGACGGAATGCGGCGATCGCCGACGTCGCGCTGCTCGTCAACACGACCAGCCAGGGCATGTCCGGGCAGCCTCCGCTGGACCTCGACCTCGCAGCCCTGTCGCGGAATGCGCTGGTGTCGGATGCAATCTACATCCCGCTCGAGACACCGCTGCTCGCTGCGGCGCGGGCACGCGGCAACCGGACGGTCAACGGGCTGGGCATGCTGCTGAACCAGGCGCGACCGGCATTCAACGCGTGGTTCGGCGTCATGCCCGAGATCACTTCCGAGCTGCGCCGGATGATCGAAGCGACCGTCTGATCCCGCTGCGACCCACCGACTGGCGCCCGACGACCTCCATTCGCAGGCGAACATGATGATGCCGCTCTTTTCGCTCGCCGGCCGGGTTGCGCTGATCACGGGGTCGTCTCGCGGACTCGGCCTCGCGATGGCCGAAGGACTGGCCGAGGCAGGCGCGACCGTCGTCCTGAACGGCCGCGACCCGGCCACGCTCGAGGCGCGCGCGCGGGAACTCGCCACCCGTGGGCTGGCGGCGACGACCGCCCCATTCGATGTCGTCGATGATGCGGCGGCCCGCACCGGGGTCGATGCCGTCGTCGCACGGCACGGCAGGCTCGACATCCTGGTTGCCAATGCCGGGATCCATCACTCGCGGCCATTGCCCGACTGGGAACTCGCGGACTGGCGCCGGGTGATGAATGCCAACCTCGACGCCTGCTTCGTTCTCGCACAACGCGCCGCGCTGCCGATGATGCGCCAGCGTCACGGACGCATCCTGTTCACGACCTCGCTTACCGGCATCCTCGGGCGCCCGACGATCCACGCCTACTCCGCGTCGAAAGCGGGGCTCGCCGGTCTTGCGCGCTCGCTTGCCGCCGAGCTGGGGGAGCACGGGATCACCTGCAACGCCATCGCGCCGGGCTATTTCGAGACCGACTTGAGCGCCGGCTTGCGCAAGGACGCGGCGTTCGTCGAGCGGATCAATGCGCGCGTCCCTCTGCGGCGCTGGGGCAAGCCCCGCGACCTCGCGGGCATCGCCGTGTTCCTCGCCTCCGACGCGGCCGCCTATGTCAGCGGCCAGCAGATCGTCGTCGACGGCGGCATGGGAAGCGTGCTGTGATGAGCTATTGCCGGGTCGGCATGCCGCGTGAGCTGCCGCAAGGCGCGGGCGCGGGCGGGGGCGGGGGCTCAGGCTGCGGGTTCGGCCGCGTAGCCGCGGCCGGCGAGCGCGGCGATCGCCAGCATCGCGAGCGCCTCGTCCTCCTCGTCGGACAGCGCACTGACGGCGATGGCCCCGGCAACTTGGGCGCCCGCCCAGACCGGGACCCCGCCGCCAAAACCCGTCAGCCGCGGATCGCCGTAATAGCCGATGTCGATGCCTCTCGCCCGCACCCCGGCACCCAGCACGCGCGTGGGCCGGCGCAGGCGCGCTGCCGTCCATGCCTTGTTCGTGGCCACGGCGATCGAGCTGAGCGGGGCGCCGTCCAGGCGCACGAGTGCCAGCAGCTCGCCGTGGGCATCGGCCACTGCGATGACCGCCGCCTTGCCCCGCCGCGCGAGCTCGTCGCGTATCGTGTCGACGGCGATCGCCGCGTCTTCGTGTCCCAGCACCGGCTGCGTTCCCACGGGGCTTCTCCTGTTCAGAGCGTCGCATCGGATCGCGAGGGCGCGTCGAGCCTGCGGTGGCAGCGCGCCTTGCGCGGCACCATGATAACCGCGCGTTGCCACGGCAGCCGCGAGGTGATTCACCCGATTTCGCGCCGGGCGCTTGCGCCTGGCGCGGTGTGCAGTAGCAGTTTCCCCCAACCCAGGAGGCAGCAATGAAACGATTTGCAGGATGGATAGGCGCGATGGTGCTCGGCGTCGCCGCGACCGCGGCTGCGCAGAACGGCCCGGTACCGATCGTCGGGCTGGTCGAACTGTCGGGCCCCGGTGCGGTATCCGGAACCAACTTCAATGATGGCGTCAGGATGGCAGTGGAGGAGATCAACGCCAAAGGCGGGATCCTCGGCCGCAAGATCGACTACACGTACAACGACACGCAATCCAATCCCGGCGTGGCCAAGGCGCTCGCCCAGAAGGCGGTCGACCAGAACGCGTACGTGGTGATGGGGCCGGTGTTCTCGGGCTCGATCTTCGTCAGCATGGACGTGACGCGGAAAGCGGAAATCACCAACTTCACCGGTGGCGAGGCGGCGAACATCACCCAGCAAGGCAATCCTTACATCTTCCGCACGTCGTTCACGCAGGCCAACGCAATGCCGCGGGTGGCGCGCTACATGAAGAACGCGCTCAAGCTGAAGTCCGTCGACATCATCTGGGTCAACAACGACTTCGGCAAGGGCGGCCACGACGAGTTCCTCAAGGCGATCAAGGCCGACGGGATCAAGCTCGGTGCCGACGTTTCCACGGACCAGGGGCAGGTCGACTTCTCGGGCGCCGTGCTGAAGGTCAAGCAGTCCGGCTCCGACGGAGTGTTCGTCTACGTGAACGAGGAGGAGTCGGCGAGGGCCCTGCGTGAGCTCGCGAAGCAGGGCTACAACAAGCCGCGCATCGGAGAGACGACGCTCACCGGCCAGAAGGTGATCGAGCTCGCCGGGAGTGCCGCCGACGGCGCGATCGCCCACGTCGGCCTGAGCCCCGACGCCCCGATTCCCGCGGTCCGCGCGTTCGCCGAGAGGTTCCAGAAGGAATTCAAGTACAAGCCCGACCACAACGGCATCAAGGGCTACACGGCGATGTATATCGTGAAGGCGATGACCGAGAAGATCGGCAAGTTCGACACCAAGGCGCTGGCCGCCGCGCTGCACGGCGCGAAGATCCTGGTCAAGGATCATCCTGGCGTGCTGATGGACGTCTCGTTCGACAAGAACGGCGACATCGACCGCGAGAGCTTCATGACCAAGGTCGAGAACGGCAAGCAGGTCGTGTTCGAGACGCTGCCGCCGCTGCATCCGTTCTGATCGGGCCGCACTGGCGGCGCCTTGCGCGCGACGCGCGCAGGGCGCCGCGGCTGCGGAGGGTCCAAGCCGGCCGCGGGCCCACTCCGGAGGTCAAGCCATGGTCGATCTGATCCAGCTCATCGTGTCGGGTACCGCGACCGGCGCCATCTACGCGCTGGCGGCGCTCGGCTTCACGCTGCTGTGGCAGGCATCGGGAACCATCAACTTCGCCCAGGGCGAGTTCGTGATGCTCCCTGCGTTCACGATGCTGATCTGCACGACGCGCGGCGTGCCGCTGTGGCTCGCCTTCCTGGTGGCTTGCGTCGTCTCGGCGATCCTTCTCGGCATCGGTTTCAAGCGCATTGTCGTCGACCCCCTGATCAGACACGGCGTGATCCCGCTGGTGATCGCGACCCTGGGCCTCTCGATCGGGCTGAAGCAGCTGGTCAAGGCCAGCTACGCGGCCGAAGCGCAGCCTTTCCCGAGCGTGTTCCCCGCGGGCCAGTTCCCACTCTTCGGCACCCACGTCTCCTATTCCGACGTCGGGACACTCCTGATCGCGGGTCTGATCGTCATCAGCCTGCAGCTGTTCCTGAAGCGCACCGTCACCGGGCGTGCGATGCAGGCCTGCGCCCAGAACATGGACGCTGCCAAGGTGCTCGGCATCAACGTGAAGACGATGGTGCTCTACGTATTCATCATCAACGCCGTGCTGGCCGCCGTCGCCTCGCTGCTGATCTCGCCCACCTACCTGGCCAAGTTCGACATGGGCGATTCGATCGGGCAGAAGGCCTTCTTCGCCGCCATTATCGGTGGCTTCAACCAGACCAGCGGGGCGCTGCTGGGCGGGGTGCTGATCGGGGTGCTCGAGAACCTGATCGGCTTCTATGTCTCGCCTGCCTACAAGGAGGGCGTGGCCCTCGTGCTGTTCATGGTGGTGATCCTGTTCCGCCCCGAGGGTCTGCTCGGCAAGGCAGAGGAGCGCAAGGTATGAACGCGAAGACCGGCAAGCTGGCGCTGGTTGTCGGGATCGCCGCGTTCGCGATCCTCCCGCTGTTCCTCAAGGGCTACGGCGTCTACCTCTGTGCGCTGTTCTGCGTGTACCTGATGGCGACGCTCGGCCTGAACCTGACGGTCGGCTACGCGGGCCAGATGTCGCTCGGGCAGGCCGCGTTCTTCGGCATCGGCGCGTACCACGCCGCCATCCTGCTCAAGCTCGGCTGGCCCTTCTTCCTGGTGCTCCCGATCGCCGCGGTCGCCTGCTTCCTCGTGGGTCTGCTGCTCGGCTTCCCCGCGCTGCGGGTGCAGCACCACTACCTCGCGTTCGCGACGCTGGGCTTCAACATCCTCGTGTTCCTGATCATGCGCAACGAGGCGACGATCACCGGGGGGCCCCTCGGGATCTCGGGCATCCCGCGGCCATCGCTGTTCGGGATTTCGCTGGACGCGGATCTCCGGTACTTCTGGTTCACGCTGTTCTTCACCGTGGTCCTGGCGGCCATCCTCTGGTGGCTGCTGCGATCGCCCTGGGGCCGGGCGTTCGCGGCGCTGCGCGACAACCCGATCCGCGCCGAGAGCCTCGGCATCAACATCACTGCCTACACGCTGTTCGCTTTCGCGATTGGCGCCGCGTGCGCTGGCGTAGCCGGAGTGTTCTACGCGTCGCTGCTGCAGTTCATCGAGCCGTCGTCCTTCCAGTTCTCGTATTCGTTGATGATGCTGCTGGCGGTGATCGTCGGTGGGTCCGGGCGGTTCTTCGGACCGGTGCTGGGCACGGTGATCATCGTCCTGCTGCCGGAATGGCTGCGCTTCATGCAGAACTGGTACCTCGCGGTCTTCGGATTCGCGATCGTCGCGTTGATGATCTTCCTGCCCGGAGGGCTGCTGTCGCTTCCCGAGCGGCTCGGGTGGAAGGGGGCGTCGAAATGACGACCACGCCCAGCTTCCTCGAGGTCAAGGATGTCCGCAAGGCCTACGGCGCGATCAAGGCCGTCGACGGCGTCAGCTTCTCGGTCGGCCCCGGCGAGATCGTCGGTGTCATCGGCCCGAACGGATCGGGCAAGACGACGCTGTTCAACAGCATCCTCGGGCAGATCAAGCCGACCTCGGGCGGCGTCGAGTTCTGCGGCGAGGACATTACCGGAATGTCGCCGCTGGAGCTGGCGCGGCGCGGCGTCGGCCGCACGTTCCAGACGCTGCAGGTGTTCACGCATCTTTCGGTGCGCGACAACCTGATCGCGGCGGCACAGGAATTCAAGTCCACGATGCCGGCCCGACTGTTCGCTGCGCCCGACGCGGGGCTCGGGCACCACGCCGACGAGATGATCGAGATGTTCCGCCTCAAGCATGTCGCGCACCTGAAGGCCGGCACGCTGTCCTACGGACAGCAGAAGCTGATCGACATCGCGATGGCGTTCATGCCCGCGCCGCGGCTCGTCCTGCTGGACGAGCCCTGCGCGGGCGTCAATCCGAGCCTCGTCGACCAGTTGCGAGAGCTGCTGTGCGAGCTCAACCGGACGCAGGGCGGAAGCTTCGTCGTCATCGAGCACAACATGGATTTCATCATGAAGCTCTGTCCGCACGTGATCTGCATGGTCGAAGGCAAAGTGCTGGCCGAGGGCCCGCCTGCCGAAGTGCAGGCCAACCGGCATGTGCTCGAGGCCTATCTTGGAAACTGAGCGCGAAACCGAGTGGGTGGTCGGACGGGAAACCGGGAGCTGATCGACATGGCGAACGAGAAGATCATCGAATTCGACAAGGTCGTTGCCGGCTATTCACCCAGCCTGACGATCCTCAATGAAACGACGCTCGACGCGCGCAAGGGCGAGATCACGCTGCTGATCGGCCCCAACGGCGCCGGCAAGTCGACGGTGCTGAAGACGCTGTTCGGTATGCTCGTACCGCGCTCGGGTGAGGTCCGCTTCGAGGGCCGGCGCGTCAACGGCAAATCGCAGCGCGAGCTCCTTGCCCAGGGCATTGCCTTCGTGCCGCAGGGCCGCAATCTCTTCGGTTCGCTGTCGGTGCGACACAACCTCGAGCTCGGCGGCATCACGCTGCCGCGCGGGGACCTGCCGGGGCGTATCGAGGAGGTGTTGACGCGGTTTCCCAGGATCCGCGAGCGCATCGACAACCAGGCCTCGACGATGTCCGGCGGCGAGCAGAAGCAGCTCGAGGTCGGCCGCGCGCTGCTGCTGCGCCCCCGGGTGCTGCTGATCGACGAGCCGTCGATCGGGCTTTCGCCGAAGCTGGTCCAGGAAGTGATGACGCTGCTGCGCCAGCTCGCGGACGCCGGCACGACGGTGCTGATGGTCGAGCAGAACGTCCGCACCGCGCTCAAGTACTCGAACCGCGCCCTGGTGCTGGAGATGGGGAGGCTCGCCCTCGACCGACCGGCATCGGAGGTGCTGAACGACCCCGACCTCAATCGCCTGTTTCTCGGTGGCCACGCCAGGCCCGCGGCGGCCTGAAGCCCGCCCCGTCTTCACACCCGACTGGCTGACGGTGATGGATTCGACGATCTGCATCGCTGCTGCGTTCTCGCCGATGCGCTGATCGTGGCACGGCACCCGGGCGCGACCCGACGATCCACGAGTCCACGACGACCATGCAACGCGCCATCGGCCTGGCCGCCTTGACGGTCCTCGAGCTCGCACCACCGGACATCGTGTCCTGCGCTTCGCAGGCGGGCTACGACTTCGTGGGCTTGCGGCTGCTGCCCGCGACGGAGGCCGAGACGCGGCATCCGATCGTCGGCGACACGCCGCTGGTTCGCGAGACCGCGATGCGGCTCGCCGACACGGGCTTGTACGTCCTGGACATCGAGCTCTTCCGCCTTGCGCCCGACACCGACGTGCGCGACTATCGGGCCGCGCTCGAGACAGGTGCGCGGCTCGGGGCGCGCGAAGCGCTGGTGGCCGGGAGCGATCCGGACCCTTTGCGCCTTGTCGATCGCTTCGGCGCGCTCTGTGCACTCGCCGCCGAGTTCGGCATGGGTGTGGGTCTGGAGCCGATGCCCTGGACCGACATACGCGATTACGTGCAGGGGGCGAGGATCGTCGAGGCGGTCGGTTGCGACAACGCCGGCCTGGTGATCGACCCGATTCATTTCGATCGCGCCGGCAGCCGCCCGGACCAGATCGCATTGGCCCCCCCGCGGTGCCTGCGCTACATGCAGCTTTGCGATGCCCCCGCCGAGCGACCCGCCGACATCGAGACGGTGATCCATCAGGCGCGCGCGGAGCGGCTGATGCCGGGAGACGGGGGACTGGATCTGCGCGGCATCCTGCGCGCGGCGCCGGCGGACATACCGGTCAGCGTCGAAGTCCCGATGCGCACACTCGCGCGCTCGGTGCCCGCGGCCCGGCGGGCGCGCGAGATCCTTGCGAAGACCCGTCGGCTGCTGGACTCACTCTGACCTGCGGTCTGTGGCCGCCTGCCAACCCATCGAGAAGCAACCGATGCAGACAATGCCGGCCGTCAATGGCTCCAACCTGAAGCTGCCCGGCATGCGCGAGCCGTTTCGCCGCCTCGCGCACCTGTCGCTGTCGGCAACCGGCGTCATGGCGGGATGCGGCGTCGCCGGATACGGGTCGGGAATCGCCCGCCCGGTGCGAATCCCGGACGGGCGGGCCTGAGCTCATGCGCAAGTGCATCGCGACGGTGTCGGTTTCAGGCACGCTGGGCGACAAGCTCGACGCCATCGCGGCTGCGCGCTTCGATGCAATCGAGGTGTTCGAGAACGACCTGATGTATTTCCGGGGCTCGCCGCGCGATGTCGCCAGGATGGCAGCGGACCGGGGCCTGGGCATCGACTTGTACCAGCCGTTCCGCGAGTTCGAGGGCGCCGGAGACGAGCAGTTCAAGCGCAATCTCGACCGCGCCGAGCGCAAGTTCGACGTGATGGAGGCGCTCGGCGCGCCGATGCTGCTGGTCTGCTCGAACGTGTCGCCGCTCGCGATCGACGACGACGCGCGCGCCGCCGCCCAGTTGCACGAGCTCGCCGAGCGGGCGGCGCGGCGCAACCTGCGCATCGGCTACGAGGCGCTCGCCTGGGGCGCGCACGTCAACCGCTACGGGCACTCGTGGAAGATCGTCCGCGAGGCCGACCATCCGCACCTGGGCGTGATCCTCGACAGCTTCCACATCCTGTCGGTGGGCGACGATCCGGCGGCCATTGCGCAGATCCCCGGCGACCGGATCTTCTTCCTGCAGATGGCCGATGCGCCGCGGCTTGCGATGGACGTGCTGCAGTGGAGCCGGCACTACCGGAATTTCCCCGGGCAGGGACAGCTCGACCTGCCGCGCTTCTTGGAGCATGTGCTGGTCGCCGGCTACACCGGATCGCTGTCGCTCGAGATCTTCAACGACGTGTTCCGCGAGGCGCCCAACCGTTCGACGGCCATCGACGCGATGCGCTCGCTGCAGTGGCTCGAGGAGCAGACGCGGCTGCGCCTGCTCGACGCCGCATCGGACATTCCCCATCCCGCCGACGTCCGTGCCAGGACCGTGCGCCGTGTCGAGCTTCTCGACCTGCCGGTCGCGCCGGTGCTGACCGGGGTCGCTTTCCTCGAGTTCGCCGTCGACGAGGCGGCCGAGTGGCTGCTCGCCAATGTGCTCGAGACGCTGGGCTTCCATCGCGCCGGCAGGCACCGGTCCAAGAACGTCACGCTGTACCGGCAGGGATCGATCAACCTGATTCTCAACGCCGAACCGGCGTCGGTCGCGCGCGAATACTTCGCCGAGCATGGCGCTTCGGTCTGCGCAGTCGGCCTCACGACCGACGACGCGGTGCGGGCGCAGAGCCGGGCGATCGCGCTGCACTGCCCGCGCTTCGACAGCCGGCTCGGGCCCAACGAGCTGCGGGTTCCGGCCATCCGCGCGCCCAACGACAGCGTCGTCTACTTCGTGCCCGCCGAGCTCGGCTCGGGGGCGCTCTTCGAGAGCGACTTCGACCTGCGCGACGAAGCGGCCCCCCGTGCAGCCGGCGCCGGGCTGACCCGCATCGACCACATCGCCACCGGCCTGCCGGTCGAGGAGCTCGATACCTGGATCCTGTTCTACCGCGCAGTCCTCGGCATGGTGCCGGGCGAGAGCCTCGAGCTCTCCGATCCGTTCGGGCTGATCCGCAGCAGCGGCGTCGCGAGCGGCAACCGCAGCGTGCGCGCGGTGCTGAACGTGTCGCAGAGCCAGAGCACCGTCACCGCGAAGACCGTCTCGCTCGCCGGCGGGGCGAGCATCCACCACGTCGCCTTCGCGTCCTCCGACATGTTCGAGACGATGGCCGCGCTGGTCGCCAAGGGTGCGAAGTTCGTCATGGTCTCGGCCAACTACTACGACGATCTCGTCGCGCGTTTTGCGCTGCCCGAGGCGCAGGTGGCGAGGATGCGGGAGTTCGGCGTGCTGTACGAGCGCACGGGCGATGGCGAGTATTTCCACGCCTACACCGAGCGTTTCGCCGATCGCTTCTTCTTCGAGATCGTGCAGCGCGTCGGCGGCTACGACGGCTACGGCGCGCTCAATGCGCCTGCCCGCATGGCATCGCAGCTTCAGCCGCCAGCGTCGTGAACCTTTCCCGCACCTGCGGTGCGACAACTTCTGGAAACCAATGATCGACAAGACCATGGCCACCGTTGCCGAAGCGATCGCCGACATCAAGGACGGCGCAACCGTCATGATCGGCGGCTTCGGTTCCGCGGGAATGCCTTCGGAGCTCATCGACGCGCTGATCGCGCAGGGCGCGCGCGAGCTCACGATCGTCAACAACAATGCGGGCAATGGCGACGCCGGTCTCGCGCTGCTGCTCAAGGCGAGGCGCGTGCGCAAGATCATCTGCTCGTTCCCGCGCCAGACCGATTCCTGGCATTTCGACACCCTCTACCGGGCGGGTGAGATCGAGCTCGAGCTGGTGCCGCAGGGCAATCTGGCCGAGCGCATTCGCGCGGCAGGTGCGGGCATCGGCGCGTTCTACACGCCGACCGGATTCGGAACGCTGCTCGCGCAGGGCAAGGAGACCCGGGAAATCGACGGCCGCCACTACGTCCTCGAGTACCCGATACGCGCCGACTTTGCGCTGGTCAAGGCGCTTGCCGGAGACCGCTGGGGGAATCTCGTCTACCGCAAGACTGCGCGCAACTTCGGCCCGATCATGG
The DNA here is from genome assembly GCA_018971195.1 of Betaproteobacteria bacterium. Classification (GTDB taxonomy): domain Bacteria; phylum Pseudomonadota; class Gammaproteobacteria; order Burkholderiales; family Casimicrobiaceae; genus VBCG01. Next base: position 32,572 of record JAGXBK010000009.1, read on the forward strand.
CGACTGCCGCCCGTTGTACGATCGCGCAGGTACAGCGGATCGTCCCGCTCGGAGCGCTCGACCCCGAGGCCGTCGTGACGCCGGGCATTTTCGTCCATCGCGTCGTCTGCGTGCCCGCCGGGGCGACGGGAGCGACGCACGGAGCCGCTGCGTGAACGAGACCACCAGGACACGACGATGAACCGCTATACCCGCGACCAGATGGCCGCCCGCGTCGCCCGGGACATCCGGGACGGTGCCTATGTCAATCTCGGAATCGGCTTGCCGACGCTGGTCGCCAACCACCTTCCGAAGGATCGCGAGATCATCCTGCACACCGAGAATGGACTGCTCGGCATGGGGCCGGCGCCCGCGCCGGGCGCGGAGGATCCCGACCTGATCAACGCCGGCAAGCAGCCGGTCACCGAGCTGCCGGGCGCCTCGTTCTTCCATCACGCGGATTCGTTCGCGATGATGCGCGGCGGCCACCTCGATTGCTGCGTGCTGGGCGCGTTCCAGGTCTCCGTCGGCGGGGATCTCGCGAACTGGCACACTGGTGCGCCGGAAGCCATTCCCGCGGTCGGCGGCGCGATGGACCTCGCTCTGGGCGCGAAAAGCGTCTATGTGATGATGGAGCACCTGACCAAGGGCGGCGAAAGCAAGATCGTCACGCAGTGCACGTATCCGGTCACGGCGCTGCACTGCGTCAGCCGCATCTACACCGATCTGGCGGTGCTCGAAGTGACGTCACAGGGCCTGCGGGCCGTCGACATCGTCGACGGGCTGTCGCTGCCGGAGCTGGCGCGCCTGTCGGGTGTGCCGATCAACGGCTAGGATGGAGATCATGGCAGAAGCCTTCATTTGCGATGCGATCAGGACGCCGTTCGGACGCTACGCCGGTGCGCTTTCCGGCGTGCGCGCCGACGATCTTGCGGCGGCACCGCTGCAGGCGCTGATGCACCGCAACCCGCGGGTCGACTGGGGCGCAGTCGACGACGTCGTGTACGGCTGCGCCAACCAGGCCGGCGAGGACAACCGCAACGTCGCTCGCATGGCGCTGCTGCTTGCCGGATTGCCGCAGGAGGTGCCCGGCTCGACGGTCAACCGGCTTTGCGGCTCCAGTCTGGACGCGATCACGATCGCTTCGCGCGCGATCAAGTCCGGCGAGGGCTCGCTGCTGCTGGCGGGCGGCGTCGAAAGCATGTCGCGGGCGCCGTTCGTGCAGGGCAAGGCGACCGAGGCGTTCTCGCGGGCGACCAGGCTCGAGGACACGACCATCGGCTGGCGCTTCGTCAATCCCCTGATGAAGGCCCGCTACGGCATCGATTCGATGCCCGAGACCGCAGAGAACGTCGCGCAGGAATTCGGCGTCGGCCGCGCGGACCAGGACGCGTTCGCGCTGCGCAGCCAGCAGCGCGCCGCCGCGGCGATCGCCGACGGCCGGATGGCGGAGGAGATCTCGCCGATCGCCATTCCGCAGCGCAAAGGCGATCCGGTGATCGTCGCCGTCGACGAGCACCCGCGCGCGACCTCCCTCGATGCGCTGTCCAAGCTCAAGGGCATCGTGCGGCCCGAAGGCAGCGTCACGGCGGGCAACGCGTCGGGGGTCAACGACGGCGCCTGCGCGCTGATCATCGCCTCCGAGGACGCCGCGAAGCGCAACGGGCTGACGCCGCGCGCCCGCATCGTCGCCGGTGCCGTCGCCGGGGTCGCGCCGCGGATCATGGGCTTCGGGCCCGCGCCGGCCATGCGCAAGGTCCTGGCGCGTGCGAAGCTCTCGCTGGCCGACATCGACCTGATCGAATTGAACGAGGCGTTCGCCGCCCAGGCGCTGGCGGTGACTCGCGATCACGGATTGCCCGACGATTCTCCGAAGGTCAATCCGATGGGCGGCGCGATCGCGCTGGGCCACCCGCTGGGAGCCAGTGGCGCGCGCCTGGTCACGACCGCCGTCTACCAGCTGCACCGCACCGGGGGGCGCCATGCGCTGTGCACGATGTGCATCGGCGTCGGCCAGGGCATCGCCCTCATCATCGAACGTGTCTGAACCGGGACGATCATGAAACTGCCATCGCAGCAACACGGGGAGTTCTACCAGCGCGACCGGACGATCCACCCGCCGGCCTATGCGCCTGCCTACAAGACCAGCGTCCTGCGCTCACCGCAAAAGTCGCTGATCTCGCTGCAGAATTCGTTGTCGGAGATCACCGGCCCGGTGTTCGGCACCGACGAGCTGGGCCCGCTCGACAACGACCTGATCATGAACTACGCGAAGACCGGCCTGCCGGTAGGCGAGCGGATCGTCGTCCACGGACAGGTCCTGGACGAGAACGGGCACCCGGTGAAGAACGCGCTGGTCGAGGTCTGGCAGGCGAACGCCGGCGGCCGCTATCGGCACAGGAACGACACCTATATCGCGCCGATCGATCCGAACTTCGGTGGCTGCGGCCGCGCGCTGACCGACGAGAACGGCCGCTACTTCTATCGGACGATCAAGCCCGGACCCTACCCGTGGCGCAACAGCGTCAACGACTGGCGCCCTGCGCACATCCATTACTCGATCTCGGGATCGGGCTGGGCGCAGCGCCTGATCACGCAGATGTACTTCGAGGGGGATCCGCTGATCGCGAGCTGCCCGATCCTGCGCACCATTCCGTCGGAAGCGGCGGTGCGGCAGCTGATCGCGCCGCTCGACCGCAATGCGGGCATCCAGCTCGACAGCCTCGCCTACCGTTTCGACATCGTGCTTCGCGGCTCGCGCGCGACGTGGTTCGAGAACGCGGTCCAGGCCGATGGCCCCATGCAAGGCGAATGACAATCATGGTCAACCAACTCGAGTACCTGAAGGAAACTGCGTCGCAGACCGCGGGACCCTACGTCCACATCGGTCTCGCCCCCAAGCAGGCGGGCTTCGACATCTTCGAGCACAACTTCGGCAGCGTGCTGGCAGGCCCCAGGACCAAAGGTGAGCGCATCCGGGTCGAGGGTCGCGTGTTCGACGGATCGGGCACGCCGCTGCGCGATGTCCTGATCGAGATCTGGCAGGCCAACGCTGCCGGCAAGTACAACCATCCTGCGGACCGGCAGAAGAAGCCGATCGACAGGACCTTCCGCGGCTGGGGTCGCGGATGCTCGGATTTCAAGACGGGCGTCTGGGCGTTCGACACCATCAAGCCGGGATCGGTGATGGGCCGCAACAACCGGCCGATGGCGCCCCACATCAGTTTCTGGATCGTCGCGCGCGGCATCAACGTCGGACTGTCGACCCGGATGTATTTTTCCGACGAGCGGGCCGCCAACGAGAAGGATCCGGTGCTCAACCTGATCGAATGGGAGGTGCGCCGCAAGACGCTGATCGCCACCCGCGAGGAGCGCAAGGGCCAGGTCGTCTACCGGTTCGACATCAACATCCAGGGACCCGACGAGACCGTCTTCTTCGACATCTGACGCCAAGCGGATACCTCGCCAATGCCCGACACGCTGTTCACCACCGACGCGATGCGCATGGTCTTCTCGGACCGGGCGCGCATCCAGCGCATGCTGGATTTCGAGGCTGCGCTAGCGCAGGCGGAAGCCGCGGTCGGCGTGATCCCGGAGGGCGCGGCCGATGCGATCGCTGCCTGCTGCCACGCGGACAGGTTCGACGCCGAGGCACTTGCGGCGGCCGCCCGGAGTGCAGGAAACCTCGCAATCCCGCTGGTCGCTGCCCTGACGAGCAATGTCGCCGCGGCCGATCCGGTCGCGCGCGGGTATGTCCACTGGGGGGCGACGAGCCAGGACGTCATCGACACCGCGCTGGTGCTGCAGCTGCGCGATGCGCTGGCATTGATCGACGCCGACGTCGAGCGACTGGCAGCGGCGCTCGCGGTCCAGGCGCGCCACCACGCGACGACGGTCCTCGCCGGGCGCACCTGGCTGCAGCAGGCGATCCCGGTCACGCTGGGCGTCAAGCTTGCCGGATTCGTCAGCGCGCTGGACCGACACCGGCTGCGGCTCTCCGAGGCACGTGGTCGGGCACTCGTCCTGCAGTTCGGCGGCGCGGTGGGAACGCTGGCGTCGCTGGGCGATCGCGGAATCGCGGTCGGCGAGGCGCTGGCCCTGCGGCTGGCGCTGCCGCTGCCCGACCTGCCGTGGCACACCCAGCGCGACCGCGTCTGCGAAATCGCCGCGGTGCTGGGCCTGCTCGCGGCCACGCTCGGCAAGCTTGCCCGCGACCTGGCACTGCTCGCACAGACCGAGGTCGCCGAGATGTTCGAGCCCGCGGCGCCGGGACGCGGCGGCTCGTCGACCATGCCGCACAAGCGCAATCCGGTCGGCGCGTCGGTCGCGATCGCCGCGGCGCTGCGCAGTCCGGGATTGGTGGCGACCATGCTGAGCGCCGCTGCGCAGGAACACGAGCGCGGGCTGGGCAACTGGCCGGCCGAATGGGAGACGCTGCCGGAGATCGCGCTGCTGGTTGCGGGCGCGCTCGCCGCGATGGCCGACGTCGCGCCGGGACTCGATGTCGATGCGGAGCGGATGCGGGCGAACCTCGGGCTTACCCAGGGCCAGATCTTCGCCGAAGCGGTGCAGATGGCGCTCGCACCGGCGCTCGGCCGCGACCACGCTCACGCGCTGGTCGCCGACGCTTGCAGGCGCGCCGCGAAGGAGCGTGTCCACCTGCGCGACGTGCTGCGTGCGGTCCCCGAGGTTTCGTCGGCGCTGGACGCGAGTGCCCTCGACCGCTTGTTCGATCCCGCGGACTACCTCGGCGAAAGCGGCCGCTACATCGAGCGCGCGCTCGCTGCGCACCGGTCCTGAAGGAGCGACGCGAACATGCCCTTCGCCAAAGCCGGCGGCATCCGCCTGCACTACCGGATCGACGGTGATGCCGCCGCGCCGCCACTCGTCCTTTCCAATTCGCTCGGGGCCACGCTCGAGATGTGGGAGCCGCAGATGGCGCCGCTCGCCGCGCGCTTTCGCGTCATCCGCTACGACACCCGGGGCCACGGCGATTCCGAAGTGACGCCGGGACCCTACACGATCGCGATGCTGGGAGCCGACGTGGCGGCGCTGCTCGACGCGCTCGCCATCCCGCGCGCGCATTTCTGCGGCCTGTCGATGGGTGGGATGACGGGCATGTGGCTCGGCGTGAACGCGCCGGAGCGCGTCGACCGGCTGGTGCTCGCCAACACCGCCGCGAAGATCGGCACCGCCGACATGTGGAATGCGCGCATCGACGCGATCCGCAAGGGCGGCATGGCCTCCGTCGCGCCGGGCGTGCTGGCGCGCTGGTTCACGCCGGCGCTGCTCCTGCATCCGACGCCGATGGTTACCGGACTGCGGGCGAGCTTCGAGCGCACGTCGGCGGACGGCTATGTCGCCTGCTGCGCGGCGGTCCGCGACACGGACCAGCGCGACGCGCTGTCGCGCATCCGGGTTCCCACGCTGGTCATCGCGGGCAGCGTGGATCAGTCGACGCCGCCGGACGACGGGCGCTACGTCGCCGAGCACATTCCCGGAGCACGCTATGTCGAGCTGCAGGCCCCGCACCTGTCGAACGTGGAGGCGGCGTCCGCGTTCACGCAGGCGATTCTGCAATTCCTGACCGCAAGCAAGGAGTGACGACGATGGATGAAACAGAACGCTACGACCGCGGCATGGTCGTGCGGCGCGCCGTGCTGGGCGATGCCCACGTCGACCGGACGCTGGCCAAGCGCAACGAGTTCAACGCCGATTTCCAGGAGCTGATCACCCGCTACGCGTGGGGCGAGATCTGGTCGCGGCCCGAGCTCTCGAGGCACACGCGCAGCCTGCTGACCCTCGCGATGATGGTCGCGCTGAACCGCGGCGACGAGTTGAGGCTGCACCTGCGAGGAGCGTTCAACAACGGCGTGACCCAGGACGAGATCAAGGAAGTGCTGCTGCACTGCGCGATCTACGCGGGCGTTCCCGCCGCCAATTCCGCGTACCACATGGCGGAGGAGGTTTTCGCACAGATGCATCCGCCGCCGGAGTAGGGCCGCCGGAGGGAGATCGCCCGCTTGCCCGCGAGCCCCGGCCACGGGTTCCGCCGGACTCGCCGGTCCGGCGGACGTCGTCTGCCAGTTGCGGTGGCCGGTTGTCGCGCGTGACCAGTCAAGGGTGATGCTTGCGTCGGCAACACTCCCCGATCGCGCTGGCCACTGCGATCGCGAACGGCAAAGCGAGCAGGAACGCGAACTCCGGCGACACCGTCTCCCACCAAGCCAGCCAATCCTGCCACCAGTCGCGGATCATGGGGACCTCCTTCAGAGCAGCCGGAACGCAAGCACCGCGACGAGCGTCGGAGGCAGTGCCGCCACCAGCAACCCGAGCGGATGTATGGACTCGTCCTCGAAGTGGCTTCGGAGGATC
>JAGXBK010000110.1 GCA_018971195.1 Betaproteobacteria bacterium
CCTGCTTCGGAACGCCGATGTCGCGATGTACCGGGCCAAGGAGCGCGGGCGCAACAACTATCAGTTCTTTGCCGAGGAAATGAACGACCGCATCCAGGCGCGCCTGCTGCTCGAGGAAGGGTTGCGGCGCGGTCTGGAACGCGGCGAATTCGTCGTTCACTATCAGCCGCGGCTTGATGTTAGCAGCGGAGCGATCGTCGCCTGCGAGGCGCTCGTCCGCTGGCAGCATCCCGAGCGAGGTTTGATCTACCCGGGACAGTTCATTTCATTCGCCGAGGAGCAGGGGCTGATCGTGCCCCTCGGTGAAGGCGTTCTCAGGGTCGCATGCGAGCAGGCAAAGGCGTGGCAGGACGCCGGGATTCCTCCGATAAGGGTTGCAGTGAATGTGTCGGCGCACCAGTTCAAGGCGCACGACCTGGTGGCATCGATTGTCCGGATTCTGAAGGAAACCGGACTTGAGTCGCGTTATCTGGAGCTGGAACTGACCGAAAGTGCGATCATGGAGAACGCGGAGGAAGGCGTCGCCATGCTCGCCACGCTCAAGGAGCTCGGCGTAACGCTGTCGATCGATGATTTCGGGACGGGTTACTCGAGCATGAGCTACATCAAGCGGTTTGCCATCGACTGCCTCAAGCTGGACCGGAGCTTTGTCCGCGGCGTTCCCGGTAACGAGGACGATGTCGCGATCGTACTGGCGATCCTGCAGCTGGGTCACAGCCTGGGACTTCGGCTGACCGCCGAGGGCGTGGAGACCGAGGAGCAGCTCGATTTCCTGAGGACCCGCGGCTGCGACGAGTATCAGGGGTACCTGTACAGCCGGCCGCTGCCTGCCGATCGGATGGGGGCCCTGCTCGCAGGCAAGCGGGATCCGGACCCATCGCCACCGTGAGTTGTCTCTGAGCTGACCCGGCCCGTCAGCGCTGCCGCATCAGGTCCGCGCGCGCTGGACGCGCCGCACGTCGGGCACGCGGCGCAACGCGCGCATGATGTGCGCGAGGTGGCGGCGGTCGCGCACCTGCACGCCGAAGAACATCGCGACATCGCCGCCGTCGGGCCGCTCCATCGAAACGGTGTCGATGTTGGCGTCGGCATCGCCGATCGTCGTCGCGAGCTCGGCCAGCATCCCGCGCCGGTCCGCGACCAGCACGCGCACGCCGGCGTCGAACACCCCCTGGACGTCGGTTGCCCACTCGACGTCGACGATCTCGCCGCCGTCGACGCGCTGCTTGCGCAACGATACGCAGTCGCGGATATGGACGATGAGTCCCTGGCCGCGCCGGAACTGTCCGACGATCGCGTCACCGGGCAGCGGCCGGCAGCATCTCGCGTACTGGATCGCCACGCCTTCGACGCCGCGCAGCGTCAGTGCGCCCGGCTTCGCGGAGGTCGCGGGCGCCGGGCCGGCCGCAGTCTCGTCGGTCTTGCCGGCGGCCCGCGTCAGCGCCTGCGCCACGACGAAGGAAAGCCGCTTGCCGAGACCGATGTCGGCCAGGATGTCGAGCTGGCTCTTCGCGCCATATTCCTTCGCCATCGCCTCCCAACGATCCCAGGTGATCGACTCGGGCTCGACCTTGAGGGTGGCGAGCGCCTGGTTCAGCAGCCGCTCGCCCAGCGCCGCGGACTCCTGCTGTTGCAGGCCTTTCAGGTAGTGCCTGATGCGCGAGCGGGCCTTGCCGGTGGTCACGAACGACAACCACGAGGGATTGGGCCGCGCGGTCGGCGACGTCAGGATCTCGACGTGGTCGCCGTTCTTGAGCTCGGTGCGCAGCGGCAGCAGCTCGTAGTTGATCCGCGCGGCGACGCAGTGATGGCCGATGTCGGTGTGCACGCCGTAGGCGAAGTCGACGGCCGTCGCGCCGCGCGGCAGCGCCATGATCTTGCCCTTGGGCGTGAACAGGTAGATCTCGTCGGGGAACAGGTCGCCCTTGACGTGCTCGAGGAATTCCTTCGAGTCGCGCGATTCCGACTGTATCTCGAGCAGGCTCTGCAGCCAGCGATCGGTTTCGCGCTGTGCTTCTTCGAGGTCGAGCTGGCCGCCCGACTTGTACAGCCAATGGGCGGCGACGCCCGCCTCGGCGACGCGGTGCATGTCGTGCGTGCGCAGCTGCGCTTCCAGCGGCGTGCCGAACGGCCCGAACAGCGTCGTGTGCAGCGACTGGTAGCCGTTCGCCTTCGGAATGGCGATGTAATCCTTGAACTTGCCGGGGATCGGCTTGTAGTGCTCGTGCAGCACGCCCAGCGCGGCGTAGCAGGTCGACTTGTCGTTGACCAGCACGCGCACGCCGTAGATGTCGAAGACCTGCGAGAACGTGTAGTGCTTCTCGCGCATCTTCCGGTAGACGGAGTAGATCGTCTTCTCGCGCCCGGTGACCGTCGCTGCGATGTTGGCGCGCGCGAATCCGTCGCGGATCACGTCGAGCAACCGGTTCATCACTTCGCGCCGGTTGCCGCGCGCGGTCTTGATCGCCTGGGCGAGGATCCGGTAGCGCAGCGGGTACAGGTGCTTGAACGACAGGTCCTGCAGCTCGAGGTAGAGCGCGTTCAGGCCCAGCCGATTGGCGATCGGCGCGTAGATGTCGAGCGTCTCGCGCGCGATGCGCTTGCGATGCGTGGGCGCCATCGCATCGAGCGTCCGCATGTTGTGCAGGCGGTCGGCGAGCTTGATCAGGATGACGCGGACGTCGCGCGCCATCGCGAGCAGCATCTTGCGGAAGCTCTCGGCCTGCGCATCCTCGCGGCTCGCGAACTCGATCTGGTCGAGCTTCGAGAGGCCGTCGACCATCGCTGCGACCGGACGGCCGAACCTCGACTCGATCTCGGAGCGCGAGACCGCCGTGTCTTCCATCACGTCGTGCAGCAGCGCGGCGGCAAGCCCTTCGGCGTCGAGGCGCCATTCCGACAGGATGCTCGCGACGGCGAGCGGATGCGTGATGTACGGCTCGCCCGACTTGCGGAACTGCCCGCGGTGGGCGGACTCGGAGAACTCGAACGCGCGCTCGACCAGCGCGATGTCAGGCGTCGGCAGGTAGTGACCGAGGTGCCGGGTGAATTCGGCAATCTCCGACATGCCGCATCGCCTTCGGGCGCTACAGGGTCACCGTGGGCGCCGTCTTGTGGAGCATTTCGATTCCCACCTTGCCCGCGGCGATCTCGCGCAACGCGATGACCGTCGGCTTGTCGCGGTCGGCGTCAAGCAGCGGCGCCGAGCCGGAGGTGATCTGGCGCGCACGGTTGGTCGCGGACAGCGTCAGCTCGAACCGGTTGGGAATGCGGGCAAGACAGTCGTCGATGGTGATGCGGGCCATGGTCAGCTTTCGGAAGCGTGGGCTAGGAGTCCGGCGAGCGCCTTCGCGTGCCGCACCTGCTGCCGCGCAGTCGTGAGACGCGCGGCGCGTACGATGACGGACAGATCGTCGACCGCCCGTGCAAAGTCCTGATTCATAATAACATAATCGAACTCCCCGCAGTGGCGCATCTCTTCGCGTGCGGCCTCGAGACGCGCAGCGATCACTTCGGGAGGGTCCTGCGCCCGCTTGTGGAGCCGCTCGCGCAGCGCGTCCAGCGACGGCGGAAGAATGAAGATGTGCACCGAGTCCCGGATCAGCCTGCGGACCTGCGCTGCGCCCTGCCAATCGATTTCCAGCAGCACGTCCTGTCCCGCCGCGACCTGCGCCTTCAGCCACGTCGCGGATGTCGCGTACCAATTGCCGTGCACATGCGCATGCTCGAGGAACTCGCCGCGATCCTTGAGCGCCACGAACGTCGGCACGTCGACGAAGTGGTAGTGCTGCCCATCCTGTTCGCCGGGTCGCGGCGCACGCGTCGTGTACGAGACCGACAGGCGGATCCCCGGCTCGCGCTCCAGCAGCGCATTGACCATGCTGCTCTTGCCCCCGCCGGAGGGTGCCGCGACGACGAACAGGCAGCCCGAGGCGCCGGGACTCCGGGTGGTGATCGTCATGCGTTCACTCGAGGTTCTGCACCTGCTCGCGCATCTGCTCGATCGCGACCTTGAGCTCGAGCGACACCTGCGAGAGCTCGGCGTCGACCGACTTCGACCCGAGCGTATTGGCTTCGCGATGCAGCTCCTGCGCCAGGAAATCGAGGCGCTTGCCGGTGCTGCCGCCCTGCGCCAGTACGCGCCGGAATTCGGCGACGTGGGTGGAAAGCCTCGCCAGTTCCTCGGCAATGTCGATCCGCGTCGCGAATAGCGCCAGCTCCTGCTTCAGCCGGTCCTCGTTGGGATCGAGCCCCGCTTCCCGGAGCCGCGCGCCGAGCCTGTCGACGAAGGCCGCGTGGAGCACCGGGATGCGCGGGGCGACACGGGCGACTTCGCGGTCGATGTCGGCACAGCTCGCCTCCAGCACCTCGCGCAGCTTCGCGCCTTCGCGGGCGCGCGCCGCCGTGAGCTCGGCGAGCGCGTGGTCGACGAGGGCGTAGACCCGCTCGGCCAGGGCCCCGGGAGACAGCGACGCCTCGATCATGACGCCGGGCCAGCGCAGGACGTCGCCGGTCGACAGCGGTGGCGCGCCCGGAATCGCCCGTGCGATCTCGGTGGCGGCTGCCGCGAGTTGCCGCACGCGGGCGGCGTCGACGGTGATTCCGCCAACTGCGCCGGGCGTGCGCGCCAGCGCCACCCGGCATTCGAGCTTGCCGCGCTTTTGCGCGGCGGCGAGGCGTTCGCGCAGTTGCGGCTCCAGCATGCGCAGCTCCTCGGGCAGCTTGACGGTGACGTCGAGGAAGCGGTGGTTGACCGAGCGGAGCTCGACAGCAAGCGAAATGCCGGAGAGTTCCGCGGCCGCGGCCGCGAAACCGGTCATGCTGAGAATCATTCGGAGATGGACGCTGCAGGCGCCGGTTTTGAAAAGTTATCCGGCTTTACTTTGGGGGTGCGCATCGGGAGAATGTATGCGTTATCCGCATCCGGCGCAAGGCGAGCCGGCAGCATTGGCACGCGAATTGCGGGCCGTTTGTTTCGCCCCTGTCCCGTTGCCAGAACGAGTCGATGCCCGTTACCAATCAAGCGCTGCCCGGCGGATACCAACTGCTGAATTACCGGATCGACCGCCAGATCAGCCGCGGCGGGTTCTCGATCGTCTATCGCGCCTACGACGAGACCGGGACCCCGGTCGCGATCAAGGAGTACCTGCCCGCGTCGCTGGTGCTGCGCACCGAAGGCGACATCGTCAATGCGAGCTCGGCCGAGAACCTCACGTCGTTCCGCTACGGCATGAAGTGCTTCTTCGAGGAGGGTCGCGCGCTCGCCAAGATCAACCACCCGAACGTCGTGCGCGTGCTGAATTTCTTCCGCGCCAACGAGACGGTCTACATGGTCATGCGCTACGAGCGCGGCCGCACGCTGCAGCAGCAGATCCAGATGCGCCAGGACCAGATGTCCGAGCGCTTCGTGCGCCAGGCATTCATGCACCTGCTGAACGGGTTGCGCGAGGTCCACACGCACAAGATCCTGCACCTCGACATCAAGCCGGCGAACATCTACCTCCACAGCGACGGCAGCCCGGTTCTGCTCGACTTCGGCGCGGCACGCCAGACGCTGACCGCCAACCGCCCGAAGCTCGCGCCGATGTACACGCCGGGGTTCGCCGCCCCCGAGCAGTACCGCGATCACGACCGCCTGGGCCCGTGGACCGATGTCTACGGCACCGGGGCGTCGATGTTCGCCTGCCTCGCCGCGTTCGCCCCGCAGGCGGCGGACGCCAGGCTGCAGGAGGATCACTTGGTCTCGGCCAAGAAGATCTGGTCTGGGCAGTACTCCGACAATCTCCTGGAGGTGATCGACTGGTGCCTGCGCCTCGATCCGCTCGAGCGACCGCAAAGCGTGTTCGCGCTGCAGCGGGCGATCCGCGATATCCCGCCGCCGAAGCGCAAGCTCACGTTCTTCGGAAACCTGAAGCGCGTGCTGTTCTCGGAAATCGGCGCTTGAGCGGCCGATGCGCTTCACGATCTTCCAGGAATCGCGCAAGGGCGGGCGCGAGGTCAACCAGGACCGCATCGCCTACACGTACAGCCGCGAGACCCTGCTGCTGGTGATCGCCGACGGCATGGGCGGCCACGTCGGCGGCGAGATCGCCGCACAGATCGCGGTGCGCCTGTTCGTCGAGCGCTTCCACCAGGAAGCGAAGCCGCGGCTGAGGAACCCGCTCGGCTTCATGCAGGACACGATGCTGAGGGCGCACGCCGCGCTGGGCGCGTACGCGAGCCAGTTCTCGATGCTGGAGACGCCCCGGACGACCTGCGTGGCGGTCGTGGCGCAGGGCGGCCAGGCGTACTGGGCGCACGTCGGCGACTCCCGCTTCTACCTGCTGCGCCAGGGCAAGCTGATCGGGTCGACGAAGGATCACTCGAAGGTGCAGTACCTCGTGGACCAGGGCGCCATTTCCGCCGAGGAAGCGGCTGTTCACCCCGATCGCAACAAGATCTACAGCTGCCTCGGCGGGCTCGTCGACCCCGTCATCGACCTGTCGCGGCGCACGCCGCTGAAGAACGGCGACATACTGGTGCTGTGCACCGACGGCCTGTGGAGCGTCTATCCGCGCAGCGAGTTGTCGACGATGCTGACGTCGACGCCGATACTTTCGGTCGGGCCGCGTATCATGCGCGAGGCGGAAGAACGCGGCGGTCCCGACGGCGACAACGTGTCGGCCATCATCGTGCGCTGGGGACCCGAGACGCTGACCGACGAACTGTCGACGACGACCGATGCGCTCGCGCCAGGCGAATTCGAGACCGAGATCGAGGACACCCTGACGCTCGCGGACCGCACCGGCAGCTCGCGCGACCTGACCGAGGACGAGATCGAGCGCGCGATCGCCGAGATCCAGTCGACGATCCAGAAGTACCGCAAGTAGAAAAATGACGGAATGCCGCACACGAGGAAGATGCGCCAGCTCCTGATCGACACCGAAACCACCGGCCTCGATCCCAGGCAGGGCCATCGGATCATTGAAATCGCCGCCGTCGAGGTCGTCGACCGGCGGCTCACCGGCGCGCACCTGCACTTCCACGTCGACCCCGAGCGCGACATCGACGCCGGCGCGACGGAGGTGCACGGGATGACGCGCGACGACCTGATCGGCAAGCCCCGCTTTGCCGACATCGCGCAGGAGTTCGTCGATTTTGCGCGCGGCGCCGAATGGATCATCCACAATGCGCCGTTCGACATCGCCTTCTTCGATGCCGAATTCGCCCGCGCCGGCCTTGCACCCTCGGCGTCCCTGTACGCCAAGCTCACGGACACGCTGGCGCTGGCGCGCGAAGCGTTCCCGGGCAAGCGCAACAATCTCGATGCGTTATGCGAGCGCTTCGGCGTATCGAACGCGCACCGGACGATGCATGGCGCGCTGCTCGACGCCGAACTGCTCGCCCGGGTCTACCTGGCGATGACGCGGGGGCAGGAGACGCTGACCATCGACATCGGCGCGTCCGCGCTGCCGACGCCGGGCCCGGGCCTCACGGCCCGGGAGTGCGCTGCGGCAACACCCATGGTGGTGCGCCCGGTGCGGGTGGCGCCGGAGGAGGCCGCGTGCCACCGGGCCTATCTCGAGGCGCTCCAGCGCGAATCGAAGTCCGGCTGCATGTGGCTCGCGGCGGAGGCGTCCGCCGCCGCATGACAGGTCGCCGCCTCGCGCGTAGCCTGCGGCGATGGACCTGATCCTCTGGCGTCACTGCGACGCCGAACCCGGCCGGCCCGACCTCGAGCGCCGCCTGACGTCCAAGGGCATCAATCAGGCCGAGCGGGTCGCGCAATGGCTGGACCGGCACCTGCCCGATACCTGCCGCGTGCTCGTCTCGCCGGCGATGCGGTGCCAGCAGACGGTGTTGCCGCTCAAGCGCAAGTTCAAGACGCTGCCCGACCTTGCCCCCGGCGCAAGCCCCGAGGCCATTCTCGACGCCGCCAATTGGCCCGATGCCCGCGAGAGCGTGCTCGTCGTCGCGCACCAACCGACGCTGGGGCTGGTCGCATCCTTGCTGCTGTCCGGCCAGCAGGCGTGGTGGTCGGTGCGCAAGGGCGCGGTCTGGTGGTTCTCGAATCGCGCGGGCGACGAGGGCTCGGGCGTCGTCCTCAGGGCGGTGATCGGCCCGGATTACCTCTGACGCGCCGCGAGTGCACATAAGCTTGCCGGCTTCGGCGCGCCATTCGGCGCGGCAGCAGGAAATCGGGGTCAGACCCTGATTTCGCAGGTCGGCACGGATAGGTTCGACGCCGGCGCATCGGGGCAGCGGGACGGGACGGGCGTAGCGCCCGTGGCAGTGCCGGCCATTGCGGGTGGCGCGACGAGCGAGCCCGATAGGATCACATGCGGCAGGACGTCCTCGAGCGATGGCGCGCCGGGACCCGCAGGCCGGCGTCCACGGACTTCGGGCGCGGCGTCCCGTCCCGCCCCGCTGCCCCCGATCGACGATCGCCGACACCAAGCACGAGCACCGGGCGCCGGTCGTAACGCTGTCATCCGTCTGTAGCCTGCACCGCCGATGATCCGGCGTGGGTTGGCGCGATTCCCGCGCGAAGCCGGATCGCCAGCGCAAGGGTGCAGCCGCATGACATTTCACAAGCGTAGCGACCAGCAGCCGGTTGTCATCGTCGTCGGATGCGATGACGTCGGATCGGCGATTGCGCGCGGGCTGAATCGCGGTGGCGCGGCGGTGGTGCTGATCGACGCCGCCGACCCGCCGTGGCCGCAGCGTGGCATGTGCTATGCCGATGCCTGGTATGTCGGCGGCGCGACGCTGGTCGACGTCGCTGCCTGTTTCTGCGCGTCGGTCAAGAGCATTCC
>JAGXBK010000280.1 GCA_018971195.1 Betaproteobacteria bacterium
CGTGGCCCGGCCTCGCGACGACGACGGCCGTCACCGCTTCCCCGAAATCGGGATCGGCGACGCCGATGACCGCGGACTCGACCACACCCGGCAGCGCATCGATGCGCTCCTCGATCTCCTTCGGATACACGTTGAGCCCGCCGCTGATGATCATGTCCTTCGAGCGGCCGACCAGACGCAGGTAGCCCTTCCCCGCGCCGGAGCTCACCCACTCGCCCATGTCGCCGGTCCGGAACCAGCCGTCGGCGCTGAATTCCTCCCGCGTCTTCTCCGGCATGCGCCAGTAGCCGGCGAAGACATTCGGTCCCCGAACCTCGACTCCGCCGATGGTTCCGGGCGCGCAGGGCATGCCCGCGTCGTCGACGATGCGCACCGAGATCCCGGGCAGCGGCAGCCCCACGGTCCCCGCGACGCGCTCACCGTCGAGGGGATTCGACGCGATCATCCCGGTCTCGGTCATGCCGTAGCGCTCGAGGATCGCCTGCCCGCTGCGGAGGCGGAATGCTTCGAAGGTCTCGGGCGGCAGCGGCGCCGAGCCCGATACGAACAGGCGGATGCTGCGGCAGGCGTCCCCCGTGAAGCTCGGCTCGGCGAGCAGTCGCACGTAGAACGTCGGCACGCCCATCATCACCGTCGCTGCCGGCAGGGCGTCGACGACCTCGCGCGCGTCGAACCTCGGCATCCACAGCATCCTCGCGCCCGACAGCAGCGCGCAATGGACGGCGACGAACAGCCCGTGCACGTGGTAGACGGGAAGCGCGTGCAGCAGCACGTCGCCGCGCGTGAATCCCCAGGCTTGGACCAGCGCCGTCGCGTTCGACGCGAGGTTGCGATGCGTCAGCATCGCGCCCTTGGACCGGCCCGTCGTGCCCGATGTGTAAAGGATCGCGGCGACATCATCGGGCTGCGAGATCGCCGTGCGAAAGCTCGCGGATTGCCCGCGCGCGCGATCGCCGATCTCGCCGCCGTTGGCATCCAGCGTCAGCACCGTCGCGTCGCCGGCGAGTGTTGCCACGGTGCCGAGGGTCTCGGGGCGGCAGACGACGACGCGCGGCTTCGCGTCATCGAAGAAACAAGCGAGCTCCGCCTTCTGGTAGCCGGCGTTGAGCGGCAGGTACACGAGACCCGCGCGCAGGCACCCGAGGTAGAGCGCGAGCACCTGCCAGTGCTTGTCGGTCTGCACCGCGACGCGGTCGCCGCGCTCGCAACCCGCGGCGACGAGCGCATTCGCGATGCGCGCGGATTCGTCGAGGAGCTCGCCGTAATGGACGACGGGTCCGCCGGGAACGAGCAGGCACGGCTGCTCCGGCCCGTCCGGGGCATGCGATTCGACGAGGGCGTAGAAATTGGCGTTCATCGTTGCCGGGCGAGGGCAGGGAAGCTTGCAGGTCGCCGGGCGGCACCGGCAAGGGACCGGGCTTGCAGCGCACGCCCGGCGACGCGCGCCGTGCGTCGATTCGAGGCATTATTCCATACCGATGGAACCCGCCGTCCACGATCTCGGCAGCATGCGAGGGCGCCTCTCGGGCGCGACGCCGCTGGAGCGCATCACCGCCCTGGCCGATGCCGGCAGCGCAAAGTTCGACGCTCCGCCGGGGCCGAGCCCGCATCTGGCGCGCTACGGAATCGCCGCCCGCGACGACGACGGCATCGCCGTCGCCCGCATCCGCGTCGCCGGCGAGCCGATGCTGGTTGCGGC
>JAGXBK010000010.1 GCA_018971195.1 Betaproteobacteria bacterium
CGAGCGCCGCCGCACCTGGACCCGCTCGACGACGCGCCCTGCGCCGCCGAAGCCCTGCGCGAGAGTCCGCCACCGCGCGCGGAACGCGGGCGACTGCGCGCGGGACGCGGGCGACTGCGCGCGCGGGGCTCCGGCGGCTCAGCCCTGCAGCCTTCGCGCAGCCACTGTGCCGCGTCGAGGGCAAAGTAGGTGAGAATCGCGTCGGCACCCGCGCGCTTCATGCCGACGAGCGCCTCGAGCACGCAGGCCCGCTCGTCGAGCCACCCCGCCTGCGCCGCAGCCTTCAGCATCGCGTATTCGCCCGACACCTGGTAGACCGCGGTCGGCATGCCGAACGCATCCTTCACGCGGCGCACGATGTCGAGATAGGGGAGACCCGGCTTGACCATCACCATGTCCGCGCCTTCGTCGATGTCGAGCCAGGTCTCCCACATCGCCTCGTTGCTGTTCGCGGGGTCCATCTGGTAGGTGTACTTGTCGCCTCCGCGGAGATTTGCGGCGGAACCCACGGCATCGCGAAACGGTCCATAGAACGACGACGCGTACTTCGCCGAGTAGGCGAGGATCCGCGTGTGGATGCGCCCGGCGGCGTCGAGGGCTTTGCGCAAGGCGCCGATGCGGCCGTCCATCATGTCCGAAGGCGCGACGATATCGACGCCGGCGGCGGCGTGGCATAGCGCCTGCCTGACGAGCGCCTCGACCGTCGCGTCGTTCATCACGTAGCCCGAAGGGTCGATGAGCCCGTCCTGCCCGTGACGGGTGTAAGGATCGAGCGCGATGTCGGTCACGACGCCGAGCGACGGGAAACGCTCCTTGAGCGCACGCACGGTGCGCGGAACCAGCCCGTCGTCGTCCCAGGCGGCGGCCGCATCGTCCGACTTGTCCTCGGCCGGAATCACCGGGAACAGCGCCATTGCCGGCACCCCGAGCGCCACGCAGCGCTCGGCATCCTCCAGCAGGAGGTCGATCGACTTCCGCGCCACCCCCGGCAATGACGCCACGGGCTCGGTCCGCCGGGTACCGTCGCAGACGAACACCGGATAGATGAAATCGTCGGACGTCAGCCGCGTCTCCCGCGTCAGCCGGCGGGAAAAATCGTCCCGGCGCATGCGCCGCATCCGTCGTTCGGGAAACCGTCCCGTCAACAGGTAGCTCATCGTCGGCTCGAATCTTCGGTGGTCGGCAATGGAACTCGTGAAATCGGTCGTGGTCTCATTTCGCAGACGGTCAACGTCTCCCGCTTTCCTCCCTGAGCGGGTGCCCGCTCCGGTTCGATGCCGGGGCGGGCGTTTCGGGGCCCCGCGTCACTCCCCTTGATCGCGGGGCCCCTTTATTATGCCGTTCGCCGCGACCACGCTGCGTCAAGCCATCCACGATGCGATCGTCGCGTCGGCGTCCTCGACGCCCAGCCGCAAAGGCACCGAGAAAGGAGTGACGCGGACGGCCGAGGTGCACGCGGGGAACGCTTCACCCAGGCGGTTCCGGATCGCAACCACCGCGGCTTTGCGCTCCGCCTGGTTGAGCTTGTCGATCTTGGTGGCCAGGACCAGCACCGGGCGCCCCGACGGCAGGAACCCGCCGAGGAGCTGCTCGTCCATGGTGCGCAGTCCGTGCCGGGCATCGACGACCAGCACCAGGCCGACCAGCGATGTTCGAGTCGTGACGTAGATCCACAGGAATTCCTGCCAGTCCTTCTTGAGCGCCCGGGGCACCGCGGCATAGCCGTAGCCGGGCAGGTCGGCGACGAGGGCGCCTCCCCGCAACCGGAAGAAATTGATCAGCTGGGTGCGGCCCGGTGTCCGGCTCGCGAATGCCAGTCGCGTCTGCCTTGCGAGAGCATTGATCGCGCTCGACTTGCCGGAGTTCGAGCGCCCGGCGAATGCAATCTCCGGCGCGCCGTCCTTCGGAAGCTGCCACGCCGCGGCAGCACCCGTCTCGAAGGCCGCCCCCACCAGCGGAGCCGGAGCGCGCCCGGCATCGGCGACACCGGCGGCTTTGGCCGCGGTTACCGACTCCGATACAATAAGTAGTTTGCTCATCTGCAATCGTCGCATGGGCCGGCACACGGTCGGCTTCGCGGCGTTCCACGCAACGCATCGACCTATCGATATGGAGCCTTCCGACATGACCCGCAACCGGCTCTGCGCCGTCATCGCAGCGGCAGCGTTCTGCGCCGTCACGGCCTCCGCCCAGGAAGCCCCGCGCGCCGCGCCTGCGCCGGATCTCAAGAAAGCGCAGCAGATAGCGAGCCAGGTATGCGCCGCCTGCCACGGCGCCGACGGCAACAGCGTCGCGTCGGCGAATCCGAACCTGGCCGCGCAGGGTGCCGACTATATCACCCTCCAACTCGCGCACTTCAAGACCGGCATCCGCGTCAACGCGACCATGCAGGCGATGGCGGCGACCCTTACCGATGCCGACATGACCGCACTCGGCGTCTACTTCTCGCAGCAGAAACTCAAGGGCGAGGCCTCCAGGGACATCGCACTCGTCAAGGCGGGCCAGCAGCTGTGGCGCGGCGGCGACGCGGAAACGGGCGTCCCCGCATGTGCCGCCTGCCATTCGCCGGACGGCGCGGGCATTCCCAGGAACTACCCGCGGCTTGGCGGCCAGTACGCCGATTACACCTACGCCCAGCTCAAGGCGTTCCAGTCGGGCGCCCGCGGCGCCGACGCGGCAGGCAAGGACGTCAATGGCGCGATCATGCACACGATCGCCATGAAGCTGACCGATGCGCAGATGAAGGCCCTTGCCGATTACGCCGCCGGCCTGCGCTGAGTTCTTCAATCGGCTGGCGCAACGCCTCGCATTGCCGTCCGGCGGGCCCTTCAAACCCTCGGCGGTTCCGGGGGACTCTGCAAGCAGCGGCGCAGGTGCTCGCGCCATTGCGGCATCGCGAATCCGAACGCGTCGGCGAAGCGACGCGTGTCGAGCACCGCGTACGCCGGCCGGCGCGCCGGCGTCGGATGCTCGGCAGTCGTGATCGGCGTGATACGCGGGTGCGCGACGTCGCCGACGATCGCGCGCGCAAATTCGTACCACGTCGTCGCGCCTTGTGCCGACAGATGGTAGAGGCCGGCGCGCCCGGCGAGATACGCGAGGCCGCGACCGACGAGCGTCGCGGTTGCCCCGGCCAGCGCCCGACTCCAGTTCGGGACCCCGACCTGGTCCGAGACGATGCGCAGCTCGTCGCGCTCGGCGGCGAGCCTTCTGATCGTCGTCAGGAAATTCCTTCCGTGCAGCGAGTAGACCCAGCTGGTGCGAAGCGTCAGCGCGTGCGCGCCCGTCGCCGTAACGGCGCGCTCGCCTTCGAGCTTGCTCGCGCCGTAGGCGTTCAACGGATTGGCGGCCGCCGCCTCGTCGTAGGGCAGGGATGCCGTCCCGTCGAACACATAGTCGGTCGAATAGTGGATCAGCACCGCGTCGATGCGCCGCGCTTCCTCGGCGAGGACCCCCGGCGCGTGCGCATTTACCGCGAACGCTGCCTCGCGCTCGCCCTCGGCGCGGTCGACCGCGGTGTATGCGCCGGCGTTGACGACGAGCTGCGGCGCGAGGTCACGGACGACGCGGACGATCCGCGAGGCATCGGAGAGGTCGAGTGCCGCGCGGTCACAGGCGACGACGCTCCCGTGCGCCGCGAGCGCCGCGGCGAGCTCGCGCCCGAGCTGGCCGTTCGCGCCGGTGACGAGGATGGTCGGACGGACGTTGGAGCGACGGCCCGGCATGTCGCAGGCCTGTCGATCAGGCGTAGACGTCGGCCTGCGCGAGCGGCGTGCCGGCGGCGTCCTTGGGCGCGAGCGTCGGTGCAACCCCTGCGGGCCACTCGATGCGAAGCGCCGGATCGCTCCACAGCAGCGTGCGCTCGTGCTCCGGGTACCAGTAGTCGGTGGTCTTGTAGAGGAATTCGGCGACCTCCGAGACGACGAGGAACCCATGCGCGAAACCCGGCGGGATGTAGAGCATCCTGTGATCGCCCGCCGACAGCTCGATCGCGACGTGCCGGCCGAAGGTCGCCGACGAGCGTCGCAGGTCGACCGCCACGTCGAGCACCGTGCCCTCGATCACGCGCACGAGCTTTCCCTGCGCATGCTCGATCTGGTAATGCAGGCCGCGCAGCACGCCGCGGCGCGATCGCGAGTGGTTGTCCTGCACGAAATCGACGTCGAGCCCGGCGCTGGCGAAATCACGCCGATTCCAGCTCTCGAAAAAGAATCCGCGCACATCCCCGAACACTTTCGGCTCGATGATCACGACATCGGGCAATGCGCTCCTGGTGAACTGCATCAGCGGAACACCGGGTCGTCGAGCAGGCTGAGCAGGTAGCGGCCGTAGCCGTTCTTCGCCATCGCCGATCCAAGCCGGCGCAGATCCTCGGCGCCGATCCAGCCCTGCCGGTAGGCGATCTCCTCCGGACAGGCGATCTTCAGCCCCTGCCGGCGCTCGATCGTCTCGATGTACTGCGACGCCTCGAGCAGGGATTCGTGGGTGCCGGTGTCGAGCCACGCCATGCCGCGTCCCATCACCTCGCAGGCGAGCTCGCCCAGTTCGAGGTAGCGGCGATTGACGTCGGTGATCTCGAGCTCGCCGCGCGCCGATGGCGTGAGCTCGCGCGCGATGTCGACGACCCGGCTGTCGTAGAAATACAGGCCCGTGACCGCGTAGCGCGACTTCGGCGCGGACGGCTTCTCCTCGAGGCTCACGACGCGGCCGCCGGCATCGAGCTCGGCGACGCCGTAGCGCTCGGGGTCGGCGACCGGATAGGCGAAGATCGTGGCGCCGCCGGCGCTGGCGTTGGCGCGAGCGAGCTGCGTCTGCAGGTCGTGCCCGTAGAAGACGTTGTCGCCCAGCACCAGCACCGACGGACCGCCGCCGATGAATTCGCGACCGATGACGAAGGCCTGCGCCAGGCCTTCGGGCGCGGGCTGGACCGCGTAGGAGAAATGCAGGCCCCAGCGACCGCCGTCGCCGAGGAGTTGCGCGAAGCGCGGCGTATCGTCGGGTGTCGAGATCAGCAGGATGTCGCGGATGCCCGCGAGCATCAGCGTCGACAGCGGATAGTAGATCATCGGCTTGTCGTACACCGGCAGCAGCTGCTTGGACACGACCTGCGTCACCGGATGCAGGCGCGTGCCCGAGCCACCGGCGAGAATGATTCCCTTGCGCGTCATCGCCACGCCTTTCCCGATCTCGGCCCCCACGCGCTCACGCATACTGCAGATCGATCCACCTGCGGTACTCCTCGCTCTGCACGCTGGCGAGCCAGTCGCCGTTGCCGAGGTACCAGTCGACGGCCTTCGCCATCCCCGACTCGAAGGTCTCGGCCGGCGCCCAGCCGAGCTCGCCGCGGATCTTCGTCGCGTCGATCGCGTAGCGCCGGTCATGCCCCGGCCGATCGGCGACGAACGTGACCTGCGCGGTGAAATCGCGACCGGGGACGCGCGCCGCCAGCAGCCGGCACAGCGTCCGGACGACGTCGATGTTCCGCGTTTCCGCGTTGCCGCCGACATTGTAGGTCTCGCCGGGGCGCCCACGCGCGAGCACCGCGCGGATCGCGCTGCAATGGTCACCGACGTAGAGCCAGTCGCGAACGTTCTGCCCGTCTCCGTAGACCGGCAGCGGCTTGCCGGCGAGCGCGTTGACGATCATCAGCGGAATCAGCTTCTCGGGAAACTGCCGCGGGCCGTAATTGTTCGAGCAGTTGGTCGTCAGCGTCGGCAAGCCGTAGGTGTGGTGCCAGGCGCGCACCAGATGGTCCGATGCCGCCTTCGACGCGGCATAGGGGCTGTTCGGCGCGAATGGGGTCGCTTCGGAGAACGCAGGGTCGGCGAGGCCCAGCGAGCCGTAGACCTCGTCGGTCGACACATGCAGGAAGCGGAACGCCGCACGCTCGCCCGCAGGCAACGTCTGCCACCACGTCCGCACGCACTCGAGCAGCGTGAACGTGCCGACGACATTGGCGTCCACGAAGGCGCGCGGACTGCGGATCGAGCGGTCGACGTGCGTCTCCGCGGCGAGGTTCACGATCGCCCGCGGACGATGCCGCTCGAGCAGCGCGCCCACCGCGTCGGCATCGCCGATGTCGCCGCGAACGAAGACGTGCCGGGCATCGCCGGCGAGCCCCGCCAGGCTGCGCAGGTTGCCCGCATAGGTCAGCTTGTCGAGATTGACGACGGGTTCGTCATGCGCCGCGAGCCAGTCGAGCACGAAATTGGAACCGATGAAGCCGGCGCCGCCGGTGACGAGGATCATGTCAGGCGCAGTAGTAATCGCGGTACCAGGCGACGAAGCGCGCAAGGCCTTCGGCCAGTGGCGTACGCGGCGCGAAGCCGGTCAGCGCCTGCAGGCGGTCGATCGAGGCGAACGTCGCCGGCACGTCGCCGGGCTGCATCGGCTGGTCGTTGCGGATCGCGCGCGTGCCCAGGAGCCGCTCGAGGGTCGCGATGAACTCGTCGAGCTCGACGGCCTGATGGTTGCCGATGTTGTAGATCGCGTAGGGCGCGCGATCGCCGTCCCGCGGCGGCGGCTTGTCGAGCACCCGCACGACCCCTTCGACGATGTCGTCGACGTAGGTGAAATCACGCTGCATCCGCCCCGAATTGAATACCTGGATCGGCTGGCCGCCGAGCATCGCCCGCGTGAACAGCATCGGCGCCTGGTCGGGACGGCCCCAGGGACCGTAGACGGTGAAGAAGCGCAGCCCCGTCGTCGGAAGGCCGAACAGGTGGCTGTAGCTGTGCGCCATCAGCTCGTTCGCCTTCTTGGTCGCCGCGTAGAGACTCACCGGCTGGTCGACCGGCTGGTCCTCCGAGAACGGCAGCGTGTGGCTCGCACCGTACACCGACGACGACGACGCGTAGACCAGGTGCACGACCGAAGCGTGGCGGCAACCCTCGAGCACGTGCCCGAACGCGACCAGGTTGTTGCGCAGGTAGGCCTCGGGATTGACGAGCGAATGGCGCACGCCCGGCTGCGCCGCGAGATGCACGACCGAGGCGAAGCGGCCGCGCGCGAACAGACCCGCGCAGGCGTCCTTGTCGGCGAGATCGACCGCCTCGAATGCGAAGCGCGGCCGACCGGTCAGCTCGGCGACGCGGGCCCGCTTGAGCGCCACGTCGTAGTAGGGCTCGAAGTTGTCGACGCCGACGACCTCCATGCCCGCGTCGAGCAGCGCGCGCGCCGTATGCATGCCGATGAAGCCCGCCGCGCCCGTCACCAGGACGCGCCGCCCGTTCAACGCGACCGGGACCATGGGCGCCGCACCGTCTGGTCGAGCGCGCGCAGCTTGGCGTGCTTGAGGAAGCTCGCGAACGCGCCAATCGCGATGTGGGCGAGGCCCGCCGCGCCGTCGAGAAAGCCGAGCCTGAAGACGTAGAAACGCAGGAACCGCGCAATGGGGGCGGCGGCCATCGCTGCCGCGGAGCCGCGCTTGCCGCGTGCGTGGAGCATGTCGGCCTGCAGTGTCGTATAGCGGTTCTGCTTGGCGACGTAACGCTCGATCGATTCGGCCGATGCGTGCATCAGGTCGCCTTCGAGGCGCCCGACGCGGCCGTCGGCGATCACTTTCTCGTGAACGGGGTCTTCGCTCCAGCGCGCGCGGCGCCGGTCGAACAGCCGCGTCGTCCAGTCGGGGTAGCCCTCGCCGTGGGCAAGCCAGCGCCCGAGAAACCGGTTGCGTCGCGCGAGCGCGTACGCCGCCAGCGGGGGCTGCCCTGCGGAAAACATGGACTCGACCGATCGCGCGAGTTCCGGCGACACCCGCTCGTCGGCGTCGAGGCAAAGCACCCAGTCGTTGCCGGCCATCTGCACCCCGTACTGCTTCTGCGGCCCGAACCCCTGCCATGGATGGGACAGGACGCGCGCGCCCGATCGTCGCGCGATTTCTACGGTATGATCCGCGCTGCCCGAGTCGACGACCAGCGCCTCCGCGGCGAACGGCGCGGACGCGAGACATTCGCCGATGTCGTCCTGCGCATCGCGCGTGATCACTACCAGCGAGATCGGAATGGGCCCGGGCATGCGTGACGGTCCACAGTCCACGGCGCCGGTGGCGGCCGCAGGTTCGGGAATCCCCGTGTTCGAAGAACTGGCGCGATTTTACGTGGTTTGCCACTCCGCGCCGAAATGCGGCGGCGGCGGGACGCCCAACGGCTCGAATTGCGCACGGGCGGCCGGCGCGCTCGCGGGGACCGTCCGATGAGCGCGGTGCTCGTCGTCCGCCCTTCGTCGCTGGGCGACATCGTCTACGCATTGTCGGTTGCGACCGACATCCGGCGCGAGCGTCCCGAATCGGCCATCGATTGGGTCGCCGAGCCCGGCTTCGCCCCTCTGATCGGCCTTTGTCCCGACGTGCGCGAGGTCATGCCTTTCAACCTGCGGCGGTGGCGCGGCGCGCTCGGCGCGCGCAGGACATGGCGCGAAATGCGCGACTTCGCGCACGCGCTGCGCCGGACCCGCTACGACGCGGTGCTCGACCTGCAGGAGCAGGTCAAGGGCGCCGTGATCGCGCGGATGGCACGCGGTCTGCGTCACGGCTTCGATCGCGCCAGCATACGCGAGCCGCTCGCCACCCTCGGCGACGATGTCCATCACCGGATCCCCCGCGACCTGCATTTCGTCGCGCGCTGCCGTCGCCTCGCGGCCGCGGCGCTCGGCTACGAGGTCGACGACGCGCCCCGCTGGAACCTGCACCCGCCCGCCGACGCAGCGGGCATTCCCGATCGACCTTACGTCGTCATGCTCCACGGGACGAGCCGGGACGAGAAGCTGTGGCCGCAGGCGCACTGGCGCGCGCTGATCGAGCATTGCGAGCAGGCGGGCTATGCCAGCGTACTCCCCTGGGGAAACGCCGCCGAAGAGGCGCGCAGCCGACGGCTCGCCGAAGGCTTCGACAATGCAATCGTCCCGCCATGGCTTGCGCTGCCGCAGGCAGCGACGCTGCTGTCGAGGGCCGCCCTGGCCGTCGGGGTCGACACCGGCTTCACCCATCTGTCGGCGGCATTGCGAACGCCGACGCTCGCGATCTTTTGCGCGACCGATCCCGCACGCCACGGCGTGGCCTGCACCGGCGCGCATGCGCGCGACCTCGGCGACGCCGGCGCCCCGCCCGCGTGCGACGACGTGCTTGCGATCGCCGGTCAGTTGCTTCGCAGCGCGCCGGACTGAACGATGGCCCGCCTGGCGCGACGGCTCTACACACTCCTGTGGTGGCTCGTGCTGCCGCTGCTTCCGCTGCGCCTCTACTGGCGTGCGCGCCGGGAGCCGGGCTATGGAACGCAGGTCGGCGAGCGCTTCGGGCACTACGCGTACACGCCGCAACGCGAGCGCCCTGGCACGCTCGTCTGGATTCACGCGGTATCGGCCGGCGAGACGCGCGCGATCGCGCCGCTCGTGCTCCACCTGCGCCGCTGCGATCCGCCGCCGTCGATCCTGATGACGCACATGACCGCGACCGGCCGCGAGGCCGGCCGCGCGCTGTTCGGCGACACCGTCGTGCAGGCGTGGCTGCCCTACGACATCCCGTTCGCCGTCCGTCGCTTCCTCGCGCGGTTCCGGCCCGACGCGGGATTGCTGGTCGAGACCGAGCTGTGGCCGAACCTGACCGCGGCCGCGTCGCGCGCGGGAGTGCCCCTGTTCCTCGTCAACGCCCGCCTGTCCGAGCGCTCGGCGCGCGGCTATGCGCGAATCGGGCTGTTGTCGCGTCCGCTGCTCGCATCCCTTGCCGGCGTCGCGGCGCAGTCCGAGGCGGACGGGCAGCGCCTGCGCGCGCTGGGCGCGCGCGAGGTGACCGTCACCGGCAACCTGAAGTTCGACGTTTCGGTGCCCGACGCGCTGCGCAAGCGGGGAGACGAATTGCGATCGGCGATTGGGCGCGATCGACCGGTCCTGGTCGTCGCATCGACCCGCGATGGCGAGGAGGCGCTGGTCCTCGACGCCCTCGCTCGTGGGGATTCGCAGCTGCCGGCACGCACGCTGGTCATCATCGTTCCGCGTCATCCGCAACGCTTCGACGCAGTCGCCGCGCTGCTGCGCGACCGGGGCGTGCCTTACGTGCGGCGCAGCGGCAGCCCGCCGGTTCCGGCGGATGCGAGGGTTCTGCTCGGGGACTCGATGGGCGAGATGTTCGCCTACTACGCCGCCGCCGACGTCGCCTTCGTCGGCGGCAGCCTGCTGCCGCTGGGCGGGCAGAACCTGATCGAGCCGATCGCCATCGGTACGCCGACGCTGATCGGTCCGCACACGTTCAACTTCGCGCAGGCGAGCGACGCAGCGGTCGCCTCCGGGGCCGCGCAGCGCGTGGACGACGCCGACGAGCTCGTGCGCGTCGCCGGGCTGCTGCTCGCCGATGCGCATTCGCGCGAGCGGATGCGCGCCAACGCCGAAGCGTTCATCGCCGCGCATCGCGGCGCCGCCGACCGGCTGTGGACATGGCTCGCACCGAGGATCGGCGTGCCCGCCGCCCGCCTCAGCCCAGGAGCCGGCGGTTGACGTCCTGCAGGTCGTCGATCGAGAGCGTGCCGACTGCGGACTTCAGGCGCAGGACACCGAGCAGGTAGTTGAAAAACGCCTGCGCGAGGTCGCGCCGCCGCTGGAACACGTTCTGCTGCGTGTTCAGGACATCGAGGTTCGTGCGCACGCCGACCTCCTGCCCGGTCTTGTTCGATTCGTAGGCGGTGTTCGCGGAAACCAGCGCCTGCTCGAACGCCTTGACTGACGCTGCGGCGCTGGTGACCCCGGTGAACCCGGTCTGCGCACTGAACAGCGCATTGCGCCGCGCGAGCTCGAGGTTCTGGCGCGCGTTGTCCTGCTGCGCAATCGCCTGCCTCACCCTGGAATCGACGAAGCCGCCCTGGTAGAGCGGGACCGTCAGCGCCAGCCCGATGATCGCCTGGCGCGAATCGATGGTCGTTCCGGTCAGCGTGCTGCCGTTCGACGCCTGGGCGTTGTAGCTGCCGACGAGGTCGAGGGTCGGCAGGTGGCCGGCGCGCTGCCGCTCGATCTCGAGGCTCGCGATCTCGCTGTTGAATTGCGCGATCTTCACCGCGAGGTTGTCGGACAGGGCGTGGTCGACCCAGTAATCGAGTGAATCCGGCGTCGGCAGGGTCGGCTCGAACGACGGACCCAGCGGCTTGAGGTCGGTCGGATTGCGGCCGATGATCGCACGCAGCGCAGTGCGCTTGTTGTCGAGGTCGTTCTTCGACGAGATCTCCTGCGCCACGATCGCGTCGTAGGCGGCCTGAGCCTCGTTGGTGTCGGTGATCGTCGCGACGCCGACCTCGAAGTTGCGCTTCGCCTGCGCGAGCTGCTCGGACACCGCCGCCTTCTGGCTGTCGGCGAGGTCGACATTGAACTGCGCGAGCAGGACGTCGAAATACGCCCCCGCGACGCGCAGCATCAGGTCCTGTTTCGCGGCCTCCAGCGTGTAACCGGCCTGCTCGACCTGCTTGTCGGCCTCGGACAGCGCGATCTGGTTCGCTTTCCGGTACAGCGGTTGCGAAGCCGAGACCCCCAGCCCCCCGAACCAGAAGCTGCGATTGACGTCGACGCGCGGGTCACTGTGGATCGACGCGTCGTAGTTGTTGGCGTTCATCGCACCGGTCACGCTGACGCTCGGCAGCAGTCCCGCGCGCGCCTGCGGAACCGCCTCCCTGGTCGCCCGGTAGCTGGCACGCGCCGCGGCGAGCGTCGGGTCGCTGCGCTCGGCTTCCCGATAGACCTGGATCAGGTCCTCGGCGGCGACCGGCGCGCAATGCAGGACCGCCGCGAGGAGCGATGCGGCAATGGCGGATGACAGTCGTATCATCGGAGGGGCTCGAAAAAGAGGTTGTCGCGTCGTCGGGTCCGGCGCGCGGGTCGCCGGGCGATGGCAGATCAGAATGCGAACCGCTCGGGAGTCATGGCGTTCTCCAGCGGCGCGACGACGGTCTCGAACAGATCGACGGTGACATGCGAGTCTGGCGCGTTCCAGCGAATCAGGCGCGCCGTCATCGCCGGTGCCTCACCCACGACCGCGAACACCCGGCCGCCCGGCAGGAGCTGCTCGAGGAAACGCCCGGGAAGGATCGGTGTCGAGCCGGTCAGAACGATCACGTCGTAGGTGTCGCTCCCGTAGCCGCGGCTGCCGTCGCCGACCTCGACCCGGGTATTGGAATGGCCCATGCGCCCGAGCCTGGCGCGCGCGTCGGCAGCGAGCGCCGGATCGATTTCGACGCTGGTCACCTGGGCGGCCATGCTCGCCAGCAGTGCGCAGAAATAGCCGCTGCCGGTGCCAATTTCGAGAACGCGATCGGACTCGGAGGGCGCAAGCTCCTGCAGCACCCGCGCCTCCATTTTCGGTGTCCACATCCGCGCGCGGCCGGACAATGGCAACTCGAGGTCGGCGAACGCGAGCGCGCGATACGCGGGCGGCACGAAATCCTCGCGCTTGACCTTGAACAGGAGATCGAGCACGCGCGGATCGAGCACCTCCCACGGTCGAATCTGCTGCTCGATCATGTTGTAGCGTGCCTGCTCGTAGTCGAATGCCTTCATTGCGCTGTCCCTGGCTGGAGCGATTCGGCGGTGCCCCCGCGCGACCGGTTCTGTCGACCGTCACGGCACGACTGCCTTCGAGGCAAATGACCGCGGGTCATTGTATCAAACCCCCCGCGATTAATTGGGGTCAGAGCTGTAATAAGCCGGTGCGTAAATGGGGTCAGAGCTGCGTAAATGGGGTCAGAGCTGTAATAAACCGCGGACGAGAGCGGTCGTGCATGCGCATCGGAATTCGGTTTATTACAGCTCTGACCCCATTTACGCAGCTCTGACCCCATTTACGCACCGGCTTATTACAGCTCTGACCCCAATTAATCGCAATCAATCGAGTGTGCGCCGGTAACGAAGCAGCGCGATCGCCGCGACGGCGACCAGGAATGCGGCAAGCGGCCAGAGGTGCGGGGCGATCTGCCGAGCGTCGTTTCCCTTGAGCAGCACGCCGCGAACGATCCGCAGGAAATGGGTCAGGGGGAACACCTCGCCCAGCCATTGCGCCCATCCGGGCATCCCCCGGAACGGAAACATGAAACCCGACAGCAGCATCGACGGGAGGAAGAAGAAGAACGTCATCTGCATCGCCTGCAGCTGGTTGGTGGCGACCGTCGAGATCGCGAATCCCAGGGCCAGCAGCGCGGCAATATAGAGCATCATGGCGGCGAACAGCAAAGGCAGGCTGCCGATCATTGGAACGTCGAACAGGACCTTGGCCGCGGCCATGATGATGACGGCCTGGACCAATCCGACTGCGATGTAAGGCACGATCTTCGCGGCCATCACCTCCAGCGGGCGGGCGGGTGTCGCGAGGAGACTCTCGAAAGTCCCGCGCTCGCGCTCGCGGGTCACGGCAAACGCCGTCATCATCACCATCGTCATCTGCAGGATCACGCCGAGCAGCCCGGGAACGATGTTGTACTGCGTCACCCCTTCGGCGTTGTAGCGGCGCTGGATGTCGACGGCGAATGGCGCCGCCGTCTGCGCCAGCCGTGCGAGCGGCCCGGTCAGGTCATGCGCGAGCGCGCCGGCCCCGGCCTGCGACACCGCGGCGATCGCGTTGCTGGCGGCGGACGGGTCGGTCGCATCAGCGGCGAGCAGCAGCGAAGGCTGCTCGCCACGCAGCAAGGCCCTCGAGAATCCGGCCGGGATGACGATCGCGAACTGGACGTCGCCCCGGTCGAGCATCCGGTCGGCGTCGGACTCGGAGCCCGGTGTCCGGTCGATCGCGAAATAGCCGGTGTTGCGCAGGCCCTGCACGATGCTGCGCGTGAATTCGCTGTGGTCGTAGTCGACGACCGCGGTCGGAAGTGACTTCGGGTCGGTGTTGATCGCGTACCCGAACAGCACGACCTGCAGGATCGGAACGCCGACGATCATCGCGAACGTCAGCCGGTCGCGCCGCATCTGCACGAATTCCTTGAGCGCGATCGCCCACGCGCGGGCGAGCGAGAACCCGGCTGTCCGCGTGCCCCCGGCGTCAGGCGACATTGTCGGGCGCCCCCTGCATCAGGCTGACGAACACGTCCTCGAGCGACGTCGGCGAACGCAGCACGCCGAATTCGTCCTGCCCGGCCACGCCCTGCAGCACCCGTGACAGGGCCTCCGCGTCGCGCCCGGACACGCGCAATGTGACGCCGAAAGGAATCACCGTATCGACTTCCGGACGCCCGCGCAGCTGCTGCGCCAGCAGCGCCAGCGCGCGCTCGCCGCCCGCCCCGTGCACCGAGATCACCCAGGTCGCGAGGCCGGAATGCCCGATCACCTCGTCCGCCGTCCCGTCGACCAGCAGCTTCCCGAAGGCGATGTAGGCCAGCCGGTGGCAGCGCTCGGCCTCGTCCATGTAGTGCGTGCTGACGAGCACCGTGATGCCCTCGGCCGCGAGGGCGTGGATCCGCTCCCAGAAATCGCGGCGGGCCTTGGGATCGACGCCGGCCGTCGGCTCGTCGAGAAGCAGCAGCCGCGGGGAATGCAGCGTGCAGCTTGCGAGCGCCAGGCGCTGCTTCCAGCCGCCCGACAGCGTTCCCGCGAGTTGCTTGCGCCTCGCGGCCAAGCCGAGCTTCTCCAGCGTCGCCGCGACCGCCTCCCTGCGTCGCGCAACGCCATACATCCTTGCCACGAAATCGAGGTTTTCCTGGATCGACAGGTCGTCGTAGAGGCTGAAGCGCTGCGTCATGTACCCGACTTCGCACTTGATCGCCTCGGCCTGCTGCCGCAGGTCGTAGCCGAGGCAGGTCCCGCTGCCCTCGTCGGGCGTCAGCAGCCCGCAAAGCATGCGGATCGTCGTCGTCTTGCCGCTGCCGTTCGGTCCCAGGAAGCCGAAGATCTGGCCGCGCTCGACGCGAATCGAGAAGTTGTCGACGACCGCGCGGCCGCCATAGCGTTTGGTGAGGCCGCGCACGTCGATGGCCGGCTGCGGCCGCGCCGCCGACTGCATCTGCGGCGTCATCGCGCGGGCGCTGCCAGCGTGACTTCGACCGGCAACCCGGGATGCAGCGCCGCAACGGGCACCTCCGGGCGCGCCTCCACCAGATAAACGAGCTTGGACCGGCTTTCGCGGCTGTAGATGACCGGCGGCGTGTACTCGGCCTGCGGGGCGATGAAGCGCACGCGCGCGGCGATGTCCTGCGCACAGCCGTCGCAGCGGACGGTGACCGCGTCGCCGGCCTTGATCGTCGCAAGCTGCGCTTCGGGCACGAAAAAGCGAACTTTCACGTTGCCCGGCGGGAGCAGCGACACGACCGGCGCGCCCGCGGCGACCCATTCGCCGGGTCGGTAGAGCGTATCGTCGACGAGGCCGGCGGCAGGCGCCGCCTGCGACTTCTGGTCGATGCGCCACTGTGCCTGGGACAGCGCGTCGCTCGCCGCCCTGACCTCGGCGCTTGCCGCGGCGATCGCGTCGCCCCGCGCGGGCAGATTGGCGACACGCACCTGCGCGACGAGCTCCGCGACCCGCGCCCGGTCGCGATCGCGCGCCGCCACGGCCGCGTCCTGCTGCTGGGGCGGCAGGAACCGGTCCGCGACCAGCTTGCGCGTGCGGGCGAGGTCGGCCTCGCTCTGCACAAGCGACGCCTGCGCCTGCGCGAGCTGCGCACGGACCGCCGCGACCTCGGGAGGCCTGCGACCCTTCTCGAGATCGGCCAGCGTCGCCTGTGCCTGGCGGACCCGCGCTTCGGCTTCCGAGCGCGCCGCGCGTTCCTGCGCGTCCTCGAGCGAGAACAACGGCGCGCCCTGCGCCACCTGGGTACCGCGCTCCACCGCGAGGCGGATGAGGGTGCCGGAAAGCGGCGATGCGACGCGCACGTACTCGCCCTCGACGTAACCCGGATAGTAGGTCGCCGCGCGGTCGGGACTGCAGCCGGCGATCGCGAGGACCGCAGCGGCAAGCACGGCGGATGTTTCGCGGCGCACGATCAGCGGCGCCGCGTCCTGGCAGGACGGGCCGGCGCCGCGGCGAGCCCTGCCAGCGCACAGTCGGCGCGCTCGGCGATCGCGGCGTCGGTCGCGACGTCCTTCGCGAAGCGCGCCGCCACCTCGCGCCGTGCGAGGCCGCGCTCGCTCAACGAGGCCGCAACCAGCAGCGGCGCCGCGACGCTGCCCGCGAGCAACGCCAGCGCCTGTGCGGGCGCCATCGCCTTCAGCACGCCTTCGCGCTGCCCGTCCTCGATGAGTCCCCGGATCACCCCGAGGTGTCGGTGGACGTTCGCGCGCAGGAACGCGCCGGCCTGCGGCTCGCCGGAAAGCGCATCGACCAGCAGGCGCCGGAGCAGGCTCGCATGGTCGCGCGCGAATCGGCCGAGGACGCACAGAGCTGCACGCAACGCGTCCACCGCGGGAACGGCGCTCGCCGCGAGCTCGAGGTTCGCGAACATCTCGTCGTAGAGCTGCTGCAGCAGGCGCCTGACGAACTCGTCCTTGTTCCCGAAGTGGTAATGGAACATCCCGAGGTTCACGCCGGCGCGCTCGGCGACTTTGCGCACCGTCATCGCGGCTGCGCCCGTCTGCGGGAACAGCTCCCGTCCGGCCTTCAGCAGCAGCGCGTCCACATTGCGCGAGGGGCGTGGCATGCATATAACTATACGATCGTTTAATTATCTGGTCAACGAGGCGAGGTCCGCGCGCAACGCCTTGCGTCGCAGCCGGCGCTCATGAAGCGCATCGAGGTAGGTGTAGAGCACCGGCACGACGACCAGCGTCAGCAGCGTCGACGTGACGACCCCGCCGATGATCGCGCGTCCCATCGGCGCCTGCTGCTCGCCGCCGTCACCCAGGCCGAGTGCCAGAGGCAGCATGCCGCCGATCATCGCCGCCGTGGTCATCAGGATCGGGCGCAGCCGAACCTGACCCGCGTTCAGCAGCGCGTCGGCCAGGCTCGCACCGGCGCGCCGCGACCGGTTGGCGAAATCGACCAGCAGGATCGCGTTCTTGGTGACGAGACCCATCAGCATGATGACGCCGATGATCGAGAAGAGATTGAGGGTCGTTCCCGTCACGAGCAGCGCGAGGAACACGCCGATCACCGAGAATGGCAGCGACGCCATGATCGCCAGCGGTTGCGTGAAGCTCGCGAACTGCGACGCGAGGATCAGGTAGATGAAGATCACCGCGAGCCCCAGCGCGGCCAGCGCAGCCTTGAACGAATCCTGCATGTCCTGCTGCTGGCCCGCAGCCTGCAGCCGGTAGCCCGGCGGCAGCTGCATCGCGTCCGCGACCTTCTGCACGTCGGAACCGACATCCCCCGACGGCCGCCCCTCCGCATTGGCGTAGATGCCGATGCGCCGCTCGAGGTCCTCGCGCTTGATGATCTGCGGGCTCGTCGACGCAACGATGTCGGCGACCTGCCGCAAGGGAACCATGCGCATCTGCCCGTCGGGCCCGCGGCGGTTCGTCGTCAGGTAGAGGTTCCCGATGTCCGAGGCGACCTGCCGGTCGCTCTTCGACAGCTGGACGTTGACCTCGTAGTTCTGGCCGTCGGGGGCCAGCCAGTAGCTGATCGTGTCGCCGGCCACCAGCGGGCGGATCGTCGCCCCGACCTGCTGGACGGTGATGCCGAGATCCGCGGCCGCGTCGTTGTTGAGGCGGATCGACAGTGCGGGATTGGCGGCCTTGTCGGAGGTCTCGAGGTCGGCGATGCCGCGAATCCCGGCGATCCTGTCGGCGAATGTCCGCGCGAGCCGGGAGAGCGCCTCGGGATCGGGCCCCAGGACGTTGAACCAGATCGGCCGGTCGTAGCCGAGCGCGAGCTCGATCCCGGGAATCGGCTTCAG
This sequence comes from Betaproteobacteria bacterium, assembly GCA_018971195.1. Classification (GTDB taxonomy): domain Bacteria; phylum Pseudomonadota; class Gammaproteobacteria; order Burkholderiales; family Casimicrobiaceae; genus VBCG01. The sequence goes on from JAGXBK010000010.1 coordinate 17,790, forward strand.
GGCCTTGCGGATCGCGCGCTCGAGATCCTTCTGCGAGCGCGCCCGCTTGCTGCGGTCGGTGAGCTTCAGGTTGACACGCGCGTAGTTGCGTCCGTCGTCGGTTCCGATCGTCGTCATCGCCATCGAGATCTCGGGGAACCGCTTCAGGACCTGCTCGGCCTCCGCGACCTTGGCGTTCGTGTACTCGAGGCTCGATCCGACCGGGGTGTTGAGCCGCAGCGAGATGAAGCCCTGGTCGACCTCGGGTATGAACTCGGTGCCGACCAGCGGGACGATCAGGAAGCTCGCGGCGAAGCTGCCGAGCGCGATCGCGAGCACCGACCTGCGATGACGAAGTGCCCAGCGAAGGACGTCCGCATACACCGCGTGCACGCCGTCGATCCGGCGCTGGACCCACGCCACCAGCCTTCCGAGCCATGGCGCGCGCCTGAAGCGCGTCTGCAGCGGGTCGTGCCATAGGGACGAGAGCATCGGGTCGAGCGTGAAGCTGACGAACAGCGACACCAGCACCGCGACGGCGACGGTGACCCCGAACTGGAAGAAGAAGCGACCGATGACGCCGCCCATGAACGCGATCGGCACGAACACGGCGACAATCGCGAACGTCGTCGCCATGACCGCGAGCCCGATCTCCTCGGTGCCCTCCCGCGCTGCGGTCACGTGGTCCTTGCCCAGCGCCAGGTGGCGCACGATGTTCTCGCGCACGACGATCGCGTCGTCGATCAGGAGCCCGATGGTCAGCGACAGCGCCATCAGCGTCAGGAAGTTCAGCGTGAATCCGAAGGCATGCAGCGCGATGAATGTCGCGACGACGGCAAGCGGAAGCGTGAGCCCCGTGATGATCGTGCTGCGCCAGCTTCCGAGGAACAGGAACACGATCAGCACCGTCAGCACGCCGCCCTCGACGATCGTGCTCTTGACCCGGTCGACGGAGCGCTGGACCTCGTCCGCGCTCGAGTAGGTGATGCGCAGATCGACGTCGGACGGCAGGCGCGCCTTCAGCGCCGCGACGGCGGCGCGGATGTTGCGCCCGGTCTCGACGATGTTCGCGTCCTGGGCTTTCTGGATGTCGAGGGTGATCGCCGGGTGCCCGTTGATCCGCGAGATCGAGTCCGGGTCCTTCTCGCCGTCGATGACGTTGGCGACCTGCGACAGGTAGACCGCGCCCCCGCCCTGCCGGGCGACGACGATACGCCCGAACTGGGATGGGTCCTTGATCCTGCCGTCGACGCGGACGACCTCGTCGCGGGCGCCGCGAGTGATGCGGCCGGCCGGCACGTCCTGGTTCGCGTCGCGGATCGCATTCATGACCTGGTCGACACCGATGCCGAGCGCGGCGAGCGCCTCGGGCCTGATCTGGATGAGGATCTGGCGCGTGACGCGGCCGCTGATGTCGATGCGCGCGACCCCGGGAAGGTTCTCGAGCGCCTTGACGATCGTCTGATCGGTGAGGGACGTCAGCTCGCGCAGGCCGGTGGTCGGCGATGTGACCGCCAGCGAGACCACCGGCTGGCTGTTCTGGTTGTCGACGCGGGTGACCAGCGGGTCCTTCACGTCCCTGGGGAAAGCGGTACGCACCGGCGCCAGCTTGTCGCGAACGTCCTGTACCGCCTGCGCGACATTGGTCGACAGACGGAACTGGACGAACACCTGGCTCTGCCCTTCGAGCGAATTCGACAGAATCTCCTTGACGCCGGGCACCTGGTTGACCGCGTACTCGACCGGCTTGGTCACGTCGTTCTCGACCGCCTCGGGCGCGGCGCCCGGGTAGGGCGTGAGGATCATCAAGTACGGCAGGGTCACGTCGGGCATCTGCTCGATGTTGAGGCGCAGATAGGAAAACAGCCCGAGGACGGTGATGCCGATCATCACCATCGTCGCGAAGACGGGATTGTCGATCGAGGTTCGGGTGATCCACATGGCGAGCTACGACCGCGCCGCCTTGACGATCGCCGGCGCGCCATCCTTCAGGTTGTCGAAACGTGCGGCGAGCACCGGCGTCCCCGGCGGCAACGGCGTGGTTATCTCGATGCGACCGCCGGACTCGTCGCGCCGTCCGGTGACGACGATGCGCCGGACCAGCTTGCCGCCCTCGATCGTCCAGACGTACGACTGCCCGGCCTCGTTGCGCACGGCGCCCGCGGGAAGGGTCGGCGTCGGCCCGGCGGTGGCGAGCGCGATGCGGCCGGTCGCGAACATTCCGACGCGCAGCGCCGCATCGGGGTTCGGGAGGCTGACGTGGACGACGATCGCGCGCGTGCCGGGCTCGGTCGACGGATTGATGCGATCCACGCGGCCGGTGAAGCGCCGGCTGCCGAAGCCATCGACCGAGAGCTCCACCGGCATGCCCTGCGCCAGCTGCGGCACGTCGATCGCCGGTACCAGCGCCTGCATCTCGAGGTCGCTCAGGTCGACGATCGTCAGCAACGCCCCCTCGACGGCGACCTTCTCGCCGGGCTGCACCTGTCGCCTGGCGACCATGCCCGAGAGCGGTGCGACCACATCGGCGTCGCGCAGCGCATTTCGTGCGACCTGCACCTGTGCCTCGGCGGACTTGACGTTGCCGCGCGCGACGTCGAAGCTCGACTCGGCGTTGTCGAATGCGCTCTGGGAGATGAATCTGTCGTGCAGCAGCCGCAGGTTCATCGATCGCGTCTTGTCGGCGAGCGCCAGTTGCGCGCGCGCGCTCTCGAGCGCGCCCATCCGGTCGGCGATGCGGGATTTCAGGTCGGCCGAGTCGATGCGAGCGAGGCGCTGGCCCGCCCGCACCGCATCCCCCTCGCGCACCGTCAGGTCCGCGACATCCCCTGCGACCTTGGCCTTGACGATCGCCTGGCGCACCGGCTCGAGCGTTCCGGAAACCGGCAGCCATCGTGCCAGGGGGGTATCGCGGATGTAGGTGAGATCGGCAGCGGCGAACTCGAGGGCGACCGGGGTTGCGCCGCCCCGGGCCGCGGCAGCCTCGTCGCTCGCGCGCTTGGCGGCGCGCAGCGCGACGGCGCCGGCGAGGCCACCGACGAGCACCACCAGGGCGACTGCGCCGGCGAAGCGCCGGCGCGTCATGCGGATGGACATGCATTCTCCCTACGCACCCGGGTGGGGTGCGGCCGGTTCGAGGGCGCCGCGGCAGACGCGATGCGGATGGCGCTGCGGTGCCGCGACGACTGGCCATTCGATGCGGCGAGCGCCTCGATCGGATTCACGGGCCCGCGCCAGGCACCCCGGGCGTCAGTCATTGACACCCGAGTCGGCCGGGATCGATAATTTCACGTTTTCCTTCCCAATTCTCCGTTTGGAGGCATCAGATGCGTGTCGCCCACAGGATCGGCCTGACGCTCGTCGCGGCGTCGGTCATCGCGATTTACGGTTGCGGCAAGAAAGAAGAAGAGCCCAAGCAGGCCGCGCAGGCACCGGCAGCGGCCCCGGCCCCGGCCGTGGAAACGGTCACGATCGGATCGGCGGGACCGCTGACCGGGGAAATCGCCCACCTCGGCAAGGACAACGACAACGGCGTGCGCCTCGCGATCGACCAGGCCAACGAGAAGCACATCAAGATCGGCGGCAAGGAGGTCAAGTTCGTCGTCGACAGCGAGGACGACCAGGCCGATCCCAAGCTCGGCCCGACGATCGCCCAGAAGTTCTGCGACGAGAAGGCGGCCGGCGTGGTCGGCCACCTGAATTCGGGCGTGACCATTCCGGCGTCGGCCGTCTATCATCAATGCGGCATCCCGATGATCTCCGGCTCCGCGACCAACCCCAAGCTGACCGAGCAGGGCTTCAACAACATCTTTCGCGTCGTGGGTCGCGACGACCAGCAGGGTCCTGCGGTCGCGCAGTACCTGAAGTCGATGAACATCAGGAAGGTCGCAATCGCCGACGATGCCACCGCGTACGGCGAAGGGCTCGCCAACGCAGTCGAGGCGACGCTCAAGACGGAAGGCGTGCAGATCGTCGCTCACGAGAAGACCAACGACAAGGCGACCGACTTCAAGGCGATCCTCACCAAGATCAAGGGCCGCGCCCCCGACGCCGTATTCTACGGCGGCATGGATGCAACCGGCGGCCCGATGCTGAGGCAGGCGCGCGAACTCGGCATCAAGGCGATATTCAGCTTCGGTGACGGCGCCTGCACCGACACCATGCCGAAGCTCGGCGGAGAAAAGAACGTCGAGGGCATGATCTGCTCGCAGGCGGGTCTGCCGGTGGTGGCCGCAGCGAAGGGCTTTCTCGACGCCTACAAGGCGAAGTACAACGTCGATCCGATCATCTACGCGCCGTTCACCTACGACGCTGCGAACCTGCTGATCGCCGCGATGGAGAAGGCCGATTCGACCGATCCGGCCAAGTACCTTCCGGCGCTGCAGAAGATCAGCTACGACGGGGCGACCGGTCACATCGAGTTCGACGACAAGGGTGACCGCAAGAACGCCGAGATCACGATCTTCAAGATGACCAACGACAAGCTCGTCCCGATCGCCGTGGTCAAGGGTGGCAAGAGCGTCTCGTTCGACGAGTTCATGAAGACCGCCGCGTCCGCCGCCCCGGCCGCCGCGCCCGCGACGGCGCCGGCCACTGCACCCGCGATGGCGCCGGCCGAGCCGAAGAAGTAAGCGACTGCAGATCTTCGCTGCGCGACGGCGCCCCGGGTGGGCGCCGTCTTTTTTTGGCGATCCGGCGGATCGCGGGAAAATCGCCAATGCGACGGGGTCGCGGCCGGCTGCGTGCGGTGGCCCGCCGAAGCTGCGGAATCCGCACGACGTCCCACTTGCCGCCGATGGCCCAAAGGCCGGACAATCGCGGGGCCGAACCAACCGCTCCCATCGTGGACACCCTGATCCAGCAGCTCGTCAACGGCATCACGCTCGGCAGCGTGTATGCGATCGTCGCGCTGGGCTACACGATGGTCTACGGCATCATCCAGCTCATCAACTTCGCGCACGGCGAAGTCGTGATGATCGGCGCGATGGTCGCCTACACGGTGATCGCCGCACTGGTCGGCGCGCACCTCCCGCTGCCGCCGCTGGCGATCCTCGTCATCGCGACGCTGTGCGCGATCCCGGCCTGCATGGCGGTGGGCTTCACGATGGAGCGCGTCGCCTACCGTCCGCTGCGGAGGGCGCCGCGGCTCGCGCCGCTGATCACCGCGATCGGGCTCTCGATCATCCTGCAGAACCTCGCGCTCATCATCTGGAGCCGCAGCCCGCTGCCGTATCCGCAGATCATCGACACCGTCAGCTACCACCTGACGCCGCATGCGAACGGCGCCACCATCACCAACGTGCAGGTCGGGATCATCTGCCTGTCGATCGTGATGATGGGCGCCCTGCTGCTGCTCGTCTACCGCACGAAGCTCGGCATCGCGATGCGCGCGGTCGCGCAGAATTCCCAGGTCGCGGGGCTGATGGGCATCGACATCAACCGCGTGATCTCGCTCACCTTCGTGATCGGCTCGGGGCTCGCCGCAGTCGCCGGCGTCATGGACGGCACCTACTACGGGGTGGCGCACTACCAGATGGGCTTCATCCTCGGGCTCAAGGCCTTCTCGGCGGCGGTGCTGGGCGGCATCGGAAACCTCGGCGGCGCGATGCTCGGCGGCCTGCTGCTGGGGGTCATCGAGGCGCTGGGCGCGGGCTACGTGGGAGACCTCACGAACCTGTGCCACCTTTCCGGCTGGTCGAGTTCGCTGGCGCAGCGCTGCGCCGACGACCCCCACCTCGCCGTGTTCGGGTCGAACTACCAGGACGTGTTCGCATTCATCGTGCTGATCCTCGTCCTGGTGTTCCGCCCGTCAGGACTGCTCGGCGAGCGCGTCGCCGATCGCGCCTGAAGCATCGTCCGCCCGATGCGGAGCTACTTCGAACTGCGCCGCCACCCCGGGCTCGAATGGGCGGGCCTGGCACTGGTCGCGGTGGCGCTGATCGCGCTTCCATGGGTGCTGGCCGACATCGGCACCGCCTGGGTGCGGATCACCAACCTCGCGATCCTCTACTGCTTCCTCGCGCTGGGCCTCAACATCGTCGTCGGCTTCGCCGGCCTGCTCGACCTGGGCTACATCGCGTTCTACGGCGTGGGCGCCTATGTCTACGCACTGCTGGCGAGCCCGCAGTTCGGCCTGCACCTGCCCTTCTGGGTGATCCTGCCGCTCGGCGCGGGGCTCGCCTGCATCTTCGGCGTGCTGCTCGGGGCGCCGACGCTCAAGCTGCGCGGCGACTACCTCGCGATCGTCACCCTCGGCTTCGGCGAGATCATCCGCATCTTCCTCAACAACCTGTCGTCGCCGTTCAACCTCACCAACGGCCCGCAGGGGATCACCCTGATCGACCCGTTCCGCATCGACGGCTTCAGCTTCGCGACGACGCAGCGGGTGCTGGGGCAGACGCTGAGCTCGCCGATCAAGTACTACTATTTCCTGCTCGCCGTGCTGCTGGTCGTCATCGTCATCAACCTGCGGCTGCAGAATTCGCGGATCGGCCGCGCCTGGGAGGCGATCCGCGAGGACGAGATCGCCGCTCGCGCCATGGGCATCAACACGCGCAACATGAAGCTCCTCGCCTACGCGATGGGCGCATCCTTCGGCGGGGTCGCGGGCGGCATGTTCTCGGCGATGCAGGGCTTCATCAGCCCCGAGAGCTTCGTGCTGGTCGAGTCGATCATGGTGCTGTCGATGGTGGTCCTGGGCGGCATGGGCAACGTGTTCGGTGTCGTCGTCGGCGCGCTGCTGCTGTCGTACGTTCCCGAAGTCCTCCGCTATACCGTCGGTCCCGTGCAGCAGGCGGTGCTCGGGCGCACGCTGATCGATCCCGAGGTGTTCAGGATGCTGCTGTTCGGCCTCGCGCTGGTCCTGATGATGCTGTTCCGTCCGGCGGGCATCCTCCCCTCGGCGCTGCGCAAGCGCGAGCTCCAGGCGCGGACCCGGGAATGAGCGCGCCACTGCGTGACGCCGCAGCCGGCGAGCCGCTGCTCGTCGCCGACCGGATCAGCAAGAGCTTCGGTGGCGTGCAGGCGCTCGCCGACGTCTCGTTCACGATCCGGCGCGGCGAGATCTACGGCCTGATCGGCCCGAACGGAGCGGGCAAGACCTCGCTGTTCAACGTCCTGACCGGCATCTACGCGCCCGAGGCGGGGACGTTCACTTTCGACGGTCACGCCCTGGCGGGCCTCAAGCCCAACGACGTCGCAGAGCGCGGGATCGCGCGCACGTTCCAGAACATCCGGCTGTTCGCCAACCTCTCGGCGCTCGAGAACGTGATGATCGGCCGCCACGTGCGCACGCGCGCCAACGTGTTCGGCGCGATCTTCCGCAACGCGAGCACGCGCGCCGAGGAGCGCGCGATCGAGACGCGCGCCCGCGAGCTGCTCGAGTACGTCGGCATGAGCCCGCAGGCGAACACGCTGGCGAAGCATCTCGCCTACGGCGACCAGCGCCGGCTGGAGATCGCGCGGGCGCTCGCCACCGATCCGCGACTGCTCGCCCTCGACGAGCCCGCCGCGGGCATGAACGCGACCGAGACCGCGGCGCTCAAGGGCCTGCTCGAAAGCATTCGGCGCGACGGCGTGACGATCCTGCTGATCGAGCACGACATGAAGCTCGTCATGAGCGTCTGCGACCGCGTGCTCGTCCTCGACTATGGCAGGAAGATCGCCGAAGGCCCCGCGACCACCGTCCAGAAGGACGAGAAGGTGATCGCCGCCTACCTGGGCGGCGAGGTGACGCTGAGCCTCAGACGCCGATGATCGACGCGAAGAGTCCCCTGCTCGCGCTCGACCGGCTCGCGGTCGCCTACGGCGGCATCCAGGCCGTCAAGGGCATCGACCTCGCCGTCGGCGCGGGCGAGCTCGTGTGCCTGATCGGGGCGAACGGCGCCGGCAAGACGACGACGCTCAAGGGCGTCTGCGGCCTGCTGCCCGTGAAGTCGGGCGGCATCCGGTATGGCGGCGACGACATCACCGGACGGCGCTCGTTCGAGCTGGTGCGACGCGGGCTGGTCATGGTGCCGGAAGGTCGCGGCGTGTTCGGCGCGCTGACGATCGAGGAGAACCTCGCGATGGGCGCCTACATACGCGACGACCGCGCGGCCATCCGCGAGGATGCCGAGCGGGTGTTCACGCTGTTTCCGCGACTCAAGGAGCGGCGCCGGCAGACGGCCGGCACGCTGTCGGGCGGCGAGCAGCAGATGCTCGCCATCGGCCGCGCGCTGATGTCGCGGCCGAAGCTCCTGTTGCTCGACGAGCCGTCGATGGGCCTCGCGCCGCTGATGGTGCAGAAAGTTTTCGAGACGATCATCGCGGTGTCCCGGGAAGGCGTGACCATCCTCCTGATCGAGCAGAACGCCAAGCTCGCGCTCGAGGTGAGCGACCGGGGCTACGTCATGGAGTCCGGGGAGATCACCCTCGAGGGCGACGCCGCGGCGCTGCTGCACGACCCCAAGGTGCGCGCGGCCTATCTCGGCGAGAATCCCTGATCGGCCGGAGCGGCGCGCATTTCCGACGATCACCGTCCATCGGACCCGGATCCGGCCGCCGACCCGGGCGGTCGGCATTCCGGGCGCAGGCCGCGCGCGGTCGGCGCCGACCACGGGCTCGAGTGGTACCGCGAGGCGATGCGGCTCTGGAAGCGCGGGCCGTTTGCGTTCTCGGCGCTGGCGCTGGTCATCATCGCCGTCAACCTCGTGCTCAACCTGCTGCCCGCGATCGGCATCGCGATCGCGCAGGCGATACTGCCGTTGCTCGAATGCAGCCTGCTGTACGCGAGTCTCGCCGCCGATCGCGGCGACCGCCCGCGCCTGCGCCATCTCGTCGCCGTCGCCGGCGGGTCGCCCGGGGCGCTGGCGGCGGTCGTGGTCGCAGGGTCGCTGGTGTTCGCCGCCGAGGCGCTGGTCGCGCTGGAGGTCGGAGGCATCGACATGCTGTCGCCGGCCGCCAATCCGTCGGTGTCCCCGGCCGCACTCATCGTCATCTATGCGACGGGCATGCTGGTGTCGCTGCCGGTCACCTTCGTGCCGTTCGCGGCATTGTTCGACGGCGTATCGTTTCGCGACGCGTTCGCCCAGAGCCTCGCAGCGTTCATGCGCAACGCCGCGCCGCTCGCGGTCTACGGCGCCCTGTCGTTCGTGCTCCTGCTGCTGGGGCTCGTGAGCAGCGGCCTCGGACTGCTGCTCGCGCTGCCCTGGTCGGCCGCGGCGTCGTATGCCGCGTGGAAAGACATCTTCGACGTGACCTGAGCGCAGCGCCCGCCGGGGCGCATACGCGTCAGTCCTCCATCTCCCACTTCTCGGCGCTGGCGCCCGCCAGCGCGCGCACGCGCTCCTCGTCCTGCGCGAACTCGGCAGCCGGGCCTTCGTAGACGACCTTGCCGTCGTCGAGGACATACGCGCGATCGGCGATCTCGACCGCGGCACGTACATTCTGCTCGACCAGCAGCACCGAGATGCCCTCCTTGCGCATCGTGGCGATGACGTCGAACACCTGCTGCACGATGATCGGCGCCAGGCCCTGCGAAGGCTCGTCGAGAATCAGCAGCTTCGGGTTGAGCAGCAGCGCGCGTGCGATGGAGAGCATTTCCTGCTCGCCGCCGGAAAGCTGCCGTCCCTTGTTGCCGCGCCGCTCGCGCAGCCGCGGGAAAAGGTCGTAGACGCGAGCCACCGTCCACGGACCGGGCCGTTCCATCGGCACGCGCAGGTTCTCGTCGACGGTCAGGTTGGCGAAGACGCGGCGGCCCTCGGGAACGTAGCCGACGCCGAGTGCCGCGATCCTGTAGGGTGGCCAGTGGGTCGTCGCATCGCCGAAGATGCGCACCGCGCCTTCGCGCGCATGCGTGAGTCCGATGATGCTGCGCAGGGTCGTCGTCTTGCCTGCGCCGTTCCGGCCGAGCAGCGCGACGATCTCGCCTTCGCGAACCGCAAGGCTCACACCATGCAGGATGTGGCTCTTGCCGTAGAAGGTATGCAGCGCTTCCGCGTCGAGGACGTTCATGCGGCCTTCCCGAGGTATGCCCCCTGCACCCGCTCGTCGTTCGCGATCTGGTCCGGGGTGCCTTCCGCCAGCACTGCGCCTTCGGCGAGCACCATGATGCGGTCGGCAAGATGGAAGATGACGCGCATGTCGTGCTCGATCAGGACGATCGTGAGGCCCTGGTCCTTGTGCAGCCGGCGGATCAGCCGGGTGATGTCGTAGGTCTCCTGGTCGCCCATTCCGGCCGTCGGCTCGTCGAGCAGCAGCAGCCGGGGCTTCAGCGCCAGCGCCATCATGATCTCGGTTGCGCGCTGGTCTCCGTGCGGCAGCTCGCCGACCAGCCGGTCCGCCTTGTCGGTGAGGCCGCCCATCTCCATCAGCTCCACGACTCTCGCGCGCATTTCTCCATCGTCGGTGCGCGACATCCAGGGTCGGAGCCGGTAACCCGCTGCGACCTCGACCGGAATGCGCAGGTTCTCGCGCACCGAGAACTCGGGAAAGATCTCGGTGATCTGGAATGTGCGCGCCATCCCCATCGTCACCCGCTTGTGCACCGGAAGCTGCGTCACGTCGACGCCGTCGAACACGATCCGCCCCGACGTCGGCGGGAAGAAGCCGCTGATCAGGTTGAAGAAGGTCGTCTTCCCCGCGCCGTTCGGCCCGATCACCGCGCGCAGCTCCCCCGGCTCGACGGCGAGCGAAACGCCATTGACCGCCACCAGGCTTCCGAAATGGCGCGACACGTTCTGGATATCCAGCAGGCTCATCGCATCGTCCTCCGGCGAATGATTCCGAGCACCCCGCGCGGGAAGAACAGGACGACGAGCACGAAGAACAGCCCGACGAAGGACATCCAGTTCTCGGTATGGCTGGACACGTAGTCCTGCAGCACGACGAAGATCGCGGCACCGATCAGCGGACCCCAGAAGGAGCGCATGCCCCCGAGCACCGCCATGATCACGAAATTGCCCGATTGCCCCCAGTAGAGCGCGCGCGGATCCGTGAAATTGTTGAGCAGCGCATACAGCGCTCCTGCGACGCTCGCGAACAGGCACGAGATCACGAACGACAGCCACAGGTGCCGCTCGATCGGGATGCCGAGGAAGCGCGCGCGGCGCTCGTTCTCCCGGATCGCGAGCAGCGTGCGACCGAACGGCGAGCGCAGCAGAAACGCCATCACCCCCACGCACAGGGCAAAGCACAGGAGCACGAAGTAGTAGAAAGCCTTGCCGTCGTGCTCGATGTCGATCGACGTGAACCCGAGGTCCAGCGGAATGCGATGCCACCCGCTCAGTCCGTCGTCACCGCCGGTCACGGTGTTCCAGCGGAAGGTGATGAAATAGAACACCTGCCCGAACGCGATCGTCACCATCGCGAAGTAGACGCCACGGAGCTTGACGATCAGCGCCCCGATGATCATCGCCGCGATCGTGCCCGCCGCCATACCGACGACGATCGCCAGCGGCGTGCTGGGCACCAGGTACTTGATGGTCATGGCCGCCCCATACGCGCCGAGGCCGAAATACGCGGCATGACCGAACGAAAGCGTCCCGGTGAATCCGAGCAGGAAGTTGAGCGCCATCGCGGCGAGCGCGAGCACGACCACCTGCGTGCCGAGCTCGGTGTAGCTGCCGACCGCTCGCATCCAGATCGGCAGCGTCAACAGGACGATCCAGATGATGACCGAAAAGGTTCGTGAACTGAGGCGGTTCACCGGCAGCCGCTTCACTGGACCCTCCCTTCCTCGCCGAGCAGGCCGCGCGGCCGGATCAGCAGCACCAGCCCCATCATCACGTAGATGATGGCCTCGGTGGCCGACGGCGCGAACACGGTGGTGATCCCCGAGGCAACGCCGATCAGGAGGCCGCCAAGCAAGGTGCCCGGCAGGCTGCCGAGTCCGCCGACGATGATCGCGACGAAGCTCGGCATGATCAGCGAGGTTCCGATCGTCGGCGACAGGCCGAGCATGCCGGCGGCGAGCACTCCGGCAAGGCCGGCCAGGTAGATGCCGAGACCGAAATTGAGGGTGCGCAGGATGCGCACGTTGACGCCCAGGACCGAGACGGTCTCGAGATCGAGCGTGCCGGCGCGGATGCGTATGCCGAGGCGGCTGCGGGTCAGGATCAGGAACAGGGCCGCCACCGCGGCAGCGACCAGGAGCACCATGAACAACCGGTATCCGGTGAGGAAGAAATAGTGGGAGCTCAGGGGCTGCATCAGCCAGTCGGGGACCTGGAAGGGAACGCTCTGCGCGCCCCAGATGAAGCGCGTGCTGTCCTCGAAGATGTAGGCAAGCCCGAAGGTGAGCAGCAGGCTGTAGAGCGGATCGCGGCCATAGAGGCGGCGGATCAACAGGCGCTCCACGATCAGGCCGAGGAAGGCCGTCAGGAACGGCGCTATCAACAGGGCGCCCCAGAAGCCGACGAACGGGATCAGCGCATACGCGAGGTAGCCGCCGATGGCGAGGAATCCGCCATGGGCGAAGTTGATGACGCCTGAAAGGTTGAGGATCAACGAAAGGCCGAGGGCCATCAGCGCATAGAACGCGCCGACGATCAGCCCGTTGAAAACATTGAAGAGAATCAGCTGGGTCATTGAAATCTTCCGCTCCGCGACTCATCGGCCGCGCAGGAATGGATTGCTGGTCTTGCGATCGGGTCTACTGCCGGACGCCGGAATCCGCCTTGGCGGCAGGCGCAACCCGAGCCACGACGCGCCTCGCCGCCGCGCCTCGTCCGCCCGTCTCCCGATCCCGATCCCGTCCCGAGCCGCCCGGGCACCGCGGCTGCCGCGATGCCCGGAGCGGTGCCCGCTCAAGCCGGCCAGGTCATCTTGCAGCCGGTCTCCTCGAGCGTCCCGGCGACGTCGGTGCCCTTGACCACCTTGGTCACCTTGAACAGATCATCGGGCGCGCTGCCGTGTGCCTGCGCGTTGCCGACATACAGATCGCCGATGAGCTGGTTCTGTCCGGCGCGGAAATAGGCTCCGTCCGGCATCAGCGCCACCTCCGGCGGAAGGTGATAGCCCTGGAGGAACTTCGCCATCTTGACGGCTTCGAGCGACTTCGCGCCGTTGGCCGCGAGCGCACAGCTCCAGGTCCCGGCAAAGCCGAACCAGGTGCGCGCGGTCGGCACCCTGCCCGTCTTCTTCTTGATCGCCGCGACGAATTCCGCGACATGCGGCACGCCCGGCTGGTTCCAGTACCACTCGAACACCCAGGTGCCGATGCGCGCCTCGGGCGGCAGGCCCTCGAGGGGCTCGAGCTCCCCTTGCGCGCCGGCAAGATGGACGCGCTTCTCGAGGCCGAACTGGACCGCCTGCTTGAGCGCATTCACCTGGTCGTCACCTTGTACCAGGAAGATGATGACGTCGGGCTTGGCCGCCTCGGCGGCGATCAGATAGGACGAGAAGTCGGTGGTGCCGAGCGGGGTGAGGGCGCCGCCGACCCGGGTCCCGCCGAGGGCCGCGACCGCCTTGATCATGCCCGCCTCGAGCGTGTGGCCAAAGGCATAGTCGGGCGTGATGTAGTAGAACTTCTTGCCGTAGTCCTTGACCAGCGTGCCGGCGACTGCGTTCGCCTCGGTCTGGGTCGTGTTGCAGATGCGGAACACGTTCCAGTGGCAGCCCGTGCCGGTGATCGCGTCGGTGTGGCCGCCCGGATCCATCATGAACACGCCCTTCTCGTAGGCGACCCCCGCCATGGCCACCGCCAGCGCCGAGTTGACGTTGCCCACCAGGAAGTTGACCTTGTCGCGATCGATCAGCTTGCGCGCCTTCTGCACCGCAGTGCTGGAGTCGCCGCTGGTCGAGTCCTCCACCAGGAGCTCGACGTGCCGCCCGAGAATGCCACCCTTCGCGTTGATCTGCTCGACGGCATATTGGCAGCCGATCAATTCGTTCTTCCCAACCGCCGCGTAGGTTCCGGTCAGCGGATTGTCGAGGCCGATCTTGACCGGCTCCTCGCCGCGCGCGCTGATGATGAAAGGTCCCGCCAACTGCGCTGCGCCGACGGCCAGGCCGGCCTTCAGGACAGTGCGGCGACGACTCCGTTGAGGTGGTTCGCGATCCATGTGTTTCCTCCTGGGTTGGGTTGCGTGGTTCAGTCGATCGTTTCGCCTGTTGTTCTGTTGGCTACCGGTCAGGTCCGGCGGACACTCCCTCAGCCCCCGGCCTCGACCTGAATCGAAGGGGGGCCGGCACCCGCCGCCAGCCGGCGAATGATGTTGGCGAATACCGAGATTGTCAAACAGATTTGACGACTTTCCGCAGGGCACAACTGCTCCTGCCTGGCGCATATCGCGGCGGGCGACCGGATTGCGCAAATCGAAGCCCGGCCTACGGGTGCCGCGCGAATCCGGCGAGGTCCGCCTCGGGCAGGCTGCGCTCGACGACGATCGTGTCGACTTGCGCCGCATGCGGACCCCGCCGGCAGCGCTCCAGCAGCCGGTCGCAGGCGTCGCGGGGACCCTGGATCCGCGCCTCGACTGCGGCGTCGTGGCCGTTTCGCACCCATCCATCGACGCCCGCGTCCTGCGCAGCCGCGACCATCCAGTCGCGGTAGCCGACGCCTTGTACGATTCCGGTGATTCGCACCCGGCAGCTTCGCGCCGGCGCCACCCGCCAGCGGGAGTAGAGCGCCAGCGCGGCGATCGTCTTGGCATCGGTCAGCCGACCCGAATCCAGGGCGTCGTAGAGCTCGTCCTCGCTGCAGGTCAGAAGCTCCAGGAACTCTCCCGCGTCGAGCCGCGACCCGACCTGCGTAAGCCCGCGCGCAAGATAGAGGTCGATCGCCTCGGTCGAGTAGGAGACGACCGGATGCACGACACCCAGCCGCGTCCACTCGGCCGCCGCGTATCCGGCCTCCTCGACCAGTTCGCGGCGGGCCGTCATGAGTGCGGTCTCGCCCGGATCGAGCTTGCCCGCCGGAAACTCGAGGAAGGCGCGGTTGGGCGGATATCGGAACTGGCGCTCGACGACCAGCCGCCCGTCGGGTAGCTCGGGGATCATCAGCACGGCGCCCGGGTGCACGACGTATTCGCGCAACGCCTCGCCGCCGTCGGGCAGGCGCACGCGGTCCTGGCGTACGTCGAGCAGCTTGCCCCGGTAGACCTGGGCGCCGGAAAGGCGCGTCTCCTGCAGCGGGTCGTCATCGGTCGGGGCCGCCGGTCGGGAATCGCCGGCCCGGGGCGGGCGCGACGGGGGCCGGTCGTCGCCCGCGGAGGTCATGCCAGCCAGTCGCGTGCCGGGAGGAAATCGGTATAGAGCCGGGCTTCGGGAGACCCCGCCTCGGGCATCCAATCGTAGCGCCAGCGCGCCTGCGGCGGCATCGACAGCAGGATCGCCTCGGTGCGGCCGTCCGACTGCAGGCCAAACAGCGTGCCCCGATCCCAGACGAGGTTGAACTCGACGTAGCGTCCGCGCCGGCAGGCCTGGAAATCGCGCTCCCGCTGGCCGTAGGGCAGGTTGCAGCGCCGCTCGAGTATCGGCAGGTAGGCAGGAATGAAATGGTCGCCGACGCTGCGCGTCATCGCGAACGCCTGCACGAAGCCGCCTTCGCTGAAATCGTCGTAGAAGATGCCGCCGATGCCGCGCGCCTCGTGCCTGTGCCTCAGGTAGAAATACTCGTCGCAGGCGCGCTTGAAGCGCGGGTGGAGCTCGGCGCCGAAAGGCGCGAGCGCGTCGCGACAGGCCGCATGAAAGTGCCTCGCGTCGTCGACGTATCCGTAATGGGGCGTCAGGTCCATGCCGCCGCCGAACCACCAGACATCGTCGCGCGCCGCCGCATCGCCCGACGCGCCTGCGGCACTGCCCGGCGCGATGAAGAAGCGGACGTTGAGGTGCACGGTCGGTGCATGGGGATTGCGCGGGTGGATCACCAGCGACACGCCCAGCGCCTCCCAGGCGCGGCCCGCGAGCTGCGGCCGCTGCGCGGTCGCCGACGCGGGGAGGTGGCGGCCCGCGACCTGCGAAAAGAGCACGCCGGCGCGCTCGAGGACGGTGCCGTCCTCGAGCCACATCGTGGTGCCGCCCCCGCCCTCCGCACGCGCCCACTCGTCGCGGCGAAACGTCCCGCCGTCGACGCCCTGCAGCGCATCGACGATGCGCTGCTGCAGCCCGGTCAGATAGGCGCGAATCGCCGCGATGTCGGGATTGCCGCCCACGGCCGCTGGACCGTCCATGCCCGGCGCTCCGGCTCAGCCCCGTCGCGCCAGCGCGCGGTGGCCGATGTCGCTTCGGTACTGCATGCCGTCGAAATGGATCGCCGACACGGCCGCGTAAGCCGCGCGCTGCGCCTGACGGATCGAGTCGCCCAGCGCGGTGACGCCGAGGACGCGCCCCCCGCTGACCCGGACTTCGCCTTCGAGCAGCGTGGTGCCGGCGTGGAACACGTAGACGCCCGGATGCGCATCCTCGGTGATGCGGTCGAGGCCGACCACGACGTCGCCCTTGCGCGGCGCTGCCGGGTACCCGGCCGCCGCGAGCACGACGGTCAATGCCGCGCGGCGGTCCCATTCCGCCTCGGCCCGGTCCAGCGTGCCGGCGAGCGCATGCTCGAGCAGCACGACCAGGTCGCAGCGCAGGCGCGCCATGATCGGCTGCGTTTCGGGGTCGCCCAGGCGGCAATTGAATTCGAGCACGCGCGGCGACCCCGTCGCGTCGATCATGACCCCCGCGTAGAGAAACCCGGTGTACGGCATGCCTTCCGCGACCATGCCTTCGACAGCGGGGGCGATGATCTCGCGCATGATCCGTGCGTGCACGGTCGGCGTGACCACGGCTGCGGGCGAATACGCGCCCATCCCGCCGGTGTTGGGCCCATGATCCCCGTCTCCCAGGCGCTTGTGATCCTGCGACGAAGCGAGTGCCAGCACGTGCACGCCGTCGGCCATCACGATGAAGCTCGCTTCCTCGCCCTCGAGGAAATCCTCGATCACCACGCGCGCGCCGGCGGCGCCGACCGCGTCGCCGGAGAGCATCGCGTCGATCGCTGCGTGCGCCTGCGCGAGGTCGTCGGCGACGACGACCCCCTTGCCCGCCGCGAGGCCATCGGCCTTGACGACGATTGGCGCTCCGCGGGCGTCGACCCAGGCGTGCGCCGCCGCCGCGTCGGTGAAGCTGCGGTACTCCGCGCTCGGAATCGCATGCCGCTGCATGAAAGCCTTGGCGAAATCCTTGGAGCTCTCGAGCTGCGCTGCGTCGCGCGTGGGCCCGAAGATGCGCAGGCCCGCCGCACGGAACGCATCGACGATTCCCGCCGCCAGCGGCGCCTCGGGACCGACGACGGTCAGCCCGACCGATTCGCGCTTCGAAAAAGCGATCAGTGCCGGGATATCGTCGATGGGGACATTGGTGAGGTCGGGGTCCCGCCCGGTGCCGGCGTTGCCGGGTGCGACGAACACCTTCGCGACGCGGGGCGACTGCGCCACCTTCCACGCAAGTGCGTGCTCGCGCCCGCCCGCGCCGACGATCAGGACGTTCATCGGTCGCCGTCGCTCACTCGAGGACCACGCGGCCGAACACGAAGACCGTGCTTCCGTGATTGAGGCCGCCATTGAGGGTCGGGATCCAGGTCGCG
This sequence comes from Betaproteobacteria bacterium, assembly GCA_018971195.1. GTDB lineage: Bacteria > Pseudomonadota > Gammaproteobacteria > Burkholderiales > Casimicrobiaceae > VBCG01. The sequence continues at coordinate 35,317 of JAGXBK010000010.1, forward strand.
GACAGCGTCGCGTCCCGGTAGCGCAGCGACGCGATCGGCAGCAGCGCCGGGAACGGAGCGCCGCCGAAGATGTCCGGCCGCTGCACGATCAACGCCGTGTACCCCAGCCCGGGCTGCAGGCCGCTGCGCGGGCCCCAGTAGGTCGCGTACTCGTAGCCGAGGTTCCACTGCGCGTGCTTGTGCGAATCCCGAAACACCAGCGCGTACACCGAGTGCGTATCGCCGTCGGGATCCTCGGTGGTCCGGACGAGGCCCAGGCCCCAGGCGTTCTTGTTGAGCTGCGCGCGTCGCGCGGGCGACCACGTGAACGGAAGGTGGTACGAATAACCCGGGATCACCACGGCGTTGCGGCCGTTGACGTAGGTGTCGACGAGGCGCGTGCAGTCGCTGGCGAACGGCTCCAAAAGCGTCTCGCAGGACGCGGCCTGCGCGATTGGCGCCACCGCGAGCAGCGCCAGCCACGCGACTGCGCCCCAGGCGGTGGCTCCGGCAGGTTCCGGGTCGGCGGCCGCCCGCCGGCGCAGCGCGCGCCCGCTCGCGCATCGCGAGTCAGTGCCTGAAGTGACGCACACCGGTGAACACCATCGCGATCCCGCGCTCGTCGGCCGCGGCGATGACCTCGTCGTCGCGCACGCTGCCGCCGGGCTGGATTACCGCGATCGCGCCGTTGTCCGCGACGACGTCGAGGCCGTCGCGGAACGGAAAGAAGGCGTCCGACGCGACGACCGATCCGGCGAGCGACAGGCCCGCATTGCCGGCCTTGATCGCCGCGATGCGCGTCGAATCGACGCGGCTCATCTGTCCGGCGCCGACGCCCAGCGTGCGGCCCGCGGCGCAATAGACGATGGCGTTCGACTTGACGAACCAGGCGACCCGCCATGCGAACAGCAGGTCGGCGATCTGGGCCGGCGTCGGCGCGACTCGCGTGACCACGCGCAGGTCGCTCTCGCGCACGTCGCGCGCGTCGCGCGTCTGCACCAGAAAGCCTCCGCCGACCCGCTTCAGGTCCCATTCCTCGCGCTGCGCGTCCTGCGTCGGCAGCGCAAGCTCGAGCACCCGGACGTTCTTCTTCTGCGCGGCGATTGCGAGCGCCTCGGGCGAATACCCCGGCGCGACCAGCACTTCGGCGAACTGCGCAAAGACCGCCTCGAGCGTGGCCGCATCGACGAGGCGATTGAACGCGATGATCCCGCCGAACGCCGACGTCGGATCGGTCGCGAACGCCCGGCGATACGCATCCAGCGGCTCGCCCGCGGTCGCGACGCCGCAGGGATTCGCATGCTTGACGATGACGCAGGTCGGATCGGCGAACGTCGTCACGCATTGCCAGGCCGCGTCGGCGTCGGCGACGTTGTTGTACGACAGTTCCTTGCCCTGAAGCTGACGGTAGGCGGCGAGCGCCGATGGCGCCGCCGCGCTTTCGCGGTACAGCGCGGCGCGCTGGTGGGGATTCTCGCCATAGCGCAGCTCCTGGCGCTTCTCGCCCGCGACGTTGAAGGACTGGGGGAAGCCCTGGACGCTCCCGTCGGCGGCGCGCGCCGACACCCAGTTGGCGATCGCCCCGTCGTAGGCGGCGGTGTGCGCGAACGCGCGCTGCATCAGGCGAAAGCGCAGCGCGGCGGACAGCGTTCCGCCGTTCCCGGTCAGCTCGGCCAGCACGTCCCCGTAGTCGGCCGGGTCGACGACGACGCCGACGTGCGCCCAGTTCTTCGCCGCGGCGCGCAGCATCGCGGGGCCGCCGATGTCGATGTTCTCGATCGCGTCGTCGAGGCCGCACTGCGGGTTCGCCACCGTCTCGCGGAACGGGTAGAGATTGACGACCACGAGGTCGATCGGCGCGATCCCCGCCTCCGTCAGGGCGTCGCGGTGCGACTTCAGGTCGCGGCGCGCGAGGATGCCGGCGTGCACCTTGGGATGCAGCGTCTTCACGCGTCCGTCGAGCATCTCGGGGAAGCCCGTGTACGTGCCGATGTCGGTGACCGGAACCCCCGCGGCCGCCAGGAGCTTCGCGGTGCCGCCGGTCGACAGCAGCTTGACGCCGCGCGCCACCAGCCCGCGCGCGAGCTCGAGGATCCCCGACTTGTCAGAAACCGACAGCAGAGCCTGCGTGACGATTCCCGTCATCGGCTCGCCCACGTCAGATCAGCTTGTACTTGGCGAGCTTGGCGCGCAGTGTGTTGCGGTTCAAGCCCAGCATGTCGGCGGCATGCGTCTGGTTCCCGTTCGAGCGCTCGAGCATCGAGCTCAGCAGCGCGCGCTCGACCTGGGTGATCACCATGTCGTACACGCCGTGCGGCGGCTCTCCGTCCAGCCGCTTGAAATAGTCGTCCAGCGAGCGCTCGACACTGCACCCGATCTCGTTGCTGCCGTTGAGTCGATTGTTCTTCTTCACGCCGCGAGGGCCTCCTCCTCCCAGGACACCTGCGATGAGCGATACTGCAGGCGGTGATCCGCGCGCTCGGCAGCGTCGAAGAACCGGTCGACGGCAGCCGACTGCTCGGCGACCGATTCGGCCGCATTCACCTGACGCCTGAAGTCCTCCGATCCCAGGAGCTCGCGCGTATACCAATGCAGGTGCTTGCGGGCGATGCGCACGCCCAGCGCCTCGCCGTAGAACGCGTAATGATCCGCGAGGTGCTCGCCGATCAGCGCGCGGACCTCCGCCACGGTCGGCGCGGGCAACAGCTCGCCGGTGGCAAGGTAATGGGCGATCTCGCGGAAGATCCACGGGCGCCCCTGCGCGGCACGCCCGATCATCAGGGCATCCGCAGCCGTGTACACGAGGACCTGGCGGGCGCGCTCGGGCGAGTCGATGTCGCCGTTCGCGATGACCGGAATCCTCACGGCACGCTTGACCGCGCGCACCGTGTCGAACTCGACGGGGCCGTGAAACAGGCATGCGCGCGTGCGCCCGTGGACGGCGAGCGCGGCGATGCCCGCATCCTCGGCGATTCTCGCGATGGCGAGCGCATTGCGCGTCTCGGGCGACGCTCCGGTGCGGATCTTGAGCGTGACCGGAACGTCGACCGCACGCACGACCGCTTCAAGGATCGACGCGACCAGCGGTTCGTTTCCGAGGAGCGCGGACCCCGCGGCAGCGTTGCAGACCTTCTTCGCCGGGCACCCCATGTTGATGTCGATGATCTGGGCGCCGCGCTGGACGTTGTAGCGGGCCGCGTCGGCAAGGAGTCGCGGATCGGCGCCGGCGATCTGCACGGCGATCGGGGCCACCTCGCCCTCGTGGTCGGTGCGCCGCCGCGACGTGTCGGTCGCCCACAGGCGCGGATTCGCGGCGACCATCTCCGACACCGCGTAGCCGGCGCCCAGCCGCTTGCAAAGCATCCGGAACGGGCGATCGGTGACGCCTGCCATCGGTGCGACGGCGAGATTGTTCGGCAAGGAATGACCACCGATGCGCACGGCCTGCACGATCGACTTCGAGGGGAGGGGGTCGA
>JAGXBK010000281.1 GCA_018971195.1 Betaproteobacteria bacterium
TCGCCGCCAACGCGTTCCTGACGTTGTGCACGCCCGGCAGCGCGAGCTCGACCGCAAGCGGCGCCGTCGACCGCCCGCGCGCGACGAAATGCATGCGTCCACCGGCATTGGTGACATCGGTCGCCCGCAATGCCGCATCCTCGTCGAGGCCGTAGGAGACGACCTGCCTGGCGACTTCGGGGACCATTGCGCATAGGTGCGCGTCGTCGATGCACAGCACGGCCACGCCGTAGAAAGGCAGCCGCTGGATGAAATCGACGAACGCGCGCTTCAGCTTGCCGAAGTCCTGGTCGTAGGTCTCCAGGTGGTCGGCGTCGATGTTGGTGACCACCGCGATCACCGGTGACAGGTAGAGGAACGACGCGTCGGATTCGTCGGCCTCGGCGACCAGGAAATCACCGCTGCCGAGCCGCGCATTGGCGTCGGCGGCGAGCAGCCTGCCGCCGATGACGAATGTCGGGTCGAGCCCGCCTTCGGCGAGCACCGAAGCGATCAGGCTGGTCGTCGTCGTCTTGCCGTGGGTGCCGGCGACCGCGATCCCCTGCTTGAGGCGCATCAGCTCCGCCAGCATCAGCGCGCGCGGGACGATCGGCACGCCGCGTTCGCGGGCCGCGAGAATTTCCGGGTTGTCGGCGCCCACCGCAGTCGACACGACGACCGCGTCGGCGCCGTCCGCATTGGTGGCGCGATGGCCCAGCGTGACGTCGATGCCCAGCGAGCGCAGGCGCCGGGTCGCCGCGTTCTCGGCAAGATCCGACCCGGACACACGGTACCCCTGATTCGCGAGCACCTCGGCGATGCCACTCATGCCGGCACCGCCGATGCCCACGAAATGCACGCGCTTGACCTTGTGTCGCATGGTGTCAGCCGCCTGCCAGCCTGATGCACGCGTCGGCGACCCGCTCGGCGGCATCGCGCTTGCCGACGCCGTGCGCCGCCACCGCCATGGTCAGCGCCTGCGAGCGCGTCAGGCTGCCGAGCAGGCCCGCGAGAGGCGCATCCGGCGCCGTCAGCTCGGATTGCGCGATCACGATCGCGGCACCGGCATCGAGCAGGAACTTCGCATTCGCGGTCTGCTCGTCGGCGATCGCGCCCGGCAGCGGCACGATGATCGCGCCCAGGCCGACGGCGGCGAGCTCGGCCACCGTCAGCGCGCCGCCGCGGCAGACGACGATGTCGGCCACGGCGTAGCGGCGCGCCATGTCGTCGATGAACGCGACGCATTCGGCGGCCACGCCCGCGACGGCATAGGCGCGCCTCAGCGCGTCGATGTGCCGCTCGCCGGCCTGGTGGACGACGCTCGGGCGCGAGGCTTCGGGCAGCCGCGCGAGCGCCGCGGGCACCGCCTCGTTCAGGGCCTGCGCACCCAGGCTGCCGCCGACGACCAGCACGCGCAGCGGGCCCTCCCGGCCCGCGAATCGCTGCGCGGGAGCGTCGATCGCGACGATGTCGTCGCGCAGCGGCGTGCCGACCCACGCAGCGGAGCTCGCATGCGCGCCACGGAAGGCGCCGGGAAAGCCGAGGAGCACGCAGTCGGCGCCGTAAGCGAGGATCCGGTTGGCGAGCCCGGCGACGGCGTTCGAATCGTGGACGACCAGCGGGCGGCCGGTCGCAAGTCCCATCAACGCGCCGGGGAACGAAGCGAAGCCGCCGAAGCCCAGCACGACGTTCGGACGACGCCGCCTGATC
>JAGXBK010000111.1 GCA_018971195.1 Betaproteobacteria bacterium
TTCGAGCGCGCGCTGCACGATCTGCTCGCTCTCGGCATCGAGCGCGCTGGTCGCCTCGTCGAGCAGCAGGATCGGCCGGTCGGCGAGGATCGCGCGCGCGATCGCGAGGCGCTGCCGCTGCCCGCCCGACAGGCGCACGCCGCGCTCCCCCAGCAGGCCTTGGTAGCCACCCGGAAGGCGCTCGACGAACTCGCTCGCGTAGGCTGCGTCGCAGGCGGCCTTCACCTCGGTGTCGCTCGCCGAAGGCCGTCCGTAGCGAACGTTCTCGAGGACCGAGGCCACGAAGATCACCGGCTCCTGCGGGACCACGGCGAGCTGGCGCCGCACCTCGCGCGGATCGGCGGCCCTGAGGTCGACGCCGCCGATGCGCACGGTCCCGGCCTGCGGGTCGTAGAAGCGCAGCAGCAGCTGGAACACCGTCGTCTTGCCCGCCCCCGACGGTCCCACCAGCGCCACCTTCTCGCTGTCGCGCACGTCCAGCGTGAATGCGTCGAGCGCCGGCGCATCGGGACGCGACGGGTAGTGGAAGCTCACCTGCTCGAAGCGCACGGTGCCGCGGCCGGTCGCCGGAATCGGCAGCGGATTGGCCGGTGTGGGGATCGTCGATTCGACCGCCAGCAACTCGAACAACCGCTCGGTTGCGCCCGCGGCGCGCTGCAGGTCCCCGACCACCTCGCTGATCGCGCCGACCGCGCCGGCGACGATGATCGCGTAGAACACGAAGGCCGACAGCTGCCCGGCGGAGAGCCGCCCCGAGACCACGTCGTGGCCGCCGATCCACAGGATCACGCCGACCGCGCCGAACACCAGCAGGATGACCGCCGCGATCAGGATCGCCCGCTGGCGGATGCGCCTTACCGCGGTGCCGAACGTCGCCTCGACGCGCGAGGCGAAATCGCGCCGGTCGTCGTTCTCGTGACCATAGGCCTGCATCGTGCGGATTTCGTGCAGCGACTCGTCGAGGAACGCGCCCACGTCGCCCACGCGATCCTGCGTGGCCCGCGCGAGCTTGCGCACGCGCCGCCCGAACAGGATGATCGGCACGACCACGACCGGCACCCCCGCGAGGACCAGCAAGGTGAGCTTCGGACTGGTCAGCATCAGCATCGCCAGGCCACCGACCATCAGCAGGAAATTGCGGATCGCCATCGATGCGCTGGAACCGATGACGGTGTCGAGCATCGTCGTGTCGTTGAGCAGCCGCGAGATCACCTCGCCGGTGCGGGTCTGCTCGAAGAAATCCGGCGGCAGGTCGAGCAGATGGTCGTACACGGTGCGCCGCAAATCGGCGGTGACGCGTTCACCCAGCCATGACACGTAGTAGAAGCGCATGTAGGTGCCCGCCGCCATTACGACCACGATGCCCAGCATCAGCGCCAGCGTCCGGTCGAGCTCGTGCGCGTTCGACGCGGCGAAGCCGCGGTCGACGACGAACTTGAGGCCCTGCCCCACCGCGAGCACCGCCGAGGCCGCAATGACGAGACCGATGCCCGCCAGCACGATCCTGGGCCGGTACGGCCGCAGGAAGCGTCCGATGCGGGCAAGCGTCTTCAGCGCGGTAACGGGGGGAATCTTCGGAGCGGGTTCGAGGCGGGTGTCGGCGCGGGCCATTGGAGGAAGGGGCTGAAGCAGGAGCCGGGGCGTAGACCGGAAGCGCAATGGATCACGTCGGCCAGATGGGGGCTCGCCGCGACGCCGCAAGCGGCGCGGATCCGCCGCGCGGTACAATAGCGCGTTTTGAAATCCGCCGGATTCGACATGAATGCTCCGCTTGCCGCGTCACTGTTCGGCGTCGTGGATCTCGCGCCGCGCGACCCGATCCTCGGCATCACCGAGGCCTACAACGCCGACGCCAATCCGCGCAAGGTCAATCTCGGCGTGGGAGTCTACTGCGACGACAGCGGGAAAGTGCCGCTGCTCGAATGCGTGCGCAAGGCGGAGCACGAGATCACTGACAGGGCCGCGCCCCGCGGCTACCTCCCGATCGACGGCATCCCCGCTTACGACAAGGCGGTGCAGGCCCTGCTGTTCGGCGAATCCAGCCCGGTCATCGCGAGCGCCCGTGCGGTCACCGTGCAGGCGCTGGGCGGGACCGGCGGGCTCAAGGTCGGCGCCGATTTCCTCAAGCGCTTCTCTCCGGCGTCCCAGGTGTGGATCAGCGACCCGAGCTGGGAGAATCACCGTGCGCTGTTCGAGGGCGCCGGTTTCACCGTCAACGCCTATCCGTATTACGACCCGGCCACCCACGGCCTCGATTTCAAGGCAATGCGCGCCTCGCTCGACACGATGCCCACCGGCAGCATCGTCGTGCTGCACGCCTGCTGCCACAACCCCACCGGGGTCGACCCGACGCCTGCACAGTGGGACGAGATCATCGCCGCGGTCCGCGAGCGCGCACTGGTTCCGTTTCTCGACCTCGCCTACCAGGGATTCGGAACCGGCATTGATGCCGACGGCGAAGTCGTGCACAAGTTCGTCGCCACGCCCGGTCCCGTGTTCATTTCGAGCTCGTTCTCCAAGTCCTTCTCGCTCTACGGCGAGCGGGTGGGGGCGCTGACCGTCGTCACTGCCGACAAGGACGAGGCTGCGCGCGTGCTGTCGCAGCTGAAGCGCGTCGTGCGCACCAACTATTCGAATCCTCCCACGCATGGCGGCCAGATCGTGGCACGGGTGCTGACAACTCCCGAATTGCGCAAGCTGTGGGAGGCCGAGCTCGGAATGATGCGCGAACGCATCCGGTCGATGCGCGCAACACTGGTCACGAAGCTTGCCGAACGCGCGCCTGCGCACGACTTCGCTTTCGTGCGCGACCAGCGCGGCATGTTCTCGTATTCGGGTCTCGACAAGGCGCAGGTCAAGCGCCTGCGTGAGGAATTCTCGGTCTACGCGATCGAGACCGGGCGCATCTGCGTGGCCGCCCTCAACACCGGAAACGTGGACTACGTCGCCGACGCCATCGCCGCCGTGCTGGCGCTGTGATTCCCGCCGCCGTCCGCCTTGAGCGGGCGGGTGCCGATGGTATAATGCGCACCGCGTGCGGGAATAGCTCAGTTGGTAGAGCGCAACCTTGCCAAGGTTGAGGTCGCGAGTTCGAGACTCGTTTCCCGCTCCAGATTCCCCGGGAGAGCCTGTAGTTCGATGACGCGGCTCTCCCTTTTCGTTTTATTTTTCGTTTGATTTTTCGTTCGTCCGGCCGCGGCAGCACCATCGATGCCTCTCACGGCCGCGTCCATCCCGGGCGGGGTGGCAGAGTGGTCATGCAGCGGCCTGCAAAGCCGTCTACGCCGGTTCGATTCCGACCTCCGCCTCCATTGGCCACCTCGCTGGACCCCGCCTTAGCTTGACTCCGCCGTAGCAAGGACAGCGCGAAACTGGCCGATTTCCGCGACCTGGAATTCGGCCTCGAGCGGCACGCAGGCTGGCGCCGCTCGGACCGCGTTGGGGCGCGCCCAATACGGAGGTTCCGGGCGCGCAGGCGCGACGTAGAGGTGTTGCCCATGTTGTCAATATATGGTCACTTTCCTATCGATATGTTGCTTAATCGACAAGATTACGATAACATTTGACCGTTTCGATTGGATAATGACAGGATAGGCCATGGCACGCCGGCAAGTTCCTTCGACAATCCTCGCCTACCTCGCCGCGCGCGAGGCATCCGGCCTGGGCCCGGCGGGGGCCGAGGCCATCACCGACCATGTCGCTGTACCGCGTCCAACCGTCAACCGGCACCTACGGAAGCTCCTGCAGCAGGGGGCCCTTGTACGGGAGGGAAGCGGACCGGCCACGGTCTACCGACTCTACCGACGCCAGGAACCCATCGAACAGGCGGTCACTGTTGGCGAGAAGCTGAGCTTCCGCGACAGCTTCAGTGCAACGGTTTCGCCGTCGTGGAGCGCGTCAGCGCGCGCCCTTCGCGAGCAGCTCATGCAACCCTTGGGTACCCGCACCCCCGTGAGCTACCAGCGTCATTTCGTCGATGCCTACGAGCCGAATCGTTCATTTCTGCTGCCTCAGGAGCTTGCGTCCAGCTTGTTCGCAGAGGGGCGCATGCAGGGCCAGCAGCCGGCGGGCACCTACGCGCGCAAGGTGCTCGAGCAGCTGCTCATTGACCTGTCGTGGGCATCGTCGCGCTTGGAGGGCAATCGCAAGACCCTGCTCGATACCCGCGCCCTCTTTGCGAGAGGCCGCTCGGAAACAGATGACACCGATGCGACGATGCTGCTCAACCACAAGGACGCCATCGAATTCATGGTCGACGCGGTGCCCACCTATGGAATCACCGTTCCCGTGGTGCGCAACCTGCACAGTCTGCTCATGCAAGGGCTGCTCGCCAATTCCGATTCGCTGGGTGCCATTCGCCGGACCGTCGTCAATATCACCGATACCGTCTACCTGCCGACGCAGGTGCCATCCCTCCTCGAAGAGATGCTGGGGCTATGCGTCGACAAGGCCCGCAACATCAAGAACCCTCTGGAAGCTGCGTTCTTCATTTGGGTGAACCTTGCCTATCTGCAACCCTTTGAAGACGGGAACAAGCGGACGAGTCGCCTGTCCGCGAACTTGCCCTTGATGCTGGCGAACTGCGCGCCGCTGTCGTTCCTCGACGTCGAGCCGACGGATTACGCGCTCGCCATGCTGGGCGTCTACGAGCGGCTCGACCTGACGCTCGCCATCGAGCTCTTCGCCTGGACCTACCGGCGCTCGATTCCACGCTACCGCACTACGCTCGAAGCGATGGGCGCGCCCAATCCGTTCCGCCTGAAATACCGAGAGCACCTGAGCGCGGCCATGCAGCAAATCGTCGCAGAAGGCACACCACTGGGGCAGGCCGTCGAAGCGCTGGGAATTTCCGGCCCGGACAAGGAGGCATTCACGAACCTCTTGCGGGAGGAGCTTCGCCACCTCGAGCCCTACAACTGTGCTCGCTACCGTCTGCCGATTCGCAAGACGCAAGAGTGGATTGCTGCGGGTCGAATCGTGCGCTAGTACGCTTGCGCCCGGGTGAATGTACGGGTCCGACCCTAAGCGCATTACGCACACGGTGGAAGGCTGTGCGCATGCGCGCCGTGTGCTTGCGCACATCAGGTAGGATGACCGTTGACGTCGTATAGCGCGACCGAGCGCCTCCGGTGGCAAAAACCGGGTGGCAAATGGGTTTTTCAGAGGGGAGAAATCGGCCTGCAAAGCCGTCTACGCCGGTTCGATTCCGACCTCCGCCTCCATTTGCGACCTCGCTTGACTCCGCCGTAGCAAGGACTTGGCGTGGAACTGGCCGACTTGCATCGGTACCTTCCTTGGGGCAGCGTGCCGCGATAGTATTCGATTGGCGTGGTGAGCACCAAGTGCGTGCCGGAACTGCCCTCCACGAACAGACGAGGTCCCACGATGCGCCCGGCAAAATCTCCGTCCTCTCTGGCGAAAATGCGAGCCGGACTCGCGCTCGTCGCGCTTCTGGGTTTCGCGCCCGCGGTCTTCGCACAGGTGCCCCCGCCGCAGAACCTTACGATCGGCTTCAGCAGCCTGAACGCGGCGGCGGTCCCGCTTTCGGGTTGGTTGCCCGCCGGAATCGCGGTGATGCTGGCCGCCGCCGGGCTGGTTGTGCTGCGCCGGCGAACCATGCATGGCGGCCGACTGCCTGGCTGGGTGCTGGTACTGGTGTCTGGAACAACGCTGGCTCTAGCCACCGGACAGCGCGTGATCTCCGAAGCGGAGGCACTTGTCGGGCCCACGGTGATCACGCTGAACCTGTCTGTCAGCCCCGCCTCCCTGAATGTTGCGCCGTTTGCTCCCGCATTTCTGAATGTCGTCGTGACCAACATCACGAGCCAGTCTGTGCGGATAGATTCGATCACCCTTGGTTCTGGCACCTACGCCCTGGCGGCATCGACATGCGTCGTCGCCAGCGTAATGGCACCCGGCGCCCAATGCACGATATCGCTTGGCGTACCTGCCTGATTGAGTTGCAGTCGGACCAGTCGGCATCTGCACCGGGCGCGCCACGCTGACGGCTGGCATCGCCCTTCCCCAGGCTGGCACCGATGGCGAGCCCCTCACCGTCGGCCTCGATCCCGACGAGGGCAGCAGGCGATTCCATGTCACCGCGCAGTGCGATACGCCCGTCACTGCGGAGATGCTCGGGCAGTACCACGGGCGGAGCCGCTCGCCCCTGGCGAGCGTGAGCGGAAGCGCAGAACGCCACCGTTCCGCGATCCGGGTGACCGCATGTAAGACGTCCCCACGATACCGTACAGGCCTCGTGCATCATAGCGCTCGGCAACCCGACATGCTCGCCGACCGAGCATCCTTCCATCGACCTGCTTCGCGATCTGCAATCGAATGACTCGCAAACCCTCGATGTTCGTCGTCTTTCTTACGGTCTTCATCGACCTGATCGGCTTCGGGATTGTCGTACCGCTGGTGCCGATGTACAGCCGGCATTACGGCGCGAGCGGCTGGCTCATCGGTGCAATCATCGCATCGTTCTCGGCGATGCAGTTCGTGTTCTCGCCCATCTGGGGCAGGCTCTCCGACCGCCATGGCCGTCGTCCGATCCTGCTCGTCAGCACCTTCGGTGCCGCGCTGTCGTATGTCCTGTTCGCAATCGGGTCGGGGTTCGAGAGCCATGCGCTCGCCCTCGGAATGCTGCTGCTATCGCGCATCCTCGCCGGCGCCTGCGGCGGCAATATCACGGTTGCCCAGGCCTACATCGCCGACATCACCCCGCCGCAGCACCGGTCGAAGAGAATGGGCCTGATCGGCATGGCGTTCGGCCTCGGCTTCATCTTCGGACCGGCGATCAGCGGCGTGGCGCTCAATCTCGGCGGCCCCACCGCGCCGGGCTGGGCGGCGGCAGCGCTGTGCGCGGCGAACTTCGTGCTCGCGTACTTCATCCTCGCCGAGAGCCTGAAGCCCGATTCGGGCGACGCCAGCAATCGTCCTCGCCTCGAACAATGGGCCCACACGCTGTCGCAGCCCGGAGTCGGGGTGCTGATCCTGCTCTTCTTCCTCGCCACGTTCGCGTTCACCTGCTTCGAAAGCACGCTGCCGCTATTGGTGAGCGACAATTTCAACCTCGGCCTCATGGTGAACGAGACCGCACCCGCGACGACCGTCGTTTCGCTGTTCGTCTTCTGCGGACTGATCGGCGCTCTGGTCCAGGGTGGGGCCATCGGCTGGCTGGTGAAGAAGCTCGGCGAGCCGAAGCTCATCGCCTCGAGTCTGCTGTTCACCGGAATCGCACTCACGCTGCTGCCCTTCATCAAGGGCGAAGGTGCGTTGATGTGGTCGGCGGTGCTGCAGGCGACGGACTGGCCGTGGATCGAGATGCTGCTCGTGCTCGCGCTGCTGTCGATCGGGTCCGCGCTCACCCGCGCCCCGCTGTTCGGGCTGCTCTCGAACCTCACCCCTGCCAATGAGCAAGGCGCGACCCTCGGCGTCGCCCAGGGCGCCGGCGCCCTGGCACGCATCGTCGGGCCGCTGTTCGCGGCTTCGCTCTACTTCCAGGCATCGATGCTGCCGTACGTCATTTGCGGCGCCATTTCCATCGCTGCTGCAGGCATCGCAGCATTACGGCTGGCGGGAACGTGACCGCGATCCACCTGACAAACAGGGCGGGATTCGGATGAGTCGACGATGTCTGGGTGGTCCACCCTGGCGTTCGGTCATGCCCATGCCGATCAGCGCCGAGTGCCTGGCGGCGACCGGCAGCTCGCGTGCATCGTAGTCGTTCGCGTGGATTCAGGTGCCGGTGAGGCCCGCCAGGCGGATGGATTCGAGCTTCCACCCGAACAAGTATTTACGATTGAGCACCATCGTCAGCATCGCCCTGTCGGTCTGCGGGTCGTACATCTGGAATTCGATTCCGCCTGACCTCCGGCTTATGCGCCCTCTGGGGCAGAAGGAGATGCTTGAAACTCTCTGCCGGTCGGCGTAGGCTTGAATCGCAGTACGTGCAAGGCGTGGATCGGTGCTCACGGTGACGGGATTGGTCGCGTGTGTCGGGTCTGGCGGGGGACGCGCCCCGCAAGCCGATGCCCCCGGGTCCTCAGCCGTGCGCTAGCGCCGGTGTTGCAGGAAACAATCACCGGGGAGGCACTCTATCGATGACATTCACTACACGTCGACCCCCATGCCGGTAACCAGAGGCCGGCACGCGTTGCGGTGACGCAACGAAATGAAGCCACAGCAATGTGGCGATCCTGTGAAGCCCCGCGATCATCGTGGGGCTTTGCATTGGTGGCTCCCAAGTGTGCTGCAGGCAGCGCGTAACCAGCCTGCCGTTCACGTTCGATCGCGGCTTGTATCCGGAACGGCTCCGAACGCGGACGCCGGCGCAACCCGCGGCCCCTCCGACATCGCGGCGGACCACAGATCGTGCCAGGCGTCCGCGGCGAGGCTGCGCGCGACCATCACGATGTAAGCCGGCCGCACGTCCGGCCGGTAGAACAGTGCATTGATGTGACCGAACACGCTCTGTGCGCAATGACCGGGCGCGAAGACGCGGGAATGGAAGTCGAGCGGGCAGCCCCGGTTCAACACGCGTGCCGCGGCCTCGCCCCGGATCGCCCACGCAGCATGGCTCGCCGACAGATCGAACAGCGCGCCGCCCACGGCGTTCAACGCGCGCCGGGCGCCGTCGAAATCCGGCGCGGGAGCGTCGGTTGCGGCGACCCAGAGCCACGACCGCGGGCCCAGCCAGAGCATCACACCGGCCGCGCCGCTCGCGCTGG
>JAGXBK010000282.1 GCA_018971195.1 Betaproteobacteria bacterium
CAATCCGCCGCCGCTCGCGAGTTGCCCGCCTCCGCGCGGCGGAAGGGCACGCCATTCGCGTCCATTGAACAGCGACAGCACCGGTCCACGCCAGTAGCGCAGCGCGCGAGGCGGGGGCGGACCGTCGAAATCGACGCGGAAGGCCACCGCATCGGAGAGCGACAGCTCGCTGATAGAACCGGGGGCCATGTGATCCGAGAGTCCGGTTCGCGCCGCGTGATCGGCCGGAAGGCCCCACAGCGGGCTCGCGAGCCGCGGGAACAGCAGGAAGAGTCCTGCCGCAATCGGCAATCCCTGCCCGATCAGCGTCGCCGTGCGCATCCACGCCCTGCGCCAGCCGGGCGCCGGAACGCCGTCCCCGTTGCCGGACAGCGCCTCCAGCGCCGCGCCGGCGGCGAGGATCGCGGGCAGCGCGACGAGTCCCGCGGCGATCGACTGGTCGTAGAAGAACGGCGTGATCAGCAGGAACAGCGCGAGGCAGACCAGCACGGTGCCGTCGCGCAGCGTTCGCACTTCGAGGAACTTGATGCCCACCAGCACGAACAGGAACGCGACGCAGGGATCGCGCCCGATGAAGTAGCCGTAGGATTTGCGGACGGCGAACGCGATCAGCACTGCGAACACCGCGAGCGCCCACGATGGAATGCGCGCGGGACTCGCCTGGGGCCGGAGGCGGTCGCGGCGCAGCAGCACGAACCGCAGCGCGACCAGCAGCAGCCCGAAACCCACGATCCAGACCGGCAGGTGCAGGACCAGCGGCAACTGCGCCGCAGCGAGCAGGACGCCGAGCGCCCGGATCTGTGGCCCGGTCAGCGGCGGTGCGGTGACGACCGCGCTGCGTCGCGTCGTCGCGGGGTGGCGCAATGCGGAAAGCAGCGCCGGCATCATGCGTCCCGTGGGAACAGTGCAAGTGCCGTCAGCGCCTCGCGCCGGTGCTTCTCGGACCTGCCAGGCGGCATCTGGGTGCCGGGCAGGGACAGTGCAAAAGGCCGCGTCGCGCGCTCGGCCGCGAGCACCCACGCGCACAGGCGGGAGAGCTTCGCCTCCGTCGACAGCCGGGTCGGCAGCGCCGAAAACGACAGCAGCAGCGGCCCGCTGCCTCCGCTGCCTTCGAACGACTTGCTGAACCAGCCGGCCCCTCGCGCGACGGCTTTCCACGCGACACGCTGCAGCGGATCGCCGCGCTGGTATTCGCGCAGTCCGGCGAGATCGGCGTCGTCGCTGCGTCCCGTGCCGCGTCCCTCGGCGTCCCGCGCAGCCCCGGGCAGCGGTGGCGCATGCGCCTCGGGTGCCGGGTAGGCGACCCCGACCAGCGGGAAATGCACATAGGCCCAGCCACGCCAGAGCCCGAGCGGGTGGGTGGACGACAGCGTGACGCGGCCGAGCGCGACGCGCCCACGCTCGCGGCTCGGGACAGCCAGCACGACCGTGCGCGTCGTGCCGGCTGCGATGCTCGCGAGGGTCGCCGCACCTCCAGCGGCGACCCCGATCGACCTGCGCGCCGCGCCACCGGCCCCGAGCGACAGCGCAAAGTTCATCGGCTCGCCGGCGAAGGCGTCGCTGGCCGCCAGCGGCTTGATCTCGATGCCGGCGAGATTGCGGAACGTGTGCAGCAGTGCCGCCGCGACGAGTCCGCTCAGCAGGAAGGTGACGGCGAGCCCCAGCGACAGCGCATAGTTGAGC
>JAGXBK010000112.1 GCA_018971195.1 Betaproteobacteria bacterium
CCGACGAAAGCCTCCGTCCGCGGGGTGACCAGCGCCGCCGCGGCGGGCGTGGTCCACGCCGCGCGCAGCGCTTCCCACTCCCGTTGCACGGCGTCGAAGCGGAAGCGGACCTCGTCGCTCCACGGGACGAACAGTGGCCGCGATGGATCGCCGGCGTCGAGCAGGGCAAGCGTGTCGTCCATACGGCGCAGCTGCGGTTGCGCGGCCGCAGGCGCCGCGCCGCGTTGCATGGCGGCCAGACGCCAGGCCTGCATGCGCATGCGCCCGGCCTCGTTGACTGCCGCGGCGCCGCCTTCGAGCTGCCAGGTCACCCACAGCGTCAGTCCGATCGACGCCACCGCGAGCGCGAGCAGTGCGCCGCCGACGACGACGAACCGTGTGGCGAGCGTGGTGGGTCGACGCATCGACGTCCTTTCGTGCCTGTCTATGGATCAGCTGCCGCAGCCCGATGGCCCCATGCCTCGTCCAGACGCGATCTTGCGCTGGCGGATCCTGCTCTGCATCCCGATCGTGCGCACCGGCATCGCGATGCCAGTCAATCATGGTAGGACCGGGTCCGTCTTGCGGGTTTGATCTGCATCATCCCGGTGCTGCGAGCCAGCGACGGAACCTGTCCCGGGCTTCCGGCCGGCTCGGCAGGTCGAGGCGGCCAGTGCCATCGGCGACCCACTGCCGCGGCGCCCGATGCGCTAAAGTTGCCATTCGTTCGAGCGCGCGGGCAATGATGGAAATCGAGGCTTTTCTTGCGTTGCATGGTATCCAGGCGGATCGCGTCGAGCATCCCGCCGTGATGACGGTCGAGGAATCCGAGCGGCTGGTGCCGCCCCTGCCCGGGGCCAAGACCAAGAACCTGTTCCTGCGCGACAGGAAGGGCGCCCGGCATTTCCTGGTGACGGTCGCGCACGACCACCCGGTCGACCTCGAGGCGCTGGGTGCAAAGCTCGGCGCCGGACGGCTCGGCTTCGCATCGCCGGAGCGCCTGCTGAAGCACCTGGGCGTCACGCCCGGTTCGGTGAGCCTGCTCGCGCTGGTCAACGACACGACGCATGCAGTGCTGTTCGTCATCGACCGCCGGCTCTGGGCCGCCGACGCGGTGCACGCGCATCCGCTGGTCAATTGCGCGACGATGGTGATTCCGCACGCCCAACTCGAGCGCTTCCTCGCGGCGACCGGGCATGATGCGAGAATCCTCGACGTCCCCGGCCGTCGACCCTCCGCGTCGGCTGCGGGATGACGAGCGATCCTCCCCTGGAGCGCGCCATGACCATGCCCGGGCACGAAGCGGCTGCGGACTTCCGCAAGCACCTGATCCGCTACGGCGGGGACACCTATCCGGAGATCGTCGAGAAGGCCAGCGGATGCTACGTATGGGACGCGGCCGGCAGGAAGATCCTGGATTTCACGTCGGGGCAGATGTGCGCGACCGTCGGCCACAACCATCCGAACATCGTCGCCGCGATCAAGCGGAGCTGCGACACGGCGCTGCACCTCTTCTCGGGGATGCTCCCGCGCAGCGTCGTGCAGCTGGCCGAGGCGATCGCAAGGATCGTCCCCAAGCCCCTGCGCAAATCGATGTTCGTGAGCACCGGGAGCGAGAGCAACGAGGCGGCGATCAAGATGGCGAAGCTGTGCACCGGCGGCTTCGAAGTGGTCGGGCTGGGGGGCTCGTGGCATGGCGTCACGGGCGGCGCGGGCTCCCTCTCGTTCGCGAGCGACCGCAAGGGCTACGGGCCGTCAATGCCGGGAACCTTCGTCCTTCCCGAGCCCAATGCCTACCGGTGCCCGGTCAGGCACTGCCGCGACCATTGCGACCGGACCTGCATGAAGGTCGGCCTGGAGCTCTACGACATGCAGTCGACCGGCGCGCGCGCGGCCGTCATCGCCGAACCCGTAATCAGCGCCGGCGGCGTGATCGTGCCTCCCGCCGGGTATTTCGACGCCTTGCGCGAGGAGGCGCGAAAGCGCGGCATGCTGCTGATCTTCGACGAGGCGCAGACCGCATTCGGCCGCCTGGGCCACTGGTTCGCCGCATCGCAACTCGGCGTGACCCCCGACATCCTGACGGTGTCGAAGACGCTGGGCGGCGGCATTCCGCTCGCCGGAGTCATCACCAGCGACGCGATCGAGGAGACCTGCCATCGCCGGGGCTTCGCGTTCTACACGTCGCACGTTTCGGACCCGCTGCCGGCGACCGTGGGCCTCGCGGTGCTCGAGACGATCGAGCGCGAGCGGCTGCTTGCACGCAGCCGGGAAACGGGCGACTACCTCGCCGCCGGGCTCGCCGAGCTGCAATGCCGGCACGAGGAGATCGGCGACCTGCGCGGCATGGGTCTGCTGAGGGGCGTCGAGCTCGTGAAGGACCGCGAGGGGCGCGAACCCCATCACGAGCTGGGCGCGGCGACGACGCGGCGCTGCCTGGAGCTCGGCCTCAGCATGAACATTCGCCGGCGTCCCGAGCGCGGATCGGTCTGGCGCATCGCCCCGCCGCTGACGGTCGGGCGCGAGGACATCGATCTCGCCATGACCATCTTCGACCAGGCCTTGACCGAGATGAAGGGCGAGCTGGCGAGGCGCCCCCCGACGGCGCCGCATTCGGGCACAATTATGTCCGGCCACCCGGTCCGGAACCCGGGTTCGGGCATCGACTCCCCCAACGATTCCAGGAGAACAACATGATCAGGAAATTGCTCACCGTCGCCGCATCGATCCTGCTGGTCGGCGTGTTCGGCGCGCGCGCGGCCAGCGCGGACGTCCTGCAGGACATCAAGTCGAAAGGCGTACTCGTCGTCGGGACCAAGGCCGACTATCGGCCATTCGGGTATCTCGACCCGTCCGGCAAGATCGTCGGGTTCGAGCCCGACCTCGCCGCCGACGTCGCCAAGCGCCTAGGCGTCAAGCTCGAGCTGGTGCCGGTCGTCGCGTCGAACCGCATCCAGTTCCTGCAGCAGGGCAAGATCGACCTGATGATCGCCACGATGAGCGATACGCCCGACCGGCGCAAGATCGTCGACATCGTCGAGCCGGACTATTTCGCGTCCGGGACCAACATCCTGGTGAAGAAATCCGAGCACATCACGAGCTGGGACATGCTGCGCGGCAAGAAGGTCTGCCTGGTCCAGGGCTCGTTCTACAACAAGGAGCTGCAGGAAAAATACGGTGTCGACGGTGTCGCGTTCCCGGGCACCGCCGAGGTCTATTCGGCGCTGCGCAACGGCAACTGCATCGCGTTCGCCTATGACGATTCGGCGATCGAAGGCGAGATGACCAAGCCCGAGTGGAAAGACTACGAGATGCCGCTGGATTCGATCCTCGTCGTGCCCTGGGGCCTCGCGGTGAAGCAGGGCGAGACCGCGTTCGCCAACTTCATGTCCAAGACCATCATCGACTGGCACAAGACCGGGATGATCCTGCAGCTCGAGAAGAAGTACGGGATCAAGCCGATCAAGTTCGCCGAGGAAATGCACGAAAAGTACAAGTAGGCATCACGCCGGCGAGCGGGGCTCGGCGCGGGACGGAAACCCGGCGATGTGCCGCGCGGACGACTGAGGCGGGGACCGACCGATGCAGTTCGTCTGGAATTGGTTCCGGTGGCTCTACGGCGCCACCGGGATCAATCTGACGGTCTTCTACGACCCGTTCGACCGCGCCCGCTTCGCGAGCGGCTTCGTGATGACCGTCGAGCTTTCGCTCGTCTGCATCCTGCTGAGCGTCGTGATCGGAGTCCTCGGGGCGTGGATCCAGGGCTCCCGCCTGCGCGTCGCGCGCACGCTCGTCTACTGGTACATCCAGGCTTTCCGCAATACGCCGCCGCTGGTGCAGCTGTACTTTTTCTACTTCGGCCTCGGCAGCCTGCTGAAGGGCGTCGGTGGCAGCGGACCCCTCGTCAGCAACGTGACCTGGGCGATCGTGTCGCTGTCGTTCTTCGCCGGCGCATTCAATGTCGAGATCTTCCGCTCCGGCATCGAGGCCGTTCCCCGCACGACCATCGAGGCCGCCGAATCGCTGGGCTTCAGTCGCCTGCAGACCTACCTGCGGGTCGTGTTTCCGCTCGCCTTCCGGATCAGCCTCCCCGCGCTCAACAACAATCTCGTGAACCTGGTCAAGACGACGACCCTCGCGTACGCGATCGCCGTGCCGGAGATGCTCTATGTGTCGAGCCAGGTCTGGTCGGACGAACTCAACGTGCCGGAGATGATGAACGTGCTGCTGATCACCTACTTCCTGCTCGTCGGCGTCCTGGTGTACGCGATGCACCGCTGGGAGCGCGCCATCCGCGTTCCGGGGTTCGGGGTATGAGCACCGCCCCGGGGCTGCACGCAGCGGTACGGGCGATGAGCGATCGCCGGGACGGGGACGCGGTGCCGCAGTCGCAGGTGTTGCCGGTCCTCCTGCCGGCGGCCGAGAGGCTCGCCAAAGACGCGCTGCGCGAGCGCGCATCGGGCGGGCGAGTGCCGCGACTGGAACCCGCGCACGGGGTCGCGCTGTTTGCCGCCTTCGTCCTCGCCTGTGGCGTCGCGCAGGCGCAGTCGCGAAGCCACGACCCGTCCATCCTGGCGACGATCTGGAAGTGGACCCCGCTGCTCGCGCGCGGCTTCGCGTTCAACCTTGCGATCAGCTTCGTCGCGATGGCGATCGGGTCGATCGCCGGCTTCTTCCTCGGCTTCGCCCAGATTTCCCTGTTGCCGGCGGTGAAGCGCGGGGCGTGGCTCACCACGCATTTCTTCCGCAATGCGCCCTGGCTGGTGCTGCTGTTCTACTGCATGTTCCTGCTGCCTTTCCAGGTGACCGTGTTCGGGGTGACGATTCCGATTCCCGACTGGACCAAAGCGACGCTCGGCCTCGCGCTGCCGGTGATGGCGAACGTGTCGGAGATCGTGCGCGGCGCGATCCAGTCGATCCCGACGACGCAGTGGGAGGCCGCGGCGTCGCTGGCGTTCAACCGGCGGCAGACGCAATGGATGATCATCTTCCCGCAATGCATCAAGCGGATGCTGCCGCCGTGGATGAACCTCTACGCGATCCTCACGATGTCGACCGTGCTGGCGTCGATCGTCGGTGTCAACGAGATGATGACCCTCACCCAGCGAGCGCTTTCCGCCGAGAACCGGCCGGGACTTCTGCTCGCGTTCTACAGCTACGTGCTGCTCTGGTTCTTCGTCTACTGTTACCCGATCGCGCGCTGGACGGTGCGGCTCGAAGCGCGCTACGCCGTCAGGCAGTAGGCCGACATGCCCGACGCCAACGCGCAGCCCATCGTCGAGGTCCGGGACGTGCACCAGTCGTTCGGCGCGGTCGAGGTCCTGAAAGGGGTCTCGCTCACGGTCGCGAAAGGCGGCGTCGTGTGCATCATCGGGCCCTCGGGCTCCGGCAAGTCGACGCTGCTCCGCTGCATCAACGGCCTGGTGCCGATCCAGCGGGGCAGCATCCGCGTCGCCAGCTTCGACGTCCATGCATTGCGAACCGACAGCGAGAAGATCGCGCTGCGCAAGGAAGTGTCGATGGTGTTCCAGCAGTACAACCTGTTTCCCCACAAGACGGCGCTGCAGAACGTGATGATGGCGCCGATCTACGTGCTCAGAGAAAAGCCGGATGAGGTCCGCGCGCGCGCGATCGCGCTGCTCACCAAGGTGGGGCTGGCGGCCAAGCAGGACGCCTATCCCGGCGAGCTGTCGGGCGGGCAGCAGCAGCGGGTGGCGATCGCGCGCTCGCTGGCGATGCGGCCGGAGGTGATGCTGTTCGACGAGGTGACCGCCGCGCTCGATCCGGAGACGGTGAAGGAGGTGCTGAACACCATCCGCGGACTCGCGCAGGAGGGCATGACCTGCATCCTGGTCACCCACGAGATGCGCTTCGCCCGCGAGATCGCCGACGAAGTCCATTTCACCGACGGTGGGAGGATCGTCGAGTCCGCGCCGCCGGCCGAGCTGTTCGACCGCCCGAAGATGGAGCGGACGCGCGCATTCCTGTCGCAGGTCCTCTAATTGGGGTCAGAGCCGCAATTGACGCCGATCAACGCGTGACACGCTATTCGATCGCGAGTCTCGTCCGCAATGCCGTCGGCGGTCACCGGCATTGGCCGCGGGCGTGGCGCAGCCCGAACCCCAGGCGCAGCTACGACGTCGTGGTCATCGGCGGGGGCGGACATGGGCTCGCCACCGCGTATTACCTGGCGAAGGAGCACGGAATCCGCGACGTTGCCGTGCTCGAGAAGGGATGGATCGGCGGCGGCAACACGGGTCGCAACACGACCATCGTGCGCTCGAACTACCACCTCGATCCGAACGCGCATTTCTACGAGCTCTCGCTCAAGCTCTGGGAGCGCCTGTCGCAGGAGCTCAATTTCAACGTGATGTACAGCGCGCGCGGCGTGCTGAACCTGGTGCATTCCCCTGCCGACGTCGATGCGGCGATGCGCCGCGGCAACGCGATGCGCCTGAACGGGATCGATGCGCAGTTCCTGACGCGCGAGGAGATCGCCCGGCGCATTCCGAACCTCGACTGCTCGTCGCGGGCGCGCTTTCCGATCCTCGGCGGCCTGCTGCAGCCGCGCGGGGGCACGGTCCGCCACGATGCCGTCGCGTGGGGCTATGCGCGCGCGGCGGACGCGCTCGGCGTCGACATCATCGAGCGCTGCGAAGTGACCGGCATCGACATCGAACGCGGCGCGGTGACCGGCGTGAGAACGACTCGGGGCGACATCGCGACGCGCCGCGTCGGCGTCGCCGTTGCCGGCAACTCGAGCCGCGTCGCCGCCATGGCCGGCGTGCGCCTGCCGATCGAATCGCACGTGCTGCAGGCCATGGTGTCCGAACCCCTGAAACCGGTGCTCGACACCGTCGTGACCTCCGGCGCCGTCCATTTCTACATCAGCCAGTCCGACAAAGGCGAGCTGGTGATGGGCGGCGACCTCGATTTCTACAATTCATATGCGCAGCGCGGCAACCTCCCGGCGGTCGAGAACGTCGTCGCCGCGTGCCTCGCGCTGTTCCCGAGCTTCGGACGGCTGCGGATGATGCGCAGCTGGGGCGGCATCATGGACATGACGATGGACGGCAGCCCGATCATCGGCAAGCTCCCGGTCGGCGGCCTGACGATGACCGGGGGCTGGTGCTACGGCGGTTTCAAGGCGACGCCGGCGTCCGGATGGGTGCACGCGTGGACCATCGCGCGCGACGCGGCGCATCCGCTCAACGCGGCGTTCACCCTGGAGCGGTTCGCGGAGGGCCGCACGCTCGACGAGAAGGGCGCCGGCCCGGTTCCATGGGCGCATTGAGACGAGCATGATGCTCATCCCGTGCCCGTACTGCGGGCCGCGCAACCAGGTCGAGTTCACCTACGGCGGTGACGCGACGCTGCGCCGCCCCGCCGTCGATGCCCCGCCGTCGAGCTGGATCGACTACGTGTACCTGCGCGACAACGCCTGCGGCCCCCACGACGAGCTGTGGTATCACGGCGCAGGCTGCCGGAGCTGGTTCAAGCTCCGCCGCGACACCCGTACCCACGACATCATCGCGAGCGCAGCGGCCGGCGAGCCGCTCGACGGAGCGCGCCCGTGACGGCGCCCGATTCGTCGCAGGCGTCGCCGCAGCGCTGGCGCCTGCCCGCCGGCGGTGCGATCGACCGGGCGCAGCCGCTGGCATTCGAGTTCGACGGCAGGCGCTACTCCGGTTACGCGGGCGACACGCTCGCCTCCGCGCTGCTCGCCAATGGCGTGCACCTGGTGGGGCGCAGCTTCAAGTACCACCGGCCGCGCGGCATCTACAGCGCAGGCGTCGAGGAGCCGAGCGCGCTGGTGCAGCTCGCCCGAGGGGCGCGCACCGAGCCGAACACGCGCGCCACGATGGTGGAGCTCCGTGACGGCATGAGCGCGACCAGCCAGAACCGCTGGCCGTCGCTGCGCTTCGATGTCGGCGCGATCGCCAACGCCATGTCGGCGATGCTCCCCGCGGGCTTCTACTACAAGACGTTCATGTGGCCGCCGACGCCGCGCTGGTGGCTGCGCTACGAGCACCTGATCCGCCGTGCCGCCGGCATGGGTCGCGCGCCGCGGGAGCCCGATCCGGATCACTACGAGCACCAGCATGCGCACTGCGACGTGCTGGTGATCGGCGGCGGCCCGGCCGGACTCGCCGCAGCGCAGGCGGCCGCCGCCAACGGCGCCCGCGTCATCGTGTGCCAGCAGTCGGCGCGTTTCGGCGCGAGCCTGCTCGGCTCCGACGCGAAGATCGGCGATCGGCCCGCGATCGAGTGGGCCGAGGGCGCGCGGGCCGAACTGGCGGTGAATCGCGACGTGACGCTGCTGCCGCGCACCACGGCGTTCGGCTACTACGATGGCAACCTCGTAGGCGCGATCGAGTCCGTCGCGGATCATCTGCCCGCGGTGCCTGCACATCTTGCGCGCCAGCGGCTGTGGCTGATTCGCGCCAAGTCGGTCGTGCTGGCGAGCGGCGCGATCGAGCGGGGCATCGCCTATGCGAACAACGATCTGCCCGGCACGCTGCTCGCGGAGGCGGCGCGCACCTACGTCAGGCGCTATGCGGTGAAGTTGGGGACTCGCGCCGTCGTATTCGCGAACAACGATCGCGCCTACGCGGCCGCGCTCGCGCTGCGCGAGGCGGGCACCGAGGTCGCCGCGATCGTCGACCCCCGGCCGGCGTCCCGGCTCGACGGCGCGCTTCCTTCGCGGGCGCGCGAGGCCGGCATC
>JAGXBK010000113.1 GCA_018971195.1 Betaproteobacteria bacterium
CGAAGCCTTGGTGGAAGTTCTGGTAGCTGCCTGTAAAAAAATGGGGTCAGAGCTGTAATACGTTTTCAGGGTAAATGGGGTCAGAGCCATTTTTTGATCAAGCAGGTCCGATCCCTTTCCCCGGACCGCCAAAAAATGGCTCTGACCCCATTTACCCTGAAAACGTATTACAGCTCTGACCCCATTTTTTCCGCGGTCGCGTCCGCGAAGAAGCTCTCGACGTCGGCCAGTTCGCGGGTGCGGCGCATCGGGGGCAGGCTCTGCCAGATCCTGCGGCCATACGGCTTGTCGATCAGCCTCGGGTCGCAGATCATCAGCACGCCGCGGTCGGTCTCGGTGCGGATCAGGCGCCCTGCACCCTGCTTCAGGCTGATCGCCGCCTGCGGCAGCTGCCAGTCCATGAAAGCGTTGCCGCCATCGACGGCAAGTTTCGCGAGCCTCGCGGCGAGCAGCGGGTCGTCCGGCGGCGCGAAGGGAAGCTTGTCGATCACGACGACCGACAGCGCGTCGCCGGGCACGTCGACGCCTTCCCAGAAACTCGCACTTCCGAGCAGAACCGCATTGCCGAGCGCGCGGAAGCGCAGCAGCAGGTCGGTCTTCGATCCGTCGCCCTGGACCAGCAGCGGGAAACCGAGCCCTTCGCGCGCCAGCGCGTCGGCGAGGCATTCGCGCGCCGCGGACAGCGCGCGCAGCGTCGTGAACAGCATGAACGCGCGCCCGCCGCTGGCCTTCAGCACCGGCAGGGCGGCGTCGACGACGGCGCGCGTGTGCTCGGGGGTGTTGGGCGGCGGGAGGCCGCGCGGGACATAGAGCAGCGCCTGCTCGCCATAATCGAACGGACTCTCCCAGCAACCGGTGGCGGCGTCGCCCAGTCCGAGTTGCGCCGCGTAATGCGTGAAGTCGCCGCCGACCGAGAGCGTCGCCGACGTGAAGATCCAGGCGCGGCCGGTGGCGTCGACCTGCCGCCGGAAGACCTCGGCCACCGACAGCGGCGACGCGTGCAGCTGGAATCCCTGTGCACCGACATCGACCCAGCGCACCCATTCACCCGGAGCATCGTCGCCGCCGGCCAATCCGGCGCTCCATCGGGCGAGGCGCTGCGCGGCTTCATCGGCTCGGTGTGCGACGGCGGCGAGGTCCTCGCTGCGCTGGGAGAACCGTCCAAGCTCGGCGGCAAGCCGGTCCAGCGCCAGCGACAATGCCGAGAGCGCGTCGGTGAAATCCGCTCGACCGGCCAGCAAGCCCTGCGGGAGCTTGCCCGGCGCGTCGCCCAGCGCAAGCCTCAATCTGCGGATCGCCGGGCCGACGTCGGTCGCAGCGTCGGCAAGCTCCGGCACGTCGCGTGCCTCGGTGCGCGCGACGATCTCGGCGTCGCGGGCGAGCTCGGCCAGTGCGCCTGCGGCCGTCTGCTCGCCGAAGAACAGCGTCGCGGTGTCGGGGAGCTGGTGCGCCTCGTCGAGGATCACGGTGTTGCACGCCGGCAGGAGCTCGGCGAGTCCTTCGTCGCGCAATGTCACGTCGGCGAAGAACAGGTGGTGATTGACCACGACGACGTCGGCGTCCTGGGCCTCCCGGCGCGCCTTGATGACAAAGCAATCGCCGTGGAACGCGCACTTCGACCCGAGGCAGTTGTCGCGCGTCGACGTCACCAGCGGCCAGATGGCGGCACCCTCGGGGACGTCGGCGAGTTCGGCGCGGTCGCCGC
This sequence comes from Betaproteobacteria bacterium, assembly GCA_018971195.1. Taxonomy (GTDB): domain Bacteria; phylum Pseudomonadota; class Gammaproteobacteria; order Burkholderiales; family Casimicrobiaceae; genus VBCG01. The sequence goes on from JAGXBK010000113.1 coordinate 1,706, forward strand.
GCAGGCTTGCGCGCGCGAAGGCGACGATCCTGGGAAGGTAGCGCGCATCCTGTCGCGTCGGGAGGCGGTCTTCGCGTGCCGTGCGCTCGAGGTGGTGATGACAGACGTAGTTGGCGCGGCCCTTGAGCAATGCGACCGTCGCCGGCACGGCGAGCGCGTCGCGGACCAGCGGCAGATCGCGCTCGTAGAGCTGGTCCTGCAGCGTCTTGGTCCCGGTGGAGACGATCACCTTGCCGCCGTAGAGCAGCGCCGGAACCAGGTAGGCAAAGGTCTTGCCGGTGCCGGTCCCGGCTTCGGCGACCAGCGGCTCGCGCTGCGCGATCGCGTGGGCGATCGCCTGCGCCATCGCGAGCTGCTGCGGCCGGAAACGGAAGCCGGGAAGCTTACGCGCAAGGGTGCCACCCTCGCGAAAGATCGCCTCGAGCTCGGATTCGACGGCGGTCGCGGGGGGCCCGGAAGGCTGCGGTGCGTTCAGCGCGGTTTCGCCTTGTCCTGCGCGAGCACCGTCCGGTGCGCCGGCGAAGCCGGTTTCCGGTGCGCGGCCGCCGCCATGCGTGCGCGCTGCGATTCGATCTTTGCGTACTCGCCGCGGATGGCGGCAATGCGGTCCTTGAACTCCTCGTAAGGTTGCACGACGCGCGACTTGTACTCGGCATCGGATTCGCCCTTGCGCCACTGCAGGTTCGACAGCGCAGACAGCCACACCTGCTGGAGGCCCTTGAGCGCCGCGACTGCCTGGCGCGAGACCGAAGCCTGCTTCAGCGCCGCAAGGAACGGATGCGTGATGTTCTGCTTCTGCTTGTCGAGGCAATACTCGGTCTTCGCGCCGTTGGTGCCCTCGGTCGACTTGTCGTAGCCGAATTCGATGATCTCGATGGCCTTGACGTCGCGGCACATCGTATACAGGTGCTGGACGGCATCGAAATAGCAGTCGAGCGCCGGGCCCCCGTCCGCGTGCGGGCAGACGTAGTTGTGGGCCGGACCCGGATTGCCACCGATGGTCACGGCACCGGCGGGCGCGGCGACGACGCAGGCCAGGGCGAGGAGGACGGGCGGGGGCAGCGGGCGGATCATCGGAGGCGACCGTAATCGGGGCATCGGGCGCGAAATGCTACCGCCGATCGTGCATCCGGCTCAACCCACCCTTCGGATGAAATGCGCCGCTCGGCTGCTGAAACGCAGCCGAGCGCTGTCGCAGGTCAGATCGTGCAGCCGCCGGAAACCTCGATGACGGCGCCGTTGATGTAGGACGCCTCGTCGGAGGCGAGCCAGGCGTAGGTGTTGGCGATTTCCTCGGGCTTGCCGAGGCGGCCCATCGGGACCTTGTCTTCCATCATCTTGATCACCTTGTCGGGGATCGACGAAAGAATCGGCGTCTCGATGAAGCCCGGACAGATCGCATTGGCGCGGATGCCCTTGCGACCGAGCTCCCGGGCCCAGGTCTTCATCATGCCGATGACCCCGAACTTGGTCGCCGCGTAATTGGTCTGCCCGAAGTTGCCGTAGAGCCCGACGATCGACGACGCGTTCAGGATCACGCCCGAATTCTGCTCGAGCATGATGTCGACGACCGCCTTGGTGCAGTGGTAGACGCCCTTGAGGTTGACGTCGATGACGCGCTCGAACTGCTCGTCGGTCATCTTCTTGAACTGCGCGTCCTGGACGATGCCGGCATTGTTGACCAGCGTGTCGATCCGGCCCCACTTGGCCATGACGCCGGTCACCATCCTGGCGATGCTCGCCTTGTCGGTCACGTCGACCCGGAAGCCCGCGGCGTCGCCGCCGGCATCGAGGACCGCCTCGACCGTGTCCTCGACCGCCGCCGTGTTGATGTCGCATACCGCGACCTTGGCACCCTCCGACGCGAACTTGAGCGCCGTCGCGCGGCCGATGCCCTGGCCGGCGCCGGTGATGATCGAAACCTTGTCGGTGAGACGCATCCGCGAGTCCTTCGATGATTGCAGCCCGCTGGCCACCCCGGGGTGGGGTCGGCTCGGCAAAATGCGTTGTAATCTAGCGCAATATATTGCGTCGCACAAGGAATATTGAACCATGCGCTGCAGGTTGTTGCGTTGCCGCCACGAGTTCGATGCCCTTAAGAAACGTTAATATAAACAATGACATTTCAAAAGCGACGACGTGCTGCGGCGCATCGCGGGTGCACCGGAGATCGCCGCCTTGGTCACCGTCCGCGGGCTGCGATTCTGCTTTGCGCAATCGTGGGCTCGCGGGCATTCAGTCCGCGGCATAACCCTCGATGACCAGCTCGACCGACTGCAGGCCGTTCCACAGGTTGAGTTCCGGCCGGTAGAGCGCCCGGATTCGCGTCGGGAGCGTCCCGGGGGTGCGGAAGGCGATTGCGGAATGGCGCTCGCCATCGCGCTCGAGGGTGAGTTTTGCGTGTCCGTCGCCGACGATGCGCTGGGCGACGACGTCGAAGCTGCCGTCGAAGGCGGGGGGCGGGAAACCCTGACCCCACACCTGGGCGCGCAGCGTCGCGCAGAGTTCGAGCGTCAGCTCCCCGCGCCGGAGCTCGCCGTCGCTGTCGTGAGTGGGGCGCAGCGCCGCGGCCGGCAGCCGCTCGCGCGCGACCGATTCGAACGCCTCGGCGAAGCGGGCCAGGGCGTCGGCGGGAATCGACAGGCCCGCGGCATGCGCGTGCCCACCGAAGCGCGTCAGCGTGCCGGGCGCGCGCTTGGCCACAAGGTCGAGGGCATCGCGCAGGTGGAACCCGGCGATCGAGCGCCCGGAACCCCTGAGCTCCGTGGCGCTGCTTTGCGCGAAGACGATGACCGGACGGTGATAGCGGTCCTTGAGCCGCGATGCGACGATGCCGACCACGCCCGGGTGCCACTGCGGACGATGCACGCACAGCGTGTACGCGTGGTCGTTGGCGAGCGCGTGGGCTGCCTCGACCTCGGCCAGCGCCTGCTCCTGCATCGCCGCCTCGATGTCGCGACGCTCGCGGTTCAGGCGGTCGAGCTCCTGCGCGAGCGGCTGCGCCTGCGCATCGGTCGTTGCGAGCAGGCAGCGAATGCCGACCGACATGTCGGCCAGGCGGCCGGCGGCGTTGAGTCTCGGGCCGGCGACGAACCCCAGGTCGCCCGCGGTTGCCCGGCGGAGGTCGCGGCCGGCGACGGCGAACAGCGCGGCAATGCCAGGCTGCGTCCGGGCGGTCCGGATGCGCGCGAGCCCCTGCTCGACCAGGATGCGGTTCACCTGATCGAGACAGACGACGTCGGCCACCGTGCCCAGCGCCACCAGATCGAGCAGCGCGGCAAGGTTGGGGCCCGCGCCATCGGCAAATGCGCCGGTGTCGCGCAGCCTCGCGCGGAGCGCGCACAGCACATAGAACATGACGCCCACCCCGGCGAGGTTCTTCGACGGAAACCTGCATCCGGGCTGGTTGGGGTTGACGATGATCGCCGGTTCGGGCAAGGCGGGTCCCGGCAGGTGGTGATCGGTGACCAGCACGTCGATCCCGCGGGAGGCTGCGGCCGCGACCCCGTCGACGCTCGCCACGCCGTTGTCGACGGTGACGATCAGCCGCGGCTCGCGCTGCGCGGCGACCGCGACGATCTCCGGGGTCAGGCCGTAGCCGAACTCGAAGCGGTTGGGGACGAGGAACTCGACGTCGGCGCCCATCATGCGCAGGCCGCGAAGGCCGACGGCACAGGCGGTCGCGCCATCGGCGTCGTAATCGGCGACGATCAGGATCCGCTCCCTGCGGGCGATCGCCATCGCGAGCCGGTCGGCGGCCCGGTCGACGTTCAGCAGCGACGCGAAATCCGGCAGCGCCGCCAGCGAATGGTCGAGCTCCGCGACCGACGCGATCCCGCGTGCTGCGTAGATTCGCGCGAGCACGGGGGCCACGCCGGCCGCGATCAGCGTCTGCGCCGTGTCCGGAACCGCTCGACGGGTGATGATCATCCGCAGGCCCGGTCGGGGAGCGCAGGAGGCACGGCGATCATTCGCCGGCCGCGATCGGGATGCGGAAGCACTGCCTGCGCCAGCGCGCGCGCAGGCGCGCGAGCCGACCCGGCGCTCCGGCAGTCCATGCCGCCGCGACGCCGCTACCGTCGGCGACCAGGTGCAGCGCGTCGATGCGTCCTCCTTCCAGCAGCACCAGCGCCGGTGCGAGCCAGTCGCGCGCGAACATCGCGACGTCGCCTGCGCTCGCGACCGTGTCGGTGACGACGATGGTCGCGGCGGCGTTCGAGGTGCCGTTCCCGCGGGCGCCGCGTTGGCGCAGCGCTGGGTCGAGCCAGCCGGCCGGAGGCGGCCACGGCGCCACGCTGCCACGACCCGCGAGTGCTATGCCGCGCGCGAGGTCGCCAGCGCGCCCGGCGGCAGCGGCGACGTCGACCGCGGTCCCCGCGTCCGCGAGCCGCCCACCGCCCCAGAACCAGACGGCGTTGGCGCTCGGGCGACCACGCGCTTCACGCGCCACGTTGACCGGGTGGTCGTGGAGCAGCATGCCGATTTCGTCCTGCCACCGTTTCCAGGTTCCTGCGCCCGGGCCCTGCGGCAGGTGCGCGATCAGACTGTGCCCGACGACCGCATCGACGGGGGTGGTCGCGACCTCCTGCGTCTGCGCGGCAAGCACGAACCACGCGTCCGCCTGCGGCGCGACGAAGCGCAGGCCGTCGTCGATGAAGTGGTTGGACAGCATCGCGACCAGCGCGCCGGCTTCGTCGCGCTCCAGGTCGTCGACGCGCTGGGTCAGCACGACATCGCTGTGGCCGGCATCGAAATGCACCGGATCGGCGACGATCACGAAAGCATTGCCCGGGTCGGCGCCTGCGCCGAGCGCAGCGAGCGGCGCGACCGGCGTGTCGATCGGGCATTGCGACGCCGCGAGCATTGCTGCGGCAATCCCCCCGCGATGGATCCGCGCGCCGTCCGCGTGGGCTGCGAGCGTCGCGAATGCGCGGTCGCGCTCGAACGCAGCGGCGGGCGACGAAAGCAATCCGGGGGCGACGAGTACGAGCGGCATCGTGACGCGCGGCGGCAATGCGTGCGGGTGGCGCCCGGTCCGCGGCCGCCCCGCAGTCGCGGCCGTGAACCGCGACCGCGTATGGCGGCAGGAATGGCGCCGCCGATCGCAGGCAGCGCTGCGCCGGGGCAGTCTAGCATGCGATAATCCGCCGACTTCGATGCTCCGGGCCGCGGATCCGCTCCTCCGGCCCGCGATCACGGCACCCCTTCTCGACACCCTCCGGAACGATCTTGTCGCCGTACGAACTGGCCGTGGGGCTGCGCTACACCCGCGCGCGCAAGGGGTCGGGTCGCAATTCGTTCATCTCGTTCATCTCGCTGGTCTCGATGGCGGGAATCGCGCTGGGCGTCGCTGCGCTGATCGTGGTTCTGTCGGTGATGAATGGCTTCCAGCAGGAACTGCGCAACCGGATCCTGTCGGTGGCCTCGCACGTCGAGATCCGCGGTTTCCCCGACTTGACCGACCCGGCGGAGATCGCCGCGGTCGCGCGCAGGAATCCGCACGTGGTGGCGACCGCACCCTATGTCCTGGGCGAAGCGATGCTGTCGGAAGGGGACGTCAACCGCGGGGCGTTGCTGCGCGGCATCGACCCCCGTCAGGAGGACAAGGTCGAGGACATCGCCAACCATATGCGCCGCGGGTCGCTCGCGTCGCTCACGCCGGGGAGCTTCAACATCGTCCTCGGCGTCGAGCTCGCGCGAGCGCTCGGCGTGCAGGTCGGCGATCGCGTCGTCGCGATCACGCCCCAGGGCAACGTGACGCCTGCCGGCGCATTGCCGAGACTGAAGACCTTCAAGATCAGCGGCCTGTTCGAGGTCGGCATGTACGAGTTCGACAGCGGACTCGCGTTCATCAACATCGACGACGCCGAGAAGCTCTACCGCCTCGACGGCGCGACCGGCGTGCGGCTCAAGCTCGACGACATGTTCGCCGCGCCGCGTGTCGCGTCCGAGCTGCAGGCCTCGATGCCAGGGGATGTCCAGGTGCGCGACTGGACCCAGAACCACGCGAACTTCTTTCGCGCCGTCGCGATCGAGAAGCGCGTGATGTTCATCATCCTGACGCTGATCGTCGCGGTCGCCGCATTCAACATCGTGTCGGCCCAGGTGATGGTCGTGCAGGACAAGAAGGCCGACATCGCGATCCTGCGCACGCTGGGCGCGGCGCCGTCGTCGGTGATGATCATCTTCATCATCCAGGGTGCGCTGATCGGGATCATCGGCACGCTGATCGGCGTGGTCAGCGGCGTGCTGCTCGCATTGAATGTCGAGACGGTGCTCCCGGCGATCGAGCGAACGTTCCACATCCAGTTCCTCGACAAAAGCGTCTATTACATCAGCGACCTGCCGTCGGACCTGCAGCGCGGCGACGTGATCACGATCGCCGCCATCGCGCTGGTGCTGGCGCTGATCGCGACGCTTTACCCCAGCTTCCGCGCGGCGCGGGTCAATCCCGCCGAAGCGCTGCGCTATGAGTGAGCGCGGGGCGAGCGCGCCGGGAACGCCGGTCGTCGCCTGTCGCAACCTGCGCAAGACCTACCGCAGCGGCCCACTCGAGGTCCCGGTGCTGCTCGGCATCGACCTCGACGTCGCGCAGGGTGAGCGCGTCGCCATCGTCGGCGCGTCCGGATCCGGCAAGAGCACGCTGCTGCATCTGCTGGGCGGTCTCGACCTGCCGAGTGCGGGCGAGGTGAGCGTCGAGGGCGTTGCGCTCGCCACGCTGTCGGAAGCGGCACGCGGCAAGCTGCGCAACCGGGCACTGGGATTCATCTATCAGTTCCATCACCTGCTGCCGGAATTCTCGGCGCTCGAGAACGTCGCGATGCCGCTGCGCATCCGGCGCATAGCACCCGACAAAGCAAAAGCCGTGGCCGCGAGCATGCTCGAGCGCGTGGGGCTGGGTCCACGGTTGAGGCACCTGCCCGGCGAGCTGTCGGGCGGGGAACGCCAGCGCGTGGCGCTTGCGCGCGCGCTCGTCACCGAGCCGCGCTGCGTGCTGGC
>JAGXBK010000283.1 GCA_018971195.1 Betaproteobacteria bacterium
AACCCGGAAAAAGGTGGTCCGTCCCGGGTTTGGAAAAACGTGGTCCGTCCCTGGTTTCTGCGTCCCGGGTTTTCGTCAACGCGTAAGCGCATCGCTCAGCGCGTCGATGGCGCTCGCCCAGTCACCCGTTGCGGGCTGGCGGTGGAGGCGCGCCGTCGGGTACCACGGCGTCGTGTCGCCCGTGATTCCCCAGCGCCAGTCCGGCGCGAACGGAAGCAGGACGTGGACGGGCTTGCCCAGCGCGCCGGCGAGATGGGCGATGCTGGTGTCGACGCTGACCACCGCGTCGAGCACGTCGACCATCGCCGCGGTGCCGTCGAAATCGTTGCGCGCATCGAGCAGTGCCAGCGCCGCCGCCGCGGCGGGGACCTGCGCGATCTGTTCCTCCCCTGCACCTTTCTGCAGCGAGAACCACGCGATTCCCGGGAGGGCGAAAAGGCGAACCAGCGCCGACAGCGGGATCGAGCGGCGGCCATCGTTGGCATTCTGCCTTGATCCCGACCACGCAATGCCGATCCGGCGCGATGCCCCGGCGATGCCCGCGATCCGCGCGGCGACGTCCGCCCGCCTTGCGGCGTCGACCCGCAGGTAGGGCACGGTGCAGTCCGGGTCGTTCGAGCTCGCGCCGAGCGCGCCCGGGACCGACAGCAGCGGAATCGAGAAATCGCATTCCGGGGGCGCGTCGTCAGCGGTGATGGTCGACGCGACGCCGGGAGCGCTCGCCAGGAGTCGCTGCAGCGCCGGGGGTGTCTGCACGACCACGCGAGCGCCGCGCGCAGCCAGCGCGGACGCGTAGCGTACGAAGTGGATCGCATCGCCCAGGCCCTGCTCGGTGGTGAGCAGCAGCGTCTTTCCCGCCAGGTCCTCGCCCTGCCAGCGCGGCGCCGGAGGCGGGCCCGCGCGTCCGCCGAGCTCCGGCAGGGAGAGCCGCCATTCGTATTCGCGCCAGCCTTCGGCTTCGTCGCCGTGGGCGAGCAGCCCCAATGCCAGGTTCCAGTGGGCATGCGCGAATGCCGGCGCGTACGCCAGCGCCCGGCGGTACGCCTCGATGGCTTCGGGGAGGCGGTTCATCGCCTGCAGCGCGAGGCCGAGGTTGTTCCACGCCGTCGCGTGGTCCGGCTTCTGCGCGAGCGAGCGCCGGTAGGCAGCGACTGCGTCGTCGTTGCGGTCGAGCGCGGCGAGCGCGAGTCCCAGGTTGTTGTGGAATTCGGGCTCGCGCGGGACAAGTGCGGCGGCACGCTCGAGCAACGGAAGGGCCTCGGCCGGGCGCCCGCGTTGATACAGGACGACACCGAGGTAGTGCAGTGCCAGCGGCTGTTCGGCGTCTTGCGTGAGCGCGGCGCGATACGCGCGCTCGGCGGCGTCGACGTCGCCTCGGCGATGCGCATCGATCCCCTGCTGCGCCAGTGCCGCGGCAGCGCTGGAGGAAGGCGCTGTCGATTGCGGTAGCGACGATGGAGGCGCGGTCGCCGTAGGCGCCGCTCCCGCCCCCGACCCCACCCCCGACCGCGTCGCGCCCGTTGCCGGTCCCCCCAGCGCGCCGTGGCATTGCTTGTAGCGCCTGCCGCTGCCGCAGGGGCAGGGGTCGTTGCGTCCGACGACGGGTCCCTGTGCGAGCCCGGCCTCGGCGCGCGCGAGCAGCGCCTGCGCTTCGGCATCGTTCGGAAGCACCGCTAATCGCCG
>JAGXBK010000114.1 GCA_018971195.1 Betaproteobacteria bacterium
GGCGGGCAGCGCCTCCAGCAGCGACGGCTCGTCCGCGTTCTGCCCGAGGTTGGTCCTGCGGATGGCGACGGTCACGATCTCGGCACCCGAGGCGACGATCGCAGCGCGCGTCTCGTTGAAGTCGCGGTACTTGCCGGTGCCGACGATCAGCCGCGACCGATAGGCGCGGCCGGCGACCATGAGCGGGTCGACCATGGAAGACGGGCTGGCGGGTGCGTTCATGCCTGGCATTTTACTCCGGCGAGGGGCGCTTCGCCGGGGCTCGGCGGCCCTGCGTCTGTGCAGGCGGCGGCCAGGTACCGCCACCGCGGTTCAACCCCCGCCAACGGCGCCGACGATCTCCAGCCGGTCGCCACTCGCGACCAGGGTGATCGCGTAGCGGCTGCGCGGGACGATCTCGCCGTTCCTCTCGATCGCGATGCGCTTGCCTTCGAGGCCCATCCGCGTCACGACCTCGGCGAGAGTGGCCGTTGCCGTCGCGAGCTCCATCGGCTTGCCGTTGATCGTCAGTGTCAGCATCGTCGGCTCACTTCCGGTAGTGCGACATGGCATCGCGCATGAAGGCGAGCTGCCGCTCGAAGCGCGCGCACGCTGCCAGATGCAGGCGCAGCCTGACGCGCTCGCCGAGCGCGAACCGGCGCTCCTCGCGCTGGGAGAGGAGCCGCGAGGCTTCCTTGCAGGGCACCATGTGCGTCAGTCGATGCAGCAGCATGTCGCGTACGGGCTTCCTCAGTTGCCGGGTGAGGCGCGAGCCTGCCCCGAAAACCAGTTCTGCTCGAGGCACTGGCGCAAGGCCATCCTCGCCCGATACAGGATCACCCAAAGATTGTTCGCGGTAATCGTCAATTCCTTACCTATCTCGTCAGTCTCGAGCTCCATCACCTCGCGCATCATGAACACCCGGGCGGTGTTCGGAGGGAGCTTGTCGAGGCAGAAGTCCAGCATGTCGAAGAACTCGCGGCGGGACAGCGCGCTTTCGGGATCGCCCCATTCCGCCGGTGGCGTCGCCGACCCGCCATCGTCCCGGAACAGCGGATCGAAGTCCTCGAGGGCGACTTCCTCGTCGAACGCGGCGGCGTCGTGGTCGCGCAATTGAAGCTGCGCCACCCGCAGCAGGTAGCGGCGATGGCGCTGGAGCTCGGCGGCAAAGGGGTCTGAGTCCACGGAGTCTGCACGGAGTCTGAATCGACGCGCTCGGAAGCGACAGGACGCCTGCGGAAGAGCGGCAGGCCGATACGCGAATGGTAGGGCAAAACCGGAGCCCGGCGCGAGGTTGTAGCCCGCAAGCTGTTCCACCGTCCGCCGGCGGCATGGGCCTTGCACTACGGGCCCATCATGAGCAACGACATCTCCAAGGACCTGCGCGAATCGACGGCGCGCAAGAAGGCACCGTCGATCGAGCCGCAACCTCTGCCTGCGCAGGGCGCCGCGGCTGCGCGCGCCCGCGACGCCATCCGGCCCCTCGCGGATGCCACCTATGACCGGGTCGTCGCCTCCGGTGACATCCTCACGTCGAATTCGCCCCTGTACGTCGGCGTCCGCCTCAAGTTCACCGTCGCGCTGGCGGCGAGCGCCGGCTGGTTCGCACTTTCGGTCTGGGTCGCCCTGCCGTGGATCTCCGAGCTCTCGGGGCTGGTCGGCCACGCGCTGGCCCTGATCATCGTCGGCGGCATCGCGCTGGTCCCCGGGTTCATGAACGCGTTCCTGATCATGAGCTTGATGCTCGACCGGCGTCCGCCGCGGCGCGACGTCGACCGGTACCCTGCGGTGTCGATCCTGATCGCCGCCTACAACGAAGAGGCGTCGATCGCCGATACGCTGCGCTCGATCGCCCACCAGAACTATCCGGGGGAGTTCGAGGTGTTCGTCATCGACGACGGCTCGCGCGACCGCACGGCGGCGATCGTCGGGGCGCTGGAGTACGAATGGCTGCACCTGATCTGCCAGCCCGCCAATGCCGGCAAGTCGGCGGCCCTCAACCGCGGGCTCCGGGAGGCCGGCAACGACATCATCGTGACCCTCGACGGCGACTCGTACCTGTATCGCGACGCGCTGCGCAACCTGGTCGGACGCTACCTGTCCGATCCGCCCAACACGCGCGCGGTCGCCGGCACGATGCTGGTGCGCAATTCGCGGCGCAACTGGGTGACCAAGGCGCAGGAATGGGATTATTTCCACGGCATCGCGGCGATCAAGCGCGTGCAGTCGCTCTTCCAGGGCACGCTGGTCGCCCAGGGCGCGTTCTCGATCTACGATCGCGCGGCGTTGAGCGAAGTCGGCGGCTGGGCCGATTGCGTCGGCGAGGACATCGTGCTGACCTGGGCGCTGCTCGCGCGCGGCTATCGCGTCGGTCACGCCGAGGATGCCTGCTGCTTCACCAACGCGCCGGACACCCTGCGCCAGTTCATCCGGCAGCGGCAGCGCTGGGCGCGTGGCATGATCGAGGCGTTCCGGACCTTCCCCCGCATTCTGCTCAAGCCGCGGCTGTCGACGCTGTTCGTCTGGTGGAACCTGCTGTTCCCGTGGCTCGACCTCGCCTACACGCTGTTCTTCATCCCGGGCATGGTCCTGGCGCTGTTCGGCGTCTACTGGGTCGCCGGGCCGATGACCCTCGCGCTGCTGCCGATGGCGCTGCTCGTCAACTACGTCATGTATCACGTCGGCGCGCAGATGTTCGCGCACAACGGCCTGCGCGTGCGCCGCAACGTCGGCGGCTTCCTGGTCTACGCATTCGTCTACAGCCTGATCCTGCAGCCGGCCTGCGTCGCCGGCTATTTCTCGGAGATCCTCGGGCTGCGCAAGTCCTGGGGCACGAAGTGACTTGCCGCCCGGTCGCCGCCTGCGCGGCGGCGCTCGCGCTGGCGGCGCTCGCGATGACGGGAGTCGGCGTGGCGCGCGCCGCGCCGGCGTCAGCGGGCCTTTCCGACGCAAGCGCGATGCCCGCGATCCTCGGCGGCATCGACGTCGCGAGCGACACCGATGGCTTCCACGCGACGCGCCTGCAGGCGGGCGGCCTGTACCCCTACGTGTCGTACTTCGATTACGCCGGCGTGGCGCTCCAGGCGACGCGCTACTCGCAGGCGGGGTGGGACCGCGAGGCGAGCGGTGTCCTCGGGCTGTGGCGCAGTCAGGACCCGCACAGCCTCGTCAGCATCGATGCCAAGGCGGGCGTCGTGCAGGTCGCCGGTCACACGCGCGCCATTGGCGATGCGACCTGGAGCCTGCGCCCGGCGACCGATACCGGCGTCGAGCTGATGGCCGCGGGCGACCTCGTCGAGACGCAGAAAGCGATCGAGCGCGGCATCGCCTACGGTCTTTTCGCCGCGAGCGTCGAGCACACGTTCGCTGAGCGCATCACGGCAATCGGCTTCGTCGGCTGGCAGCCGTTCACCGACGGCAACGACCGCACGCAGCTTCGCGCGCGTCTGATCTGGCAGGCGGTGCCGGCCTGGGGCCTCAACACCGAGCTTCGCTGGCGGCAATACCGCAGCAGCAAGGACGACGTTGGTGGCGCGTATTTCAATCCGGATCGCTACCGGCAGTGGGTGGGCGCGCTGTCGATGCGCCGGCACATCGGTAGCTGGACGCTGTCGGGCGCGCTCGGTGCGGGGCGCGAGACCATCGACGGCAACGATAGGCATCCGGTGCGCATGGCCGAGCTGCGCGCCGAAGGCGCGCTGTCGGGGAATCTCAGGCTCGTGGCGTACGCGACCTACAACCGGTCGACCGGCTACGTCGACGCCCCCGACTATTCGTACCGGCAGGCGGGCTTCACGCTGATCCGCGCGTTCTGATCCGCGCGCGGCTCGTGCGCTGTTATGCGCGTCCTGATTCGCGCGCGGCTCGTGCGATGATGCGAGCGTCGCCGGCCTCGCCCGGAATCCCATCGACCCGGCCCCTGCCGGGCACCGGCTCGCCCTGGAATCGCACCTCCAATCACTGATCGGCTACCTGTCTGCGCATCCGGCGCTGGCGCTGGCTGCGATTTTCGCCGCGGCATTCCTCGAAGCGCTGGCCGTCGTCGGTACCCTCGTGCCGGGAAGCTCGATCGTATTCGCCGGTGGCGTGCTCGTCGGGCTCAAGACGCTCGACCCCTGGCTTGCCGCGGCCACCGCGGTCGTCGGCGCGATTCTCGGCGACGGCGCAAGCTACTGGCTCGGCCGTCACTACCGCGAGCGCATCCGCGCGATGTGGCCGCTGCGGCAGCATCCCGGGCTGCTCGCGCGCGGGCAGGCCTATTTCGAGCGCAACGGCGGGAAGAGCGTGTTCCTCGGCCGCTTCCTGGGTCCGGTGCGCGCGATCGTTCCGGTCATCGCAGGCATGTCGAGCATGCCGCCCGTGCAATTCTATGTGATGAACGTGCTGTCCGCCTTCGGCTGGGCGGCGGCGCACATGCTCCCGGGCATCCTGTTCGGTGCTTCGCTGCAACTCGCCGGAGCCGTCAGCTCGCGGCTGGTGATTCTCGTCGCGGTCCTGCTCACCGGGCTGTGGCTGGTCGCGTACCTGACGCGCCTGGCGATCCATTACGGAAGCCCGGTCGTCGTCTGGCTGCGCGATCGCGTCGTCGCCCGCGCGCGTGCGGGGCGCGGCGTCGTGTCGCGCGCGGTCTTGTCGCTGTTCGACCCCGAGCGGCCCGAGTCCGGGGTCCTGCTCATGTCGGCAGTGGCGCTGATCGGCGCAGCGTGGTTGTTCCTCGGGATCCTCCAGGATGTGGTCAGCGGCGATCCCCTGGTCAGGCTCGATCGGTCGATCTACGACGCGCTGCAGGCGCTGCGCACCGGGTGGGGCGACAGCGTGATGGTCGCGGTCACCGAGCTCGGCGGCGCCTACGTGATGGTCCCGGTCATCGGCATCGTCGCGCTGTGGCTCGCGCTGACGCGGCGCCTGCGAACGTTGGCGTACTGGATCGGCGCCGTCGTGTTCGCCGCAATCTCGGTGCTGGCACTGAAGCACGCGGTCGGCCGCGTACGGCCGCTCAACGATTACGCGGCGATCGACACGATGTCGTTCCCCAGCGGGCACGCGGCGGTCAGCATGGTCGTCTACGGCTTCCTGGCCTCCCTCATCGGCCGCGGCAAGCCCGGCTGGCAGAAAGGTGTGATCGCGCTGACGGCCGCGGTCGCGATCCTGACGGTCGCGTTCTCGCGCATCTACCTCGGCGTCCACTGGTTTTCCGACGTCGCGGCAAGCCTCGCGCTGGGTCTCGCCTGGATATCGCTGCTGACCATCGCCTGCACGACGCATGCCCACGACCCGCCGCTGCGCGCACTGCCCGTCACCCTGCTCGTGGCGGCGACGGTCGCCCTGTCCGGCGGCGCCTACATCGCCAAGAACCACGCCGTCGATCTGGCGCGCTATGCGAAACCGGCGGCGTCGAGGTCGATGGGGTTCGATGCGTGGCAGGAGGGTGCCTGGCTCGGGGTCGCGGCAGCGCGTTCCGAGCTCGCGGGTCGCGACGAGGAGCCTTTCCGCGTGCAATGGGTCGCCGACGCCGCGACGGTTGCGCGCGTCCTCGGCGCGGGAGGTTGGCGAGTGCCCCCTGCGTGGTCGTCGAAGGCGACGCTGCTGTGGCTGCTGCCCTCGACACCGATCGACAAGCTCCCGGTGCTGCCCAAGCTCAACCACGGCGAGGCCGCTGCGCTTACCTTCGATCGTGCGGTCGACGCGCGCACGCGCGCGGTCGTGCGCTTCTGGCACGTCGCGGACGTCATCGCCCAGGACGTGCCGGCGCCGCGCCCGCTGTGGGTGGCAATGGTGACGCTCGAGCGCCTGGATCGGGCCCGCGGACCAATCGAGACGGTGCGCACGCTCCCCGATTTCGACACGCCGCTCGCGTTGTTCGCGCGCACGGTCGCGGGACTGCACACGCGAACCGACACACGCACCGACGGCGGCGCGAGCGTGCTGCTGGTCTGGTGACCGGCGCCTGCCACCCCCTTGCGGATTTCCCGTACGACCCGGGTTTCAGTTTGTTTCATCGTTCCTGCCCTGCGGATATCCGGATACACTCGATCACATCGTCAACCGCAGGTGTCCACCATGTCCGCTGTCAAGCCTTTGCTCGCGCGCGTCGCGCTGATCGCCGCCTTCCTCCTTCCCGCCACCGCTCGCGCGACCGATTTCACCGACCTGTGGTGGGTGCCGCAGGAGTCCGGCTGGGGCGCGAACGTCGTGCAGTCCGATGCCTTCATGTTCGTCACGTTCTTCATCTACGGTGCGGATCACAGTCCGACCTGGTACAGCGCCGAGCTCACCTGGGACGGGACGCGCTATTCCGGGAACCTGTACGCGACCCAGGGCACGTTCTGGGCGAATCCCTGGAATCCCGCCGATCATCCGGACGCGCAGGCGGTCGGCACGGGGAGCTTCACGCCCAGCAGCCTCGATGCCTATCACGCGACGCTCGCGTACACGGTGCCCGGCGTGGGCAGCTTCAGCAAGAGCATCGAGCGCGAGCCGCTGACCCAGATCGCGCTCGGGGGCAACTACATTGGCGCGCAGGCGGGCACCTACTCGAGCTGCAGCAGCGCTTCGGCCAACGGTCCCTACTCCGACAACTACTCGCTGGCGGTGTCGCAGACGACGACTTCGGCCACGCTGACGTTCACCTACGCCAGCGGCGCGACCTGCACGATCTCGGGCGCGACCTTGCAATGGGGCCAGCTCTTCGACATGCCGAGCGCGTCGTATGCGTGCACCGGCAACCTCAATTACACGACGACCGCGACGCTCTACGAGGTCAAGGCTACCGCGCAGGGGCTCGAGGGACGACTCGCTGCGAACCTCCCCAACGGTTGCCGCGAGGATGCGAACTTCTCGGGGGTGCTGCTGTAGGGCTGCGGGCGACGTGCATTGAAAGTGGCGCTTTTCCATGCACGTCGCCCGCGATATGTATAAGACGCATGAACCCCGCCGGGCGGCGCCTCGGCCAAGTATCCGGTCACGATTCTTCGCTTTTGAACCTTCTCCTCCCCGGTGCTGGCATCGCCCCCGGGAGGAGCCGTTGTCGCCCGAAGCTCAGTCCACCAGGTACGCGCAGGGATTGCCTGCGAGCCTGCCCGCATGGCGCAGGCCCCTGCCGTTCGTCTATGAGTCAGCGGGCGCCGAAACGCATTTCACCAACGGCCTCGATCCCGAGCCACGGGCGCGCAACGTCTTCGCCTTCCATCGGCCCGAAACGCTGGCCGGCTGGCTCGCATCCCTCCCCTCTCCCTTGGGGAGAGGGGTAGGGGTGAGGGAGCGCCCGGCGCAGAGGAAGCCCCCGTCACTTTGCTCGCCGGCGTCCGCTCGATGCCCGAGTTGGTCACCGAATGGGGCGACCACAAGCTGTGGCCCGCGCAGATCACCGCCATCCGCAACCTGGAGAGGAGCTTCGCCGCCAACAAGCCGCGCGCCCTGATCCAGATGGCGACCGGCAGCGGCAAGACCTTCACCGCCATCAGCTTCATCTACCGGCTGATCAAGTACGCAGGTGCCCGAGCTGAAGCGGTAGGCGTAGCGTTGCACTACGTCATTCGACGGCGTAGGTCGCCTCGGCGTCCCCGGTGCCGTTCCCGCGAAAGCGCGGAAGATATGGAGCGTTTTCAGGCCGTGAATCAGGATGCGCCGCAATGAAGACGCAGCGCGTGACCCGAGCGCCGCGATGCATCGTGATCGCAGGCCCCAACGGTGCCGGCAAGACGACTTTCGCCCGCGAGTTCCTCGCGAAGGACGCGGATGTCGTCCAGTTCGTGAACGCCGACCTGATCGCGGGCGGACTGTCGGCCCTGCGGCCGGAGATTGCGGCCGTGGCGGCGGGGCGGGTATTCCTGGCCGAACTGGACCGTCTCGCCCGAACGCACACGAGCTTCGCCTTCGAGACGACCCTGAGCGGCCGGACGTATGCCAGCCGCCTCGGCAATTGGAAGGCAAGCGGCTATCGGGTCGAGATCGTCTACCTGAAGATCGATTCGCCGCAGCTCGCACTCAAGCGGATCGCCGCGCGGGTCAAGCAGGGCGGCCACGACGTGCCGCGCGAGGACGTGCTGCGGCGCTTCGCGCGGAGCTGGGCGAACTTCGATCGCATCTATCGGTCGTTGGCCGACGCGTGGATGGTGTACGATAATTCAGGCTCCGAATCCAGGTTGCTGCAAGAACATCCGTGACAGCGAAGGCAAAGCCCCGACAGACTGGCCCCAGCGATCAGGCCCGCGCTGGGCTGCGCGCCCTGCGCCGCGCCGCGCGGCGCGCGCGCGAGATCGCTCGCATGCACGGCACGCCGATCTACGTGATGAAGGGCGGCAAGGTCGTCGCGCTGAAGCCCTGAGCGCTGCGGCGGGGTAGTCTGGCGTCAGCTGCGCTCGACGCTCCGCGTTCCGGCGACCACCACCAGGCCGGCAGGCAGGCTCTCGCTGCCGAACGACGAGCGCACTTCCGCCTCGACGCCGCTGTCGCGCAGGATCCGGACGGCCTCGTCCGCCTCGAACGTGACGTTGCGGTGGTGCTCGTCGCTGCGTCGCCACTAAACGTCGATGCGCCGGAAGACCGTGATGTCGCGGTCGTAGCGGAAAGGCGCGGGACGCGAGAAGCGGGTGAGGATCGCCCAGTCGTCCTCGAATTTCGCGTGCACCGGGACGGTCTCGCGCGCCTGGCAATAGG
>JAGXBK010000011.1 GCA_018971195.1 Betaproteobacteria bacterium
CGCGGATCTCCCCGTCGCAGAGCTCCCCGACCATCGTCGCCGCGCCCAGCGACACCTCGTCCATGCCGTCCTTGCCCCAGACGACGATCGCCCGCCTGCTCCCCAGGCGCTGCAGCACGCGCACGTGGATGCCGACGAGATCCGGGTGGAACACCCCGATCAGGTGGTTCGCCGCCCCCGCCGGGTTGGTGAGCGGCCCCAGGATGTTGAAGATCGTTCGCACGCCGAGCTCCTTGCGCACAGGTGCCGCGTGCTTCATCGCGCCGTGATGCGTCGGGGCGAACATGAAGCCCACGCCGGTCCGCTCGATGCAGGCCGCGACCTGCGCGGGCGTCAGCATGATGTTGGCGCCCAGCGCCTCCAGCGCGTCCGCGCTCCCCGATTTCGACGACACCGAGCGGTTGCCGTGCTTGGCCACGCGCGCGCCTGCTGCCGCCGCGACGAACATCGATGCCGTCGAGATGTTGAAGGTGTGCGACGCGTCGCCGCCGGTGCCGACGATGTCGAGCAGGCTCCCGGGGTCGGCGACCTCGACGTTGCTCGCGAACTCGCGCATCACCTGCGCGGCAGCGGTGATCTCGCCGATCGTCTCCTTCTTGACGCGCAGGCCGATCGTCAGCGCGGCGATCATCACCGGCGAGACTTCGCCGCGCATGATCCGCCGCATGATCGACAGCATCTCGTCGTGGAAGATCTCGCGGTGCTCGATCGTGCGCTGCAGCGCGTCCTGGAGCGTGATGGACATGGGTCGGTTCGGGGGATCGGGGGTCGCGCGGGGCCGGCGCCCGCGGGCCCATCGGGCGGGAGTTTAAACCGCCGCGGCCAGGAAGTTGGCGAGCAGCTTCTTCCCGTGCTCGGTGAGGATCGCCTCGGGATGGAACTGGACCCCCTCGATGGCGAACTCGCGGTGGCGCACGCCCATGATCTCGCCGTCTTCCGACGTCGCCGTGACGTCGAGCACCGGCGGCAGGCTCGAGCGCTCGATGGCGAGCGAGTGGTAGCGGGTCGCAGCGAAAGGCGACGGCAGGCTCCTGAACACGCCGCGACCGTCATGGACGATCGACGAAAGCTTGCCGTGCATCACGCGCTGGGCACGGATGATCCGCCCGCCGAACGCCTGGCCGATCGCCTGGTGCCCCAGGCACACGCCGAGCAGCGGGATCTTTCCCGCGAAGCGCCTGACCAGCGGCACCGAGATGCCCGCCTCGGTGGGGGTGCAGGGACCGGGCGAGATGACGATCCGCTCAGGCTGCAGCGCCTCGATCTCGTCGAGGGTGATCGCGTCGTTGCGCACCACCTTGACAGCCGCGCCCAGCTCGCCCAGGTACTGGACGAGGTTCCAGGTGAAGCTGTCGTAATTGTCGAGCATCAGCAGCATGTTGGCACCTGCTCCACCGATCCCGCAGGGTCTTTGTGGTCGATGGATGGACCCGCTGTTGGCCGAGGTTTCCTGCGCGCTGGTCGGGCCGCGCCGGCTGCGGACGGGATCGGGCGAGGGTTGGGTGGGCTAGCGCCACCACCGGTCGGTCGACCGGACGGGACAACGGACAGTACGTCGATTGCGCATGGTCGCCAATCTTATCAGTGGAAGGGCCGTCGCTGCGCGCGTCCCTGAACATCCGGCGCGCCGCAGCCACAGCCGCGACCGGTCATGGCAGGGATTCCTGGCCCGCGACCCGCCGCAGCCCGACGTCGAGCGCGACGACGACATCCGCCACCAGGGTGATGCTCCCCTGGCGCCGGTTGTGCCCGGTGTCGCTGTACTCGAACTCGTAGACGCGCCGCAGCACGATCCGCCCTTCGTCGTTTCGCACCGGCTTCAGCGACCGCAGCGCCACGGTGTCGTCGAGGAAATACATGCCCCGGGAGTCGCAGGCGGCGCGCATCGCATCGTTAGCCGACTCGCGGATCTTCAGGCTGTCCCAGACGAACCAGCCGACGCCGGCGAGCAGGCACAGCCCGAGGATCGCCGGGATCGTCAAGGCTCGGCGTCGAGCCCGAGCTGCACCATCTCCGCGGCGCGCAGCACCGCGCGCGCCTTGTTCAGCGTCTCCTGCCACTCGGTCTCGGGCACCGAGTCGTGGACGATCCCGCCGCCGGCCTGCACGTAGAGCATGCCGTCGCGGATCACTGCGGTGCGGATCGCGATCGCGAGGTCCATGTCGTCCTGGAAGCTGATGTAGCCGACGGCGCCGGCGTAGACGCCGCGCGGCGTCGGCTCGAGCTCGTCGATGATCTCCATCGCGCGGACCTTGGGCGCGCCGCTGACCGTCCCGGCGGGGAAGCTCGCGGCGAGCACGTCGAAGCTCGTCGTTTCCGGCGGCAGGTCACCCTCGACGTTCGACACCATGTGCATGACGTGCGAATAGCGCTCGATCGCGAGCCGCTCGGTGACGCGCACGCTGCCGGTCGTCGCGACGTGGCCGACGTCGTTGCGCCCGAGGTCGAGCAGCATCACGTGCTCGGCGATCTCCTTCGGGTCGGCGGCGAGCTCGCGCGCGAGCTCCTCGTCGGCCTCGCGGGTCGCGCCGCGCGGGCGCGTGCCGGCGATCGGCCGCAGCGTGACCGTCTGGCCCTCCTTGCGGACGAGGATCTCGGGCGAGGCGCCGACGACGTGGAAATCGCCAAGGTCGTAATAGAACATGTACGGCGAAGGATTGAGCGAGCGCAGCGCTCGGTAAAGCGACAGCGGCGAGGCGGCGAACGGCAGGTGCATCCGCTGCGACAGCACGACCTGCATGACATCGCCGGCGGCAATGTACTCCTTGGCGCGGCGCACTGCGGCCTGGAAACCGTCCGCGCCCAGCTCGCTCACGGCGGCCGTGACCGACGTGGCGGTCTGGTACGGAATCGGCGCCGGCGTGCGCAGCTTCCTGCGCAGCTGCTGCAGCCGGTCCTGCGCGTTCCAGTAGGCGTTCGGCTCACCCGGATCCGCGTAGACGATCAGGTAGATCTTGCCGGCGAGGTTGTCGATGACCGCGAGCTCGTCGGTCAGCAGCAGCAGCATCTCGGGCAGGTCGCCCAGTGCGTCGGCAGGCGAGCTCCTGCGCCCGCCGAGCTTGCGCTCGATGTAGCGGATCGTGTCGTAGCCGAAATAGCCGGCGAGCCCGCCGCAGAAGCGCGGAAGGCCGGGTTGGGGCGCTGCGCGAAAGCGGCCGAGGAACTGGCGCAGGAACGCGAGCGGGTCGCCGTCGTGGCGCTCGACGACGCCGCCGCGGTCCTCGACCTCGATATGCCCGGATTTGACGCGGATGCGCAGCTTCGCCGGCAGGCCGATGAACGAATAGCGACCGAAGCGCTCGCCGCCGACGACCGACTCGAGCAGGAACGTGTAGCGCTGGTGCGCGAGCTTCAGGTAGAGCGACAGCGGCGTGTCGAGGTCCGCGAACGACTCGAGCGTCAGCGGAATGCGGTTGTAGCCTTGTGCCGCCAGTGCCCGGAACTCGGTTTCGGTCATCATGCGGGAGGACTTCCGGATCGCGCCATTCACTGCGCGCCGCCGGCAGGGGCCAGCTGCGCGCGCATCGCGGCGATGGTCGCGCGGTAGTCGGGCGTGCCGAAGACGGCGCTGCCGGCGACGAAGGTGTCGGCGCCCGCGGCGGCGATGGCGCCGATGTTGTCGACTTTCACGCCGCCGTCGACCTCGAGCAGGATCTCGCGGCCGCTGCGCTCCATCGCGGCGTCGACGAGCTTGCGCGCCGCCCTCAGCTTCTCGAGGGCATGGGGGATGAAGGACTGGCCGCCGAAGCCGGGGTTGACCGACATGATCAGCACCAGGTCGAGCTTGTCGATCACGTGCATCAGCCAGTCGAGCGGCGTCGCGGGATTGAACACCAGGCCGGCCTTGCAGCCCTGC
The DNA here is from genome assembly GCA_018971195.1 of Betaproteobacteria bacterium. Lineage (GTDB taxonomy): Bacteria > Pseudomonadota > Gammaproteobacteria > Burkholderiales > Casimicrobiaceae > VBCG01. Next base: position 3,857 of record JAGXBK010000011.1, read on the forward strand.
TCGTGGATCAGCCCGATCGTACGGTCGACATGCTCCGAAGCCTCGGGATGGAAGCTGATGATCGATGCGCCCGCTTTCGCGAAATCGGGAACGATGCGGTCGACCGGCTTCACCATCAGGTGCACGTCGATCGGGATCGTCGCATGCGGCTTGATCGCCGCGCAGACCAGCGGTCCGACCGTGAGATTCGGAACGTAATGGTTGTCCATCACGTCGAAATGCAGGAAATCGGCGCCGGCCGCGGTGACGGCGCGCACCTCCTCCCCGAGGCGCGCGAAGTCCGCGGACAGCAGTGACGGGGCGATGCGGAGATTGCGCTTCATCGAGGACTATAATCGCAGAAAAGCGCGCGTCGCGCGCACGGAACAGGACGATGGCGGAGAGCAAACGCTACCAGATATCGGTGCAGCCCAGGGTCACGTTCATCGAGGACCAGTCGGATCCCGCCAAGAACCATTTCGTATTCGCCTACACGATCACCGTCACCAACACCGGCAGCGTCACCGCCCGCCTGGTCAGCCGGCACTGGATCATCACCGACGGCGACAACCGCGTCCAGGAGGTCAAGGGGCCCGGCGTCGTCGGCCAGCAGCCGGTGTTGAAGCCCGGCGAGAGCTTCGAATACACGAGCGGTGCGAGCATTCCGACCGCCGTCGGGACGATGCGCGGCAGCTACCAGATGATGGCCGAGGACGGCACCGCGTTCGACGCGCCGATCCCGGCGTTCACGCTGTCGATTCCGCGCACGCTGCACTGACCGTGCAGCCAAGGCGCACCGACCAACGCGCCCGACCGTCAGGGATCGTTGCCGGGAGGCCCCGGTTCGCCGGATGCATCGGGTTGGCGACCGGCGCCGGTGGGCGGCTTGCGCGCCGGAAGCATCGTCCACCCGACGATTGCCAGCAGGACGAGCAGTGCAATCAGCGATTCGAGATAGATCCATCCCATCGTCGACACCTCGGCCGCGGAATGCGCGCGCATCCCCGGCGTTGAAGCTGCTGCGGACATCGGTCGCGGCCGCGTTCGTTGCGCTGGCCGGCTGCCAGATCGTCCCGACCGCGCCGCCCGCGGTGCAGCCGCCTACGCCGCCGCACGCCGTCTACACCCCAGCGACTTTCGACGCGTTGCCCGCGTGGCGCGACGACGCTCTTGCGGCAGCCTGGCCCGCATTCCTCGCGAGCTGCAAGGCACTCGTCGCCCGGCCGGCGACCCCGCCGGCCTGGAATGCCGTCTGCGCCGCGGCCGGGGCGGTCGACGGGCGCGATGGCGCCGCCGTCCGCAGCTTCTTCGAGACCCATTTTACGCCGTGGCGGGTCTCGGCCAGCGACGGTCGCGAGACGGGGCTCGTCACCGGCTACTACGAGCCGCTGCTCGAAGGCTCCTATGCGCGAAGCGGCCAGTACGCGACACCGCTGTATGCGCCTCCCGACGACCTCCTGACCGTGGACCTGGCCGAGCTCTACCCCGAGCTCGCGGGCAAGCGGGTGCGCGGTCGCCTGGACGGCCGGCGCGTCGTGCCTTACTGGACGCGCGCGGACATCGATGCCGGCCGCGCCCGCCTCGCCGGCAAGGCACTGGTCTGGGTCACTGATCCGGTCGACGCCTTCTTCCTCCAGGTGCAGGGCTCCGGCCGCGTCGAGCTCGCCGACGGCAGCATCCTGCGCCTGGGCTACGCCGACCAGAACGGCCAGCCCTACCGCTCGATTGCGCGCGTGCTGATCGACCGCGGCGAGATGACGCTGGACCAGGCGTCGATGCAGAGCATCCGCCGGTGGGGCGTCGAACACCCCGACCAGCTCCAAGCGCTGCTCGACGAGAATCCGAGCTACGTGTTCTTTCGCATCCTGCCTGCGCCTGCGCCGGGATCGCTGGAAGCGCGGATCGACGGGCCGACCGGCAGTCTCGGCGTTCCGCTGCTCGCGCGGCGCGCCATCGCCGTCGATCCGCAGGCGATTCCGCTGGGCGCGCCGGTCTGGCTCGCGACGACCCGACCGCTCTCGGACGCGCCGCTGCAGCGCCTGGTGATGGCCCAGGACACCGGCGGCGCGATCCGGGGGCCGCTGCGCGCCGACTTCTTCTGGGGTTTCGGCGACGAGGCGGGCCGGGAGGCGGGAAGGATGCGGCAGCAGGGCCGGATGTGGCTGCTTTGGCCCGCCGGCGCCGCGCCGCCCGCGGCGAACTGAACACTTCACGGGTGCGGCGGCACCGCGGCGACGCCGCGGCCGCGTACCGGCGAGCCCAGACGGTGCGCTCCCCGGGCGGCGCGTTCACCCGCCCGCGGCGAGCGCTACTTCGGCCTGGCGATCGGCGTGATACGACGAGCGCACCATCGCGCCGACTGCCGCATGGCGGAATCCCATCGCGTACGCCTCGCGCTCGAAGCGCGCGAACGTGTCCGGATGAACGTAGCGCAGCACCGGCAGGTGGCTTCTCGACGGCTGCAGGTACTGGCCGATGGTCAGCATGTCGATGTCGTGCGAGCGCATGTCGCGCATCGTCGCCAGGATCTCGTCGTCGGTCTCGCCGAGACCCACCATCAGCCCCGACTTGGTCGGAATGCCGGGAAAGCGGCCCTTGAAGCCGGAAAGCAGCGCCAGCGAGTGCGCGTAGTCGGAGCCCGGGCGCGCCTGGCGATAGAGTCTCGGCACTGTCTCGAGGTTGTGGTTCATCACGTCGGGCGGCGCAGCGCAGAGGATGTCGAGCGCGCGGTCGAGCCTGCCGCGGAAATCGGGCACCAGCACCTCGATCCGGGTCGACGGCGAATGCTCGCGCACTGCGCGTATGCAGTCGACGAAGTGCTGCGCACCGCCGTCGCGCAGGTCGTCGCGATCGACGCTGGTGACGACCACGTAGCGCAGCCGGAGTGCCGCGATGGTCTTGGCCAGGTTCGCCGGCTCGTCGGCGTCGAGCGCCAGCGGGCGCCCGTGACCCACGTCGCAGAACGGGCACCGGCGCGTACAGATGTCGCCCATGATCATGAACGTCGCCGTGCCCTTGCCGAAGCACTCGCCGATGTTCGGGCACGACGCTTCCTCGCACACCGTGTGCAGCCGGTGCTCGCGAAGGATCTGCTTGATCTCGTGGAAGCGGGGCGACGACGGCGCGCGCACGCGGATCCATTCGGGCTTGCGCAGGATCTCGGCGGGCGCGATCCTGATCGGGATCCTCTCGGTCTTGGAACCGCCCTTGTGCTTGATCCCCGCGGCGTTGGCCGGCGGCACGACGCCTCCCGGCCCGTTGCCCAACCGGTCGCTCACCGCCCACCCCCCGACGCCAGCCGCTCGGCGAGGATGGGCGCCAGCGCGGCGCCGGCGTCGGCCACCGATCGACGCACGCCGAAATCGGCGAGCTGGGTCACCCGCAATCCGGGGTACCCGCAGGGATCGATGTCGGCGAACGGGGACAAGTCCATGTCGATATTGACGGCGACGCCGTGGTAGGTGCAGCCATTTCGCACCCGCAGGCCGAGCGCGGCGATCTTGGCCTCGGCGCCGTCGCGGCGGACGTAGATGCCCGGCGCCGACGGCTTGCCGTAGGCATCGATCGCATCGGCGCCGAGCCATGTTATCACCCCGGCCTCGATGCGCCTGACCATGTCGCGCACCCCCAGCTGCAGGCGTCGCAGGTCGAGCATCAGGTACGCGACGAGCTGGCCGGGCCCGTGGTAGGTGATCTGCCCGCCCCGGTCGACCTTCACGACCGGGATGCCGTTGGCCCGCAGCAAGTGCTCACTGCGACCGGCGAGCCCCAGCGTGTAGACCGGCGGATGCTCGGTCAGCCAGATCTCGTCTCGCGCCTGCGGCGTCCGGGCATCGGTGAACCCCTGCATCGCATGCCAGGTCGCCTCGTAATCGCTGCGGCCGAGCGTACGGATGATCGTGCCCGGGCTGCGACCCATGCCTACAGGACCATCACCACCGTCGGTTGCGCGACCAGGTCGCGATACAGGGCGTCGAGCTGCTCGCGCGAGGTGGCATTGACCGTCGCCGTCAGCGAAAGGTAATGCCCCGCCGAGGACGAGCGCATCTCCAGCGCGGCACCGTCGAAATCGGGGGCATGTCGCTGCACGATCGCGAGGATCGCCTGCGCGAATCCCGGCTCGGTGCGTCCCATGATCTTGATCGGGAACGCGCAGGGGAATGCCAGCGGGCCGACCTGTGCAGCGACCGGCGCGGGCGCGGAGGCAGTCACGATGTCACGCGGCGGGATTGCGCGGCCCGTACATGTAGTCGCGAGTCAGCGGGTGCGGCAGGCGACCGTCGGGCAGCGGCTTGCCTGCGAGCACCTGCCACAGCGACAGCCAGCCACGTTCGAAGGCGTGCGCGGAACCCGCCATGTAGATGCGCCAGACACGGAATCGCTCCTCGCCGACCTCGGCGCGCGCCGCAGCCGCGTTCGCCTCGAGGCGATCGACCCAGTGCCACAGCGTCTTCGCGTAGTGCTCGCGCAGCGCCTCGGCATCGATCGCCTCCAGCCCGCACGCGGCCGCGGCGTGGAACACCTGCGACACGTGCGCGAGCTCGCCGCCCGGAAAGACGTACTCCTCGACAAAGTCGCCGATCCCGCTGCCCAGGCTGCGGGTGCCGACCTGGTTGTGCGTGATGCCGTGGTTCAGGACCAGGCCCCCCGGCACGAGCAGGCGCGCGATCTTGCCGAAATAGCGATCGAAATTGCGCGGACCGACATGCTCGAACATGCCGACACTCGAGATCTTGTCGTAGACCGCGACGTCCGGCAGATCGAGATAGTCGCGCAGCTCGACGCGGACGCGACCGGCGAGGCCCTGCGCCTCGATCTCGCGCGTCACGTGATCGTGCTGGTTCCGCGACAGCGTGATGCCGTGTGCCTCGACGCCGTAGTTCTTCGCCGCCCACAGGATCAGCGCCCCCCACCCGCAGCCGATGTCGAGCAGTCGATCACCTTCGGCGAGCCGGAGCTTGCGGCAGATGTGGTCGAGCTTCTGCGCCTGCGCGTCGTCCAGCGAATCCCCCGGCGCATGGAAATACGCACAGGAGTAGACCATTCGCGAGTCGAGCCACATCCGGTAGAACGCATTCGAGACGTCGTAGTGGTGCTGGATGTTCGCCCGGTTGCCGCGCAGCCGGTGCACGACGCCGAGCAGCCTCCCGCGCGCGCCCTCGGCGCCGTGAGCGATGTCGCCGACCATCGATTCGGCGATGCCGAGCACGCGGCGCGCGCTGCCGGTGAAGTCGACGTCGCCATGCACGTAGGCGCGCGCGAGCCGCCCCATCGCCGGGGCGGCGAGCGCCCGCAGCCCGGCGAGGCTCCTGGCGATCACGTCGACTTCGGGCTTGGGCGACAACGGGATCCGGGCGCCGTCGGGCAACACGACGGCGATCGGCAATCCCCGGTCCGCATAGCGGCTGGCAATCAGCTTGTTGAGGGAACCCGGCATCTGGCGTGCAATTTCTCGATTCCGACGTGCAAGTTTAGCAAGTCCGGCGACCGGCTCCGCAATGCCGGAGTCACCGGCTTTGACAGCGCCCCGCCGGGCTCCTACCATCGACGGCTCATTCCGCTTCGGATCCACAGACGGCGGTGCTCCCTGTGCACCGCGTCGAGTCCCCCATGTCCAGCCACGCCGGCGAACCGGCTCCGGCGTTCGACGAGCGTCAATTCCGCGAAGCGCTCGCGCAGTTCGCGACCGGCGTGACCGTCGTGTGCGCCCGCGCCCCCGACCGCCGCTACGTCGGTTTCACCGCGAATTCGTTCACCTCGGTGTCGCTGGACCCGCCGCTGGTGCTGTGGAGCCTTTCCAGGCGCTCGGCGAGCCTCGCCGCGTTCGAAGCCGCGCCCGGCTATGCCATCAACGTGCTGTCGGCGCGGCAGGCCGACCTCGCGCGCCGCTTTTCACGCCCGCACGCCGACCGCTTCGCCGGCGTCGCGCACCGGCTCGGCCGGTCGGATGCCCCGCTGATCGACGGCTGCGTTGCGTGGCTCGAATGCCGGCATCACGCACTGCACCGGGCAGGCGATCACGTCGTGTTCGTCGGCCGGGTCGTGACCGTCGAGCGCTCGCATGGCCCGGGGCTGGTATTCCACCATCACCATTTCGGGACGACGGCCCCGCTCCCCGAGACCTGACCCTCAGGCCGCGCGCGGCTTGCGCTCCTGGAACGCCTTCCACATCTTCCGGAACAGCGGCCCGGGCGTACCGCCGCCCACGGGCCGGCCGTCGATCCGCGTGACGGCGAGCACTTCCTTCGACGACGACGACAGCCAGACCTCGTCGGCGGCGAGCACCTCGGCATGCGTGACCGGGCGCACGTCGACCTGGATGCCGATGTCGCGCGCGAGCTCGAGCGTCGCGTCGTAGGTGATGCCCGGGAGGATCTGGTGGTCCTTGGGCGGCGCCACGATCGCGCCGTTGTGCACGATCAGCACGTTGGACGCCGACGCCTCGGTCAGGTGCCCGTCGCGGAAAAGAACCGTCTCGACCGCGCCATGGTCGACGGCGAGCTGGCGCATCAGCACGTTGCCGAGCAGCGACGTCGTCTTGAGGTCGCAGCGCAGCCAGCGGTTGTCCTGCGCGGTGATGACGTCGACTCCGCGCTCGACCTGCACCGGCGTCGGCAGCACCAGCGGATTGCTCATCATGAACACCGTCGGAGCGACGCCTTGCGGGAACGCATGGTCGCGCCGGGCGACGCCGCGCGTCACCTGCATGTAGACCGCCTGGTCGGCAAAGGACTGCCGCGCGATCAGCTCCGCGACCAGCGCCTCCCACGTCGCGATCGGATGCGGATTGGGGAGGCGGATGCCGTCGAGGCTGTGCTGCAGGCGCGCGAGGTGCTGCGGCATCCGGTACGGCTGCCGGGCGTAGACGGGCACGACTTCGTAGACGCCGTCGCCGAAGATGAAGCCGCGATCGAGCACCGGAATCCTGGCGTCGGCGATCGGCATGAACTCGCCGTTGAGGTAGACGGGTGGGCTTGCGTCGGGCATCGCGTCGGCGGTCGGTTGCGGTCGGTGCGGCAATGTCGCTGCGGCAATGATACGCGGCGCAGCGCGCCGCGCCCGGCGTCGATCGCGTGTCCGCTCAGCGGCGGGTGAACCAGAGCCTGACGGTGTCCACCGCGCGACCGAACACGCTGGCGAGCGGGACTTCGTCGAGCGCGATCAGCGGGAACTGCGCGACCGGCTGGCCCTTGAGCGAGACCTTCACGACGCCCACCGGCTGCGACAAGAGCACCGGCGCGATCAGCGGCTCCTTCGATTCGAGCGTCAGCGCGAGATCGGGCGCTTCCCCCTTGGGCAGGGTCACGTAGCGCGCCGCGAGGAAACCTGCGTTGACGTCCTTCTTCGCGCCTTTCCAGACGCGCAGCGTCGTAATGGGCTTGCCCGACTGGTAGAGCGCGACCGTGTCGAACGACTGGAAGCCCCAGTTGAGGAGCTTCTGGCTTTCGGAGGCACGGCCGGCGTCGGTGCTCGCGCCCAGCACGACGGCGACCAGGCGCCGCTCGCCGCGCTTGGCCGATGCGACCAGGCAATAGCCGGCGGCCTCGGTGTGCCCGGTCTTGACGCCGTCGACCGTCGGATCGCTCCACAGCAGGCGGTTGCGGTTGGATTGCGTGATGTTGTTGTAGCGGTATTCCTTGATCGCGAACAGCGGGTAGTACTCGGGAAAGTCGCGGATCAGCGCGACCGTCAGCTTCGCGATGTCGTTCGCCGTCGAGTAGTGCTGCGGGTTGGGCAGGCCGTTGACGTCGGCGTAATGCGTGCCGGTGAGGCCGAGCTTCGCGGCTTCGCGGTTCATGCGCTCGACGAACGCGTCGGTGGTGCCCGCGATCAGCTCCGCAAGCGCGACCGTGGCGTCGTTGCCGGACTGCACGATGACGCCGTGGATCAGCTCGTCGACGGTGACCGGCTTGCGCGGCTCGATGAACATCCGCGATCCGCCGGTCCGCCACGCGTTTTCCGAGACGGGCACCACCTGCCCGAGATCGATCGTCTTCGCCTTCAGCGCCTGGAAGACCAGATACGTCGTCATCAGCTTGGTCAGCGAGGCGGGCTCGCGGCGCTCGTCGCCGTTGGACGATGTGAGGACCTGGCCCGACAGCATGTCGACCAGCGTCCACGCCGCCGCATCGACGCTCGGCGCGACCGGGCCTCCCGGGATCTGCGCCAGCGGCGTCAGTACCGGGGCGGCGGCCGTCGGCGCCGCCTCGGCTGTGGCCGCGGCGGGCTTCGGCGGCGCGGCGAGCGGATTCGGGAGCGCCGAGGTCGTGGTACCGGCCGCGGGGGCCGGCGCGCCCGGTTGCGCGAGCGTCGGGAGCGGGAGGGCGCAGATCGCCAACGCGAGCGCGCAGGACAGCGTGAACGGACGCATGAACATCATCGAAAAGCGGGTGATTATACCGATCCGCTTGCTGTTCCTGGCCGCTCGCGTGCGGGCACGCAGCTGCAGAACAGGTGGCGGTCGCCGTAGACGTTGTCGACACGGGCCACCGGGCACCAGTACTTGGCGTCGACGAGGCCCGCGCAGGGATACGCCGCCTGCTGCCGCGTGTAAGGATGCGGCCACGCGTCCGCCGCGATCGCCGACGCCGGATGCGGCGCGTTCTTCAGCGGATTGTCGGCGCGGTCCAGCCCGCCGTCCTCGATCGCGCGGATCTCGGCGCGGATCGCGATCATCGCGTCGATGAAGCGATCGAGCTCCGCCTTCGACTCGCTCTCGGTCGGCTCGACCATCAGGGTTCCCGCGACCGGGAAGCTCATCGTCGGCGCGTGGAATCCGTAGTCGATCAGCCGTTTCGCGACGTCCTCGACCTCGATGCCCGAGGTCGCCTTCAACGGGCGCAGGTCGAGGATGCATTCGTGCGCGACCAACCCGCCGGGCCCGCTGTAGAGCACCGGATAGTGCGGCGCAAGACGCCTGGCGATGTAGTTGGCCGCGAGGATCGCGCTCTCGGTCGCATCGCGCAGGCCCGAGGCGCCCATCATCGCGATGTACATCCACGAGATCGGAAGGATCGACGCGGAGCCCCAGGGGGCCGCGCTGACGGCAATGCCGTCCGTCGTCCCCGGAAGGAACGGCGCGAGATGGGCCTTGCACGCGACGGGACCGACGCCGGGGCCGCCGCCACCGTGGGGGATGCAGAACGTCTTGTGCAGGTTCAGGTGCGAGACGTCCGCGCCGAACCTGCCCGGCGCAGCGAGCCCGACCAGCGCGTTGAGGTTCGCGCCGTCGACGTACACCTGCCCGCCGTGGGCATGCACGATGTCGCAGATGCGCACGATGCCGGGCTCGAACACGCCGTGCGTCGACGGATAGGTGACCATGATCGCGGCAAGCTCGTCGCGGTGCGCGAGCGCCCTGGCCTCGAGGTCGGCGAGGTCGACGTTGCCGTCGCCGTCGCAGTCGACGACGACGACCCGCAGTCCCGCCATGTGCGCCGACGCGGGGTTGGTCCCGTGCGCGGAGGCGGGAATGAGGCAGACGTCGCGCTGCGCCTCGCCGCGGCTCGCGTGATACGCGCGGATCATCAGCAGGCCCGCGTATTCGCCCTGCGATCCGGCGTTGGGCTGCAGCGTAGCGGCATCGTAGCCGGTGACCGCGCACAGCATGCGCTCCAGCTCGCCGATCATCTCGACGTAGCCCCGCGCCTGGTCGGCGGGCACGAAAGGATGCAGTGCCGCGAATTCGGGCCAGGTGACCGGCAGCATCTCCGAGGTCGCGTTGAGCTTCATCGTGCACGAGCCCAGCGGAATCATCGTTCGATCGAGCGCCAGGTCCTTGTCGGCGAGGCTCCTCAGGTAGCGCAGCATCTGCGTCTCGGAGCGATGTCGCCGGAACACCGGGTGGGTCAGGAAGGCGGTCGTCCTTGCCAGCGCCTGCGGGATGCCGTCGGCGACCCGCGCATCGATCGAGTCGACGCAAAACGGCGCATCGGCGCCGGCGAACGCGCGCCACAGCGTGACCACGTCGTCGCGCGTCGACGTCTCGTCCAGCGAAATCCCCAGCGATTCCGGGCCGGCCCGCCGCAGGTTCATTCCCGCCGCGAGCGTGCGCGCGACGATCGCTGCCGTCCTCGCGCCGGTGGCGAAGGTGAGCGTGTCGAAAGCGTCGGCATTGACGGCGGGAAAGCCGAGCCGCGCGAGGCCCTCCTTCAGGATCATCGTCAGGCGGTGCACCCTGCGCGCGATCCGCACGAGGCCCTCGGCGCCGTGATAGACGGCATACATGGCCGCCATCACCGCGAGCAGCACCTGCGCCGTGCAGATGTTCGACGTCGCCTTCTCGCGGCGGATGTGCTGCTCGCGCGTCTGCAGCGCGAGGCGGTAGGCCGGGCGGCCCGCGGCATCGACGGACACGCCGACGAGTCTGCCCGGCAGCGAGCGCTTGAATTCATCGCGCGTCGCCATGAATGCGGCATGCGGCCCGCCGAAGCCCAGCGGCACCCCGAAGCGCTGCGACGAGCCGACGGCGACGTCAGCGCCCCATTCGCCGGGCGGGGCGATCAGGGTCAGCGCCAAGAGGTCGGTGGCGACGGCCACCAGCGCGCCCCTGGCGTGCGCGGCCGCGGTCAGCGCGCGGCAGTCGCGCAGGTTCCCGTCGACCCCCGGGTACTGGAGCAGGATGCCGAACGCCTGCGCGTCGGGCGCGTCCCCCGCCGGACCCGTCACGACGTCGATGCCCAACGGCTTCGCGCGCGTGCGCACGACGCCGAGCGTCTGCGGAAACACGTCGTCCGCGACGAAGAAACGCATGCTCTCCGAGCCCGAGACCCGCCGCAGCAGCGTCATCGCCTCGGCGGCCGCCGTCGCCTCGTCGAGCATCGACGCGTTGGCGATCTGCATCGCGGTCAGGTCGCAGACCATCGTCTGGAAATTCGCCAGCGCTTCGAGACGCCCCTGGGAGATCTCGGCCTGGTAAGGCGTGTACGCGGTGTACCAGGCGGGATTCTCGAGCACGTTGCGCAGGATGACGCCCGGCGTGTGTGTCCCGTAATAGCCCTGCCCGATGACCGACTTCAGGACCCGGTTGCGCGAGGCGATGTCGCGCAGACGCGCGAGCGCCTCGGCCTCGCCCATCGGACCGGGCAGCGACAGCGGCTCGCGCAGGCGGATCGTCTCGGGGACGATCGCATCGATCAGCGCCGCGCGGCTCGCGTATCCGAGCGCCGCGAGCATCGCCACCTGGTCCTGCGCGGCCGTGCCGACATGGCGCGCGATGAAACCGTCGTGGTCCTCGAGGGCTGCGAGGGTTTCGCCTGGGGGTCGATTCGTGGTCATGCGCTCGCTCCGCGGCACGCCCGCGCACCGTTTCGACGGGCGCGGACCTGCAGGTGGATCAGGATTGGGCGATCAGCTTCGAGTACGCGGCGGCGTCCATCAGGCCGGCGAGCTGCGAGGGCTCGCTCGGCCGCAGGCGGAAGAGCCACGCGGCATAGGCGTCCTCGTTGACCGCCTCGGGGGCGCCGGAAAGGGCGTCGTTGGAAGCGACGACCTCGCCCGACAGCGGCGCGTAGACGTCGCTCGCCGCTTTCACCGATTCGACGACGGCACAGGACTCGCCGGCATTCACCTTGCGCCCCGGCTTGGGAAGGTCGACGTAGACCAGATCGCCGAGCGCCGCCTGCGCGTGATCGGTGATGCCGATCGTCACCGTGCCGTCGGGCTCCGGGCGTATCCATTCGTGGCTGTCGACGTACTTGAGGTCGGGGGGAACGCGCATGGCGGGACTCCGGGGAAGTTGTGCTGCGGTTGACGGTGGCTCACTGGACCAGCGCGCGGCCGTTGCGAACGAAAGGCGGCTTCACGACGCGCGCGGCGAGCCGCTTGTCGCGGACCTGGACGTGCACGGTGTCGCCGACCGCGACCGCCGCCGGCAGGCGGGCAAGCGCGATCGACTTTCGCAGCGTCGGCGAAAACGTGCCGCTGGTGATCTCGCCTTCGCCGGCGTCGGTGTGCACCGCCTGATGCGCACGCAACACGCCACCGGCGTCGGTCAGGACGAGGCCGGCGAGCCGGCGCCTGGCGGGACGCGCGAGCAGCGCGGCCTTGCCTGCGAAATCGCGGTCGCTCGCGAGGTCGACGGTCCAGGCGAGCCCCGACTCCAGCGGCGAGACGCTCTCGTCCATGTCCTGTCCGTAGAGGTTCATTCCCGCCTCGAGGCGCAGCGTGTCGCGCGCGCCCAGGCCGCAGGGCGTCACACCCTGGGCCGCCAGCGCGCGCCAGAGCACTTCGGCGTGGACTGCCGGCACGACGATCTCGAATCCGTCCTCGCCCGTGTAGCCGGTGCGCGCGATGAACAGCTCGCCCATGCCGGGTGCGGCGAACGTCGCCGCATTGAACGGCCCGAGCGCGGCGCTCGCAGCCTCGCTGCCGGGGACGGCGCGCCAGACGTGCTCGCGCGCCTGCGGGCCCTGCACCGCGATGATCGCGAGGTCGGCACGGGGGACGAGGCGCAGCCCGGGCGCCCGCGCGCCTGCCAGCGCCGTCAGCCACGCGATGTCCTTGTCGGCGGTGGCCGCATTGACGACCAGGCGAAAGAAACCCTCGCGCAAAAAATAGACGATGAGGTCGTCGAGGACGCCGCCGTCGTCCGCGAGCAGGCACGAATAAAGCGCCTTGCCGGGCGTCTTGAGCCTGTCGACGTTGTTGGCGAGCGCGTAGCGCAGGAAATCGCGTGGCGCGGCTGCCGGCGTGCCGTGGATGTCGACGACCCGCATGTGCGAGACGTCGAACATCCCCGCGTCGCGCCTCACCGCGTGGTGCTCGTCGATCTGCGAGCCGTAGTTGACCGGCATGTCCCAGCCGCCGAAATCGACCATGCGGGCGCCGGCCGCGCGGTGGGTGGCATTGAGCGACGTTGGTTTGGGCACGCGGCCTCCGGGCGGAAAAGCAAAAGGGGCGGCGCGGATGCCTCCGCGTCGCCCCGTCTGTCCTTTTACCTGAGAGATTGCGGCCGCGCGATGCGGCCGCGCTGCCGGGTGCCCCTTCGGTGGGCCGCGCATCCGATGCGCCGGCCGCTCTCCAGATCGTGTCTGTCCTGCGTGCGGTCCTTTTGCCTGAGCGGTTTCGGGGTTACGCCTTCGGCGGCTCCGGCGATCGGCCGGCGCTCTCTCCTCCACGCAGGCCGCAGCGTATCACAGTCCTGCTATTTCTTGAGCGCGAGGATCATCTCGACCATCTTCTTGATGTCGGCGTCGCTGACCTGCGAATTGGGAGGCATCGGAATCTGGCCCCAGGTCCCCGAGCCGCCTTTCTTGATCTTTGCCTCGAGCATCGCGGCCGCCTTCGGATCGCCGCGGTACTTCGCGGCAACGTCCTTGTAGGCCGGTCCGAGGATCTTCTTGTCCTCCGAATGGCAGGCGCTGCAGCCATTCTTCTTCATCATGTCTTCGAGCTGGTCGGCAAAGGCGGCCGAGGCTACCGTCAGCGAGGCGATTGCAAGGATTGCCGTTGCGGTCTTCATTGGAGCTCCATCGGGGTTGGGTTCGACGTCAGCCGTGAATATTACCGGAAATCGCCGCCTCGATGCCATCGAGCGACGTGATCGGCGGAAGGCATTGCAGGCCCTGGCAGAGCCACGCCGCCGCAGCCTCCGACGGGAGCGCCCCTTTGCGCAGCGCTGCCGGCGCGTCCTCGCCCGCACCGATGTCGATGACGCACATTTCGGGGCGGTACTCGCGCTCGAGCGCGCGCTGCCAGCTCCGCGTCTGCGCGGGATCGCCGCAAAGGATCAGGGTCGAAGGCGGACGCCCGATGCGCTCGAGTGCGGTCACCAGCGTGACATGGGCGTTCGGCGCGCGCGCAATGCCCTCGGCGAATGCCCGCAGCGTGCGCTCGGCGGCCTCGACGTAGCGCGGCTGCGCGGCAAGATGCCCCAGCGCGAGCAGCGCCTGCGCCGCCACACCGTTGCCTGCAGGCGTCGCGTTGTCCTGCGCCGGCTTGGTCCGGTGGTAGAGCCGCTCGTGATCATGGCTGGTGAACCAGAACCCGCCGTGCTCGCGGTCCTCGAAGCCGTCGAGCAGCCGTTCCGCGACCTGCGTCGCCAGCGAAAAGTCGCGTGCGCGAAAGCGCAGCTGCATGACCTCGATGAGTGCGGCAAGCAGGAACGCGTGGTCGTCGAGATACGCATTGAGCGCGACGTCGCCGCCGTGGCGCGTCGCGTACAGCCTGCCGTCGCGCCACACGGTCGCGACCAGCGCGTCCAGCGCCGCAAGCGCCAGCTCCGCCCACGCGGGCTCGTCCTGCGCGCGCGAAGCTCGCGCCAGCGCGCCGATCGCGAGCGCATTCCACGCGGTGAGGATCTTGTCGTCGCGCCCGGGACGCACGCGCGTCTCGCGGCGCGCGAACAGCGCAGCGCGTGCGCCGACGATGCGCGCCTGCGCGTCGGGCAGCGGGATGCCGAGCAGCTGCGCGACCTCCGCGACCGGGACGGCGACGCGCAGGTGCCAGGCCCGGTGCTCGAAATTCGGCGGCCCGTCGAAGCCGTAGTGCAGCGAGGCCGCGGCCCATTCGTCGGCGGACATCGCCTCGCGCGCCTCCTCGCGGCTGAAGACGTAGAACCTGCCTTCCTCGCCCTCGCTGTCGGCGTCGAGGCTCGAGTACCATGCGCCGTCGGGCGCGCGCATCTCGCGCGCGAGCCAGCCGACGATGTCGCGCGCGACGGCGCCGAATTCGCCCTCGCGCATCGCGCGCCCCGCGTCGGCGTAGAGCGCGAGCAGCGCCGCGTTGTCGTAGAGCATCTTCTCGAAATGCGGGATCGACCACTGCGCGTCGACGCTGTAGCGGCAGAAGCCGCCACCGAGCTGGTCGGCGATTCCGCCCGCCGCCATCTTCGCCAGCGTGATGCGCACGATGCGCTGCGCGCCGTCGTCATTGTGCAGCTTCCATGCGCGCAGGCAGAATCCGAGCTCGGCCGCATGCGGGAACTTGGGCGCGCCGCCGAAGCCGCCCTCCTTCGCATCGAAGGTCCGCTTGAACTCGGCGAGCGCCACTGCGCCGGCATTCTCCGGCAACGCTGCACCGCGCCGCCCGGGCTCGAGCGACTGCAGGGCCTCCGACAGCCGCGCACTCTGCTCGGCGATCGCCGGACCCTGCTCGTGGTAGGCGGCGGCGATGCGCGGCAGGATGTCCAGGAATCCCGGCAGCCCGTGGCGCGCCCGCTTCGGGAAATACGTGCCCGCGAAGTAGGGCGCGCCGTCCGGAGTCATGAACACCGTCAGCGGCCAGCCGCCCGCCCGGCGCGTCAGCAGCGCATGCGCGGTCTGGTAGATCTGGTCCAGGTCCGGTCGCTCTTCCCGGTCGACCTTGATGTTGACGAACCCCGCGTTCATCACGGCGGCGACCTCCGGGTCCTCGAAGGATTCGTGCGCCATCACGTGGCACCAGTGGCAGGCCGAGTATCCGATCGACAGCAGGATCGGCTTGTTCTCGCGTCTGGCGAGCGCGAGGGCTTCCTCGCCCCACGTGTGCCAATCGACCGGGTTGCCGGCGTGCTGCCGGAGGTAGGGGCTCGTCGCAGCCGCGAGTCGGTTCGTCATGGCCCTGCGAGCTTACGACGCCGGCCGGGAAACGTCGACCGGCGGCGTCGTCCACAGCGCTGACCGGCCGCGTCGGCCGGCGCGGGAACGATCAGTCGTCCTCGACCGCCTCGAACACGACCCGCTCGAAATCCGCGCCCCGCTGGACGATGCGCAGCAGGCGAAACCTGCGTCCGCTGCCCACTTCGTCGACGCGCATGATGCGGCCGGCATTGAAGGCGCGCGGCGACATGACCAGCGTCGACGGCTCCTCGGGGGTGCCCGAGAGCAGCAACGCGGGGGCCGGCGGATCCTCGCTGCGATCCTGGTTCACCATGCGGACGGCGTAGCCCCTCGGGTCGCCCGCCCAGATCCGCACCGACAGCGCGAGCTCCCCTTCGCCTTCCGCGGCAAGCCGCGTGACGTATCCCAGGCGCACGCGCCCGTCCTCGCGGACGACGACAAGCTGGTCGAGGAACCACTCGTAGTGCGTGGCGCCGGGATGCTTGACCGTGGCCTCGCGCCATTCGGCGGCGCCGTACCATTTCTCCCAGGGCCAGTTGCGCTCGGCCTCTTCGCGGTGACGGTCGAAGTCGGTGATGCCGCCGACGGTCTGGAGGTACTTGGTCGGGTTCTCGTTGTCGCGCCCAAGCGGATCCTGGCGCGCGAACGAGCGCCCGGCGACGCGGAAATAGGCGGCAGCCGCGCCGCCGGCTGCGAGCTCGATCGCGCGCGATTTGGTCCGCTGGACATTGCGCGGCGCCTGCAGCCAGTGAAGCTCGAGGTGGGCGAGCAGCGTGCACGCAGCGTCGGTGGACAGGTCGTCACCGAGTTGCAGGTCCGCCGGAGAGCTGCCGTTCGCAAGGCGCTTCAACCGCCCGCGCACGCTGGTCGCGAGCTTCGCCGGATAGCCGAAGCGTGTCGACGCGGACGGGGTGGCCGGCGCCGCGTTGGCGAGCACCGCGCCATGCTCGCCCTCGAGGTCGACGATGATGATCGCGCCCTCGCTCTCCCGCTGCTGCGCGTACGGAAACAGCTTGCGCGCCCATTGCGAAAGCCAGCGATCGACGAGCTCGATCTGCCTCATCGACAGCGCGTAGGGATCGGCCAGCGCCATCAGAAGCGCATGGCTGTACATCGAGTAGCACGACAGGCCGTCGGCCTCAGGCATCAGGGCGTCGGAGACGCCCACCGTCGTGCAGTCGAGCATTTCGGCGAGGCGGTAGTACGCGTGCAGCTCCTGCCACAGCGCGGGCGGCGCGACGCGCCGCGCGAGACCATGGACGATCACCAGTTGCTTGCCGACGTACAGCGCGCGCTGCAGCAGCTTCGCCTTGACGCCCTGCAGCTCGCTGTCGCCTTCCAGCAGCGGCTTCAGGCACGTCGAATACTGGACCCAAAGCGCCTGCCAGAGCGCGATCGCCTGCTCGGCGGCCTCGCGCTCGCGCTCGCCGGCGGGCTGCGGCTTGCCTGCGTAGCGGCGCGCGAGCTCGGCATGGAGGTGCGCCACTGGTTCCCGGGCGAGCTCCGCGATCGTCGCGCGCTCGCGCGGAGGCATCTCTGCGGCGGCCATCGCGCGGAGCTGTCCGAGCAGCGCGGCGTGGGCCTGCCCGACGCCGGACAGCGGGAGCGCCTTCATCCACTTCGCCGCCCCTGAGCTGTCGGCCCAGGCGAGCGGAGGCGCGTCGCCCTGCGTGACCAGCGGTGGCGTGTGGTCCGGCGCGGCGACCGGCGCCACCGCGCCGGTCACGCCGGACGCTGCGAGCACCGGCGCAGCCTCCTGCATGGTGATCTCCTGCAAAACACCCAAGACCGGCCCATTATCGATCCGCCACCGTCCAGGTCGGCGCTGGCACAATTTTCATGCTTATAGCATATGCGTCCGGGTCCGGTGCGACGGACCGCGCCCGATCCGACCGGCGGCACCCCGCCGACCGTCGGCGTTGCGATTATTCGACGCTCCCGCACCGGATTGGTACGATGACCGGCGTCGGTCAAGCGGCTATGCTCCAAGCCATGGACTGCGGCCATCGGCCGACGTCCCGCACGCCGGGAAGCGGAGTTTCCTCCGACCGCGGCGGCAGGCTCGAACGCAAGACCCGGTCGCCGCCGCGGAATTTTTTGGAGGACCGGCACCGGCGTGGACCGGCGAAACCGTCGCACCGACGCCGGCGCGCCGCGGCCTTTCTGCCAATGGAGCCAGGATCACGACGATGAAGCCACATCCGGACATCGATCTCCGCCAAGGCGCCATTGCACAGCTGCTGCGCAGACTCTCGTGGCGCAGGCTGGATCGCTCCACCCTGGTCATGCTGCGCCTGGCGCTGCTCTGCGCCGCGCTGCTGGTCGCGATTCCGTGGCTGATCGCCAAGGGTCCCATCGTGATGTCGCCCGCGGTCCCCGCGTTCACGCAGGCCGCCGAGGACGGCCGGGTGACGCTGCACGCCGCGGCCGTTGAAGCGCGCCCCGCCGTCGTGCTGCGAAGAAAATCCCACGCCGCGCCGGAATGAGGCGGGTCGGCCGCAACGCCGATCAGAGCAGGACGCGCTCGATGCCGCCGCGGTTCGCGCGGGTCACGTAGTCGGCCATCCAGTTCTCGCCCAGCATGCGCCGGGCGAGCTCGACGACGATGTAGTCCGCGTCGGTCCCGGCATCGTCGGAAAAGCGCGACAGGCCCTGCAGGCACGACGGGCACGACGTCAGCACTTTCACGCGGCCGTCGAATCCGTCGGCGCGCAGAGCCGCGGCGCCGACGCGCATTTCCTCTTCCTTCCTGAACCTGACCTGTGTCGATATGTCGGGACGCGACGTGGCCAGCGTCCCCGATTCACCGCAGCAGCGGTCGGACAGCGCGACGGGGGCGCCCATCAGCGTGGCCGCGACCGCAAGCGGCTGGTGGATCTTGATCGGCGTGTGGCAGGGGTCGTGGTACATGTAGCGAACGCCGGCCACGCCCCCGAGCGCCACGCCTTTCTCGACCAGGTACTCGTGGATGTCGAGCAGGCGGCATCCGGGGAAGATCTTCTCGAATTCGTACTTCTGCAGCTGGTCGAGGCAGGTTCCGCAGGAGACGATGACCGTCCTGATGTCGAGGTAGTTGAGGGTGTTGGCCACGCGATGGAACAGCACCCGGTTGTCGGTGATGATGCGCTGGCCCTTGTCGTGATTGCCTGCCGCCGTCTGCGGGTAGCCGCAGCAGAGGTAGCCGGGCGGCAGCACGCATTGCGCGCCGACGCGGTAGAGCATCGCTTGCGTCGCGAGGCCGACCTGCGAGAACAGGCGCTCCGATCCGCAGCCCGGGAAATAGAACACCGCGTCGGCGTCTTCGCTCATCTTCGCGGGATCGCGGATGATCGGGATGACCGCGGGGTCCTCGACGTCGAGCAGCGCGCGCGCGGTGCGCTTCGGAATTCCTGCCGGCATCGGCTTGTTGACGAAATGGACGACCTGCGCCTTGATCGTGGTCGCCCCTGTGGTCGCCGGCGGATGCTGCGTCTGCGCGCGCGCGCGCCCCATGCGCTTGGCGAACGAATGCGCGAGGCGCTGCGCCCGGTAGCCCCAGTCGATCATCACCTTCTTCGCGAGCTTGATCGTCGCCGGATCGGTCGCGGTCAGGAAGAACATCGCCGCGGCCGTTCCCGGCCGGAACTTCGCCCTGCCCTCCTCGCGCAGCAGGTTGCGCATCGCGATCGACACGTCGCCGAAGTCGATGTCGACCGGGCAGGGGTTGACGCACTTGTGGCAGACGGTGCAATGGTCGGCGACGTCGCCGAACTCGTCGAAATGCCGCAGCGAGACGCCGCGCCGCGTCTGCTCTTCGTAGAGGAACGCCTCGGTCAGGAGCGACGTGGCCAGGATCTTGTTGCGCGGGCTGTAGAGCAGGTTCGCTCGCGGCGAGTGCGTCGCGCAGGGCGCCTTGCACTTGCCGCAGCGCAGGCAGTCCTTGATCGAGTCGGCGATCTTCCCGATCGCGCTCTGCTCGAGGATCAGGCTCTCGTGCCCGATCAGGGCGAATGACGGCGTGTAGGCGCTCGTCAGGTCGGCGGGCAGCGACTTTGATCGCAGCAGCTTGCCGCGGTTGAAGCGCCCTTCGGGATCGACGCGCCGCTTGTATTCGGCGAAAGGCGCGAGCTCGTCATCGGACAGGAACTCGAGCTTGGTGATGCCGATGCCGTGCTCGCCCGAAATCACGCCGCCCAGCTCGCGGGCGAGCGCCATGATCCTGGCCACCGCGGCGTTCGCTTCGCGCAACATCGCGTAGTCGTCGGAATTGACCGGCAGGTTGGTGTGGACGTTGCCGTCGCCCGCATGCATGTGCAGCGCGATGAACACGCGGCTGCGCAGGACCTCGGCATGGATGGCGCTGCATTGCGCCGCGAGCGGACCGAAGCTGCGCCCGGCGAAGGTGGCTTCCAGCGGCGCCTTGAGCTCGGACTTCCACGACACGAGCGCGTCGTGGCTCTGCAACGCCGGAAATGTCGTGTCGATGCGGTCGAGCAGGTCCTGCCAGCGCGCGCGCACCGTGGCGACGAGCGCGCGGGCGTCGGCGAGCGCCGCCTCGAGCGCCTCGTCGGTCGGACGCGCCTCGCTGCCGGGCCGCCACAGATGCTCGGCGTCGGGTGCGGCGAGAAAAGCGTCGAGCCGGTCGGCGAGCTTCAGCTTGTTGCGGATCGACATCTCGATGTTGAGCCGCTCGATGCCGTCGGTGTAGTCGCCCAGCCGCTCGAGCGGAATGACGACGTCCTCGTTGATCTTGAACGCGTTCGTATGCCTCGCGATCGCGGCGGTGCGCGAGCGGTCGAGCCAGAACTTCCTGCGCGCCTCCGAGGAGACGGCGACGAAACCCTCGCCTCCGCGTGCATTGGCGATACGGATCACTTCCGAGGCAGCCTTCGCGACGGCCGCGTCGGATTCACCGATGATGTCGCCGATCAGCACCATCTTCGGCGAGCCGTGACGCTTGGCCTTGGTCGAGTAGCCGACGGCCTTGACGTACCGCCAATCGAGGTGCTCGAGCCCAGCGAGCTGCACGCGCGTCTCGCCCACCCGGTCGGCCGTGGCGTCGAGATATCGCTTGATCTCGACGATCGCCGGCGTCGACTCGCGCGCCTGGCCGAAGAACTCAAGGCAGACGCTGCGGATCGCCGCCGGCGTCCGGTGCAGGATGAAGCGCGCGGATACGATGATGCCGTCGCAGCCTTCCTTCTGCACACCGGGAAGGCCGGCGAGGAACTTGTCGGTGACGTCCTTGCCGAGCCCCAGCTTGCGGAACAGTCCGCCGGGGATCGTCAGCGCCTCGGTGCGCAGCAGCGTCCTGCCGTCCTCGCCGTACCACTTGAGCTCGAAGCTCGCGTGCGTCGCGTCGTGGATCTTGCCGAGGTTGTGGTCGACCCGGGTAACCTCGAGCCATTGCGCATCGGGTGTCACCATGCGCCAGGACGCCAGATTGTCGAGCGCCGTTCCCCACAGCACGGCCTTCTTGCCACCGGCGTTGACCGCGACATTGCCGCCGATGCACGACGCGTCCGCCGACGTCGGGTCGCAGGCGAACACTAGTCCATTCGCGTCGGCGATGTCCATCGCCCGCCGCGTGACCACGCCCGCGCCACAGTCCAGCGTCGGCGTCGGTTCCGTGTGCCCGGGGAGCACGATGTGCTCGACCCCCGACAGCCGCTCGAGCTTCTCGGTGTTGATGACGGCGGAGCGCGAGTCGAGCGGGATGGCGCCTCCGGTGTAGCCGGTTCCACCGCCGCGCGGGATGATCGTGAGTCCGAGCTCGATGCAACCCTGCACGATGCCGCGCACCTCCTCTTCGGTGTCGGGGTGCAGCACGACGAACGGATATTCGACACGCCAGTCGGTCGCGTCGGTCACGTGCGACACCCGCTGCAGCCCGTCGAAGGTGATGTTGTCGCGACGCGTGTAGCGGCGAAGCGTGCGCTGCACGCGCTTGCGCAGTTCCGCGGTTTCCGGGAACCACCGCGCGAAACGGTCGACGGCGGCACGCGCGGCGGCGATCAGTCGCGCGACGCTCGCGTCGCGCGCAGCATCGGCGTTGGCGATGCGCCGCTTATCGACTTCGTTCAGCCGGTGATGCAGCGCATCGACGAGGAGCCTGCGCCGGCGCGGGTTGTCGAGCAGGTCGTCCTGGAGATAAGGATTGCGCTCGACGACCCAGATGTCGCCCAGCACTTCGAAGAGCATCCGCGCCGAGCGGCCGGTGCGCCGTTCGCTGCGCAGCTCGTCGAGCAGCGCCCACATCGGCGCGCCGAGCAGGCGAATGACGATCTCGCGGTCGGAGAACGACGTGTAGTTGTACGGAATCTCGCGCAGGCGCGATGCCGCTGCGCGCGTGTCGGCGATGCCTGGAACCGGTTCGTCGAGCGCGTTCATCTGGATCGGGGATGATACCGCAGCGATTGCTCGCTCATCGCCGAGCATCGGTGCCTGCGCTGCCATTTCCGGTCGCGTACACCAAACGGTCGGCCCGGACGCCCAGGCCCACTCCTTATACTGCGGGGCTTCGAGACTTACGGCGACAACCCATGGCGGCCCACAGCACACGGCTGCGCTACGGCGCGGTGACGCAATTGTTCCACTGGATCACGGCGATTCTCGTCCTGGCTGCGTATCTCTACGGGCCGGGAGGATCCGAGCAGCGCGTCTATTCGTCGGCGGCCGACCCAGCCCGGCAACTCCACGAAACGCTGGGCTTCAGCGTCCTCGTGCTGGTGTTGCTGCGATTGCTGTGGCGGACGTTCGACGCAACGCCGGACAATCCGCCGATGCCGGCATGGATGCCCCTGATGGCGAGGCTCGGGCATGGACTCCTGTATGCACTGCTGCTGGCGGTGCCGCTCTCCGCGATCATCGGCGCGTGGCTCGAAGGTCACGCCGTCACGCTGCTGGGCGGCATCTACATCAACCCGCTCCTCGCGCAAGCGCATGACCTCGGCGTGACGACCGCGGCGATACACCGCTGGCTCGGTGACGCCATCCTGTGGGTGGCGGGCGCGCACGCGGCTGCGGCGCTGTTTCATCATTTCGTGCTGAAGGACCGCGTGCTGCGCTCGATGCTGCCGATGCCACCGCTGGAGTGAGTGCTGCGTCTCGGGACGCGATGCCGTCTCGCCGGAGACCGCTATCTCCGCGACGCAGCTTTGTCCCGCGATGCGGCATTACGCCGACGCCCTTGCCGTGTGAGGCGAGCTTTGGAACTGGAGCGCGGCGCGCGTCGATGCGTTCCTCTGACACCGTCGTCATCCGACGTCGCGCCGGTAGCCGATCGCCTCGGCGAGGTGGCTGCCCTCGATCGCATCGCTGCCGGCAAGGTCGGCAATGGTCCGCGCGACCTTGACGATGCGCTGGTGCCCGCGCGCGGACAGGAACAGCTTCGACATCGCCTGCGCGAGCAGGCGCTCGGCAGGCGCCGACAGCGCGCAATGCCGCTCGGCCTCGGCTGGGAGCAGGCGGGCATTCGACTTGCCCTGCCGGCCGATCTGCCTCGCATGTGCCTGCGCCACGCGCTCGCGGACGATGGACGTTTCGCTCGAGCGCGAGCTCGGCGCGCGGGCCGCCATGTCCTGCGCCTCGAGCGCCGGCACCTCGATCGACATGTCGATCCGGTCGTAGAGCGCGCCCGACACGCGCCTGCGATAGCGTGACACCTGGTCGGGCGTGCAGCCGCAACGCCCGCTCGAATGGCCGAGCCAGCCGCAGGGGCAGGGATTCATCGCCGCGACCAGCTGGAATTGCGCCGGAAACCGGCTCTGGCGCGCCGCGCGCGATATGTGGATGACACCCGACTCGAGCGGCTCGCGCAACACCTCGAGGACGCGCCGGTCCCATTCGGCGAGCTCGTCGAGGAACAGGACGCCGTGATGCGCGAGCGAGATCTCGCCCGGACGCGGCACGCCGCCGCCGCCGACCAGCGCGACGGCGCTCGTCGTGTGATGCGGCGCGCGAAACGGCCGCACGCGCCAGCATTCGACGCGAAACTGCCCCGCGAGCGATGCGATCGCCGCCGATTCGAGCGCCTCGTCCTCGGTCATCGCGGGCAGCAGCGGCGCCAGGCGTTGCGCGAGCATCGACTTGCCCGTGCCCGGAGGACCTCGCAGTAGCAGCGAGTGCGCGCCGGATGCCGCGATCTCGAGCGCGCGCTTGCCCTGCGCCTGCCCGCGCACGTCGGCGAGGTCGGCTCCCGCAGGGGCACCGGCAGTGACTGGGCGCGATTCGAGCACCGGCAACGCGGCCACGCCGGTGAGATGCGCGCATACGGCCAGCAGCGACGGCGCCGGGAGCACCTGCGCATCGGGCACCAGCGCGGCCTCGTCGGCCGATGCCGCAGGCAGTACGAACGCGCGGCCATCGTGGCGCGCCGAGAGCACCATCGCCAGTGCGCCGCGGATCGCGCGCAGTTCTCCGGTCAGCGCGAGCTCGCCCGCGAATTCATAGCGGGCGAGCGCGTCGGCGGGGATCTGCCCGTTGGCCGCGAGTATGCCGAGCGCGATCGGCAGGTCGAAGCGCCCGGATTCCTTGGGCAGGTCGGCAGGCGCGAGGCTGACGGTGACGCGTCGCGCGGGAAACTCGAACCGGGCGGTCTGGAGCGCGGCGCGCACGCGATCGCGCGCTTCGCGCACCTCGGTCTCGGCGAGTCCGACGATATGCACACCCGGCAATCCGCCGGCGAGATGCACCTCGACGCTCACCCTCGGCGCAACGACGCCGGACAGCCCCCGGCTGTGAACGATCGCAACCGCCACGTCGAGTCCCCGTGCGTACGCCCGGACCGCGCCGCGGGCAAGAACTCGGCGCAACGCCCCGCGGCGCCCCGGGTGCGAGACTCTAGCCGCCGCGAGGCACGCCAGGCATTCGGCCATCCGGCCGACCGCCCTGACCAATCAGGCGGCGACAGGGGGGTGGCGCCAACGCGAGTCGCTTGCCGCCCGCGTCCGGCTCAAACGGACTCGAAGCGCTGGGTCTTGGCCGGCTCGACCATGTAACGGTAGAACGCCTCGTTGACCTTCGGCCAGTTGGGCCGCGCTTTCATCGTGTTCATCCAGCGCCGGACGTTCGGGTAGGCCGCGTAGTCGCTGCCGAGGACTTCCGCCAGGGACACCATCGGCGCGCCGAGATAGTCGGCGAGCGTGATGTCGTTGCCGCAGAGGTAGGCGTTTCCGGGGCCGATCAGGTCGCGGTCGAGCACCCCGAGCCAGCCCTTGGACTTCTCCTGGCCCCAGGCCACCGTTGCCTGCTGCACCTTGTCGTCGGCACGCCGCATGAAAGGGAAGACCTGCGGATAGACGAGACCGTAGCCGAAATCGCGATAGAAGCCGGTATTGAGCCAGTCCATCCGCTCGTTGACGCGGGCGCGCTGGCGGCGATCGACAGGATACGCCGGCGATCCCGTCCTGTCGGCCAGGTACTTCAGGATCGACGAGCTTTCGGTCAGGCGAAAGCCATCGTCCTCGAGCACAGGCACCTGCCGGCTCGGATTGATCGACGCATATTCGGGCTGGTGGTGCGCGCCGGTGAAAAGGTCGACGAGCTGGTAATCCAGCGCGGTGCCGCTGTCGGCGGCGAACAGCACGATGCCGCGGCACGTCGTCGATGCCGGGTGATAGTAGAGCTTCATCGGGTTACTCCCCTGTCGTTGAGATTTGCGGGCGCAATGCGCGGCATGCGCGTCGGCGTCGCTAGTGTTGTCAGCCGTCGTGGCTGAGTGTGGCCATGCGCGCCTCGAGCTCGGCAACGCGGGCTTCGAGGTGCTCGAGCTTCTCGCGGGTCCGGCGCAGCACCTCGACCTGATCGTCGAACTCGCGCCGCGTGACGAGCTCGAGCCGCCCGAGACCGCTTTGCAGCAGCGCCTTGACGTTCTTCTCGATGTCCTTGGCGGGCGAGGCCTCGATCGCCCGTCCAATTCGGGCGGCGAGCTCATCCAGTGTCGTCGAATTCAGCATCGGTCATCTCCTGCGCTCAGTGCGGGGGTTGCACGCATGGGCCTGGGCCTGGGCCCGCACGCAAAGGACCGCGATCCTGATACGGCTTGGGTTCCCGGCGAGCGGCGCCCCAGATTCGTGCGTCGAGGCTCCCGCCCGCCCGACAATGGTGCGAGCGCGATCGACATCGCGCGGAATCCTGGCCGGAAAGACGATCCAATCAATTGAAATAAATCAGATTTTCTTCCACGGCACGCGAAATGCAAAGCACGGCCAGGAGGGACGCATCGCTACCAAAGGGCCATCGACCATGAAGTTGCACAAATTGCATTCTGCCACCGGCGCGGTCGCGCTGGCGGCGGTCGCCGCAATCGCCACCCCTGCGCACGCGCAAACCGCAGCACCCGACGCCAAGGCGCCGCCGCCACCCTACACGATCGCGACCAACTTCGGCATCTACAGCCAGTACGTATTCCGGGGCCTCACGCAGACCGACCAGAAGCCTGCGTTCCAGGGCGGGTTCGACCTGACGACGATCAGCGGGTTCTACGCGGGCACCTGGGGATCCAACATCAGCTGGCTGCATGACTCGGGTGTCGTCAGCCACGGCGCGAGCCTCGAATGGGACCTCTACGGCGGTTATCGCTACGCGATCAACGACGACTTCGGCCTCGACGGCGGCATCCTGTACTACGACTACCCGGGAAGCTACCTGCCGGGCGTGACGAGCCCCGACACGACCGAGATCTACCTTTCGGGCTCGTGGAAATGGGCGTCGCTCAAGTATTCGCATGCGCTCAGCAACGAGTTCGGCATCCCGGATTCGCACAACACCTGGTACCTCGATCTGTCGGCGAACTATCCGCTGACCGATACGTTGACGCTCAACGCGCACGTCGGCCGCCAGCAATACACGGGCAACGTCAACGGCATCAGCAACTCCGACAACCTCGACTACACCGACTGGAAGCTCGGCCTGACCTATGCGCTGAACGGCTGGAGCTTCGGTGCCTACTACACCGACACCAACGCCAAGGACGCGGGTTACACGCTTGCCGGACGCAACATCGGCAAGTCGACGGGGACGGTGTTCGTCCAGAGGACGTTCTGATCGGCGCAGCCGGAGCATTGGCAGCCCGCCTGATCAGGTTTCCGAAATCCAAGCCCACCACGGGGAACGAGTCATGAAACTGGTCACTGCCATCATCAAGCCGTTCAAGCTCGACGAGGTCCGCGAGGCCCTGTCGGAGATCGGCGTTCAAGGAATCACCGTCACCGAAGTCAAGGGCTTCGGGCGCCAGAAAGGCCACACCGAGCTCTATCGCGGTGCCGAGTATGTCGTCGATTTCCTGCCCAAGGTGAAGATCGAAGCCGCACTCAACGACGATCTGCTGGATCGCGCGATCGAGGCGATCGAGAAAGCCGCGAAGACCGGCAAGATCGGCGACGGCAAGATCTTCGTTTTCGACGTGCTGCAAGTCGTCCGCATCCGCACCGGCGAGACCGGCGCGGGCGCCCTGTAAGGGAGCCACCGATGAAAAAGATCCTGATGGTCCTCGCGCTGCTGGGCGCGTTCGGCGTTGCCGGACCCGTTCTAGCGCAGGACAAGCCCGCCGACACCTCCGCGACCCCCGCGGCGGCACCGGCAGCAGCGCCTGCAATGGCGCCGGCGGCGGCACCTGCGATGGCCCCGGCTGCCGCCGCGCCGGCCGCTGCCCCCGCGCCCGCAGCGGCGCCGCCCGCGCCGACATCACCCCAGCTCGTCACCGCCGACAAGATCAACAGCGGCGACACCGCGTGGATGCTCACCTCGACGGCGCTGGTGCTGATGATGACGATCCCGGGGCTCGCGCTGTTCTACGGCGGAATGGTCAGGAAGAAGAACGTCCTCGCCACGCTGATGCAGAGCTTCGCGATCACCTGCCTCGTCACCGTCTTGTGGGTGATCATCGGCTACAGCATCGCGTTCATGCCCGGCGGGCCGATCATCGGCAGCTTCGACCGGTTCTTCCTCCACGGAATGGTGTTCGAGAACGAGGCGGGCAAGGTGATGGTGTCCCACCTCGGGCTGACCATCCCCGAATCGGTCTACATGATGTTCCAGATGACCTTCGCGATCATCACCCCGGCGCTGATCTGCGGCGCGTTCGCCGACCGTATGAAGTTCTCGGCGATGCTGTGGTTCATGGGCCTGTGGTCGCTGCTGATCTATTCGCCGATCGCGCACATGATGTGGGAGCCCTCGGGCTACTGGGCGGGCAAGGGCGTGCTCGATTTCGCGGGCGGCACGGTCGTGCACATCAACGCAGGTATCGCGGGCCTCGTCTGCGCACTGGTGCTCGGCAAGCGCGTCGGATACGGCAAGGAAGCGATGCCGCCGCACAACCTGACGCTGACCCTGATCGGCGCATCGCTGCTGTGGGTGGGCTGGTTCGGATTCAATGCCGGTTCCGCGGTCGCCGCCAACGGCCGCGCCGGCATGGCGATGTTCGTCACCCAGTTCGCCACCGCCGCGGCCGCCCTCGCGTGGATGTTCACCGAGTGGATGGCCAAGGGCAAGCCCTCGGTGCTGGGCATCGCATCCGGCGCCGTCGCAGGACTGGTGGCGATCACGCCGGCCTCGGGCTTCGTCGACGCGAGCGGTGCGCTGGTCATCGGCATCGCCGCGGGCGTCGGCTGCTTCTTCGCCGCCACGGCGGTCAAGGGCTGGTTCGGCTACGACGATTCGCTGGACGCGTTCGGCGTGCACTGCATCGGCGGCATCATCGGCGCGATCCTGACCGGCGTGTTCAATGTCCGCGACATCAGCGGTGTCGACGGCAGCGTGATGATCCAGCTCGGCGCGGTGCTGACCACGCTGGTCGTCAGCGGCGTCGGCAGCTTCGTCCTGCTCAAGATCCTCGATGCCACGATCGGATTGCGAGTGACCGAAGAGCAGGAGCGCGAAGGTCTCGACCTGAGCCTCCACGGCGAGCGGATCGAATGACCTGATGGCAGCGCGGCGCCCGTGCAGTGCGAGTCCGCACGGGCGCCGCGGCATCACCGGCTGGCCGGATCCGCGGTCGACCGTCGATCGTCTCTTCTCGGCATTGATTCCGGGCGCCCTCGACGGCGCCCGTTTCTTTCCGTCAGAATGTCCTTCGCATCGCCCAGGTGCTCAACGCGCTGATCAGCGCCACGACCGCAATGTAGGCATCGCGGCGTTCTTCGACGCCGCCGATGCGCTGCCGAAGCGGAGCTGCGGCGGCCGCGCTCGGCTTCAGCCCGAGCCGCGCTTCCTGCGCCGCGCGCGCGGATGCGCCGCGTCGTAGACCTTCGCGAGCGCCTGGTAATCGAGGTGCGTGTACACCTGCGTGCTGGCGATCGACGCGTGGCCCAGCATCTCCTGCACGGCGCGCAGGTCGCCCGACGACTGCAGCACATGGCTCGCGAACGAATGCCGCAGCATGTGCGGGTGTACGTGGCGCGTCAGGCCCTGCCTGACGGCCCACTGCGCGAGCCTGCGCTCGATCGCCCGCGGCGAAAGCCTTCGCCCCGGGCGGCCGACGAACATCGCGGTCTCGCCCGCGGCCGCCAGGGTGCCGCGGACGGCGAGCCATCGCTGGATCGCCGCGCGTGCCGCGCTTCCCACCGGCACGATGCGCTCCTTGCTGCCCTTGCCGAGCACGCGCACCTCTCCGGTCGCGAGGTCGCAGGCCCCGAGGTCGAGCTGCGCGAGCTCCGACAGGCGCAACCCCGACGAATAGGCGAGCTCGAGCAGGGCGCGGTCGCGCATCGCACGCGGCTCGGCAGCATCGATCGTGACCAGCCGCGCGGCCTCCTCGGGCGAGAGCGCGGACGGCAGCCGTCGCGGCGATTTCGGCGCCTTGATCCCCGCGCAGGGATCCTCGCCCAGCGACCGGTCGCGCTCAAGCAGGAAACGATAGAACGCCCGCCACGCCGACAGGGCCCGCGCGAGGCTCCGCCCCGACAGTCCGCGCCCGTGCAGGGTCGCGATGTGCCGCATCAACTGCGCCCGCGACAGGCGCGCGACGGGAGCGCCGCCGGCGAGCGACAGCAGCTGCACGACATCGCGCAGGTAGGCGCTGCGCGTGTGGATGGGGCGCGGCGCGAGGTGGGTCGCGAACGCATCGAGCAGCGCCGCGTTCTCCTTCGATGCTCCTGCAGGTGCTGCGATGGTCGCGGGCATCGCGGGAGCGCTAGGATGCGGGCAGGAAACGCGCGATCGCCATGCTCGCGAGCTCGGCGAGACGCAGCAGGTAGACGGTTCCCATCGCGGAATGGAAACGCTGGGCGTCGCGGCTGGCGAGGGCGAGCACGCCGAACGTGGTCTCGGTGCGCAGCGGCAGGTACGCGAACGAGCCGAGCGACTCGCCGTCCTCGAACCACGCGCGCGACCCCGGCGCCGCCTGGGCGCCGCAGCAGGGTCCGCGCAGGTGGTCCGCATAGTCGCGAGCCTCGACCGGAACTTCCGCCAGCTCTGGAAGCCGCGCCTCGGCCGGATCCGCGCCCCAGATGCGCATCGCGACCTGGGGTACCGCGAAATCCTCCTTCAGGCTGTGCGAAAGAACGGCCAGCGTCGTCTCGAGGTCGCGAGCGGCGAACAGCGCGAGCGTTGAGCGATGGAGCTTCTCGCTGATGACGTCGTTCTCGGTGCCGTGGCGGACCAGCTCGGCGAGCTGCCGCTCGAGATCGCGAATCCGGTCGCGCAGCGTGAGGATCTGGCGCTCTGCGATCGGGATCGCGTGGCCACCGTGCGGGTGGGGCACGAAGATCTCGGCGACGATGTCCGCGTAGTCCTCGAAGAAATCCGGGTGCTGCTTCAGGTATTCGGCGACGACGCTCGCGTCCATCCAGGTCCTTGGTCGTTGACAGCGTGTTGATCGATCCCGGGGCGCCTGCGGATGTGGGATCAGCCGCGCCACTCGCCCTCGAACACCGTGCGGGCCGGGCCTTTCATCGTGACCGGCGCATCGCCTCCGGGCCACCCGATCGCGAGATCGCCCCCGCGCGTGACCACCCGGACGCTCGCATCGAGCAGGCCGCGCCGGATTCCGGCGACGACCGCCGCGCAGGCGCCGGTTCCACAGGCAAGCGTCTCGCCCGCACCCCGTTCGAAGACGCGCAGTCGAATGGTAGCGCGATCGACGACCTGCATGAATCCCGCATTGACGCGCCGTGGAAACCGCGGGTGCCGCTCGATCAGCGGTCCCATTGTCGCGACCGGTGCGTTGTCGACGTCGCCGACGACCTGCACCGCGTGCGGGTTGCCCATCGATAGCGCCGAGATCTGCACGACGGTCCCGTCGACGTCCAGCGGCTCGACGGCGCCGCCGGTGCCCCCGGTGAAAGGGACGTCCGCCGGCAGGAACCGCGGCACCCCCATGTCCACGATCACCTCGCCGTCGGGTTCCATCCGCGGGACGATCAATCCGCCTGCGGTCTCGACGCGGATCTCGCGCTTGTCGGTCAGCCCGTGCTCGCGGACGAAGACGACGAAACAGCGCGCCCCGTTGCCGCACTGCTCGACCTCGCTGCCGTCGGAGTTGAAGATCCGGTAGCGGAAATCGGCGTCCCCGCGCGCAGCCTCGACGACCAGCACCTGGTCGCAGCCGACTCCGAAGCGACGATCGGCGAGGCGCCGGATGTCAGCGGGAGCGAGCATGAACGGAGCGCGCGTCGCGTCGACGACGACGAAATCGTTTCCCAGCCCCTGCATCTTGGTGAAGCGCAGCGCCGTCACCTCGATTCCCCCACGTCCCCGCTGCGGGAGAAAGGCAGGCTCGCGCCGCCCGCGAGCTTGGCGCGGCCCTCGATCAGGTAGTGGAGCGACGGCGGCACCGCCGACGGACGCGTGCGTGCACCGCGCTGCATCGCCTTCGCGACGGCGAGCAGCACCGCGTCCATGCCGGTGCGCGCCGAGAATTCGGCGCTCGCGCTGCCGTGCGCAGGCACGTCCACGGGTGCCTTGAGGTCGCCCTTGGCGACCTCCTGCCCCTCGATCGACAGCGTGCCTTCGAGTGACTCGATGACGACGTCGCGGTCGTCGGGATTCGATATCGACACGGCGACGCTGAAATACGCATCGGGCCCGACGATGCGGTCGAGGCTCACCCCGACCACGTCGATGCGCGGCGGGATGCCCGGCAGCATCGTCGCGCAGGCGGCGAGCAGCAGCGCCGCCACCATGGGGAACCTTCGGGGGAACCCGCGAGCGAACCCGCGGGGAAGCCGGCATGCGAGCCGGCGTGTGAGCCGGCGTGCGGGGTGCCAGGCGGGATTGCGCATCGGGAAGGCTCCTGGCGCGGCAGGCAGCCGCCCTCAGACGTTGAAGCGGAAGTGCATGACATCGCCGTCACGCACGACGTAGTCCTTGCCTTCCAGTCGCATCCTGCCTGCTTCCTTCGCACCCTGCTCGCCCTTGAGCGCGGTATAGTCGGCGTAGGCGATCACCTCGGCGCGGATGAAACCGCGCTCGAAGTCGGTGTGGATGACGCCCGCCGCCTGCGGCGCCGTCGCGCCTTTCGCGACCGTCCACGCGCGGACCTCCTTCTCGCCGGCGGTGAAATACGTATGCAGGCCGAGCAGATCGTATCCGGCGCGGATCAGCCGGTCGAGACCCGGCTCGGTCATTCCCATGTCGGCGAGGAACAGCGCCTTGTCCGCGTCGTCGAGGTCGGCGATCTGCGCCTCCATCGCCGCGCAGATCGCGACGACGGGGGTCTTGTCGTCCTGCGCGTGACGCCGGAGGTCGTCGAGCATCGGGTTGCCCTCGAAGCCGTGCTCGGCGACGTTCGCGACGTAGAGCGTCGGCTTCATCGTCAGCAGGAAATACGGCTTCAGCAGCGCCCGCTCCTCGTCGTAGAGCTCGACGGTGCGGGCGGGCTTCGCCTGGTTCAGCGCGGCGCGCACGCGTGCGAGCACGGCGTGGGTGCGCTGCGCCTCCTTGTCGCCCCCGGCGCGCGCGAGCTTCTCCACCTTGGACATCTGCTTGTCGACCGCGGCGAGGTCGGCGAGTGCGAGCTCGGTGTTGATCGTCTCGACGTCGCTGATCGGGTCGACCTTGCCGCCGACGTGGACGACGTTCGGGTCCTCGAAACAGCGCACGACGTGGGCGATGGCGTCGGTCTCGCGGATGTTGGCGAGGAACTGGTTGCCTAGCCCCTCGCCTTTCGACGCTCCCGCGACCAGGCCGGCGATGTCGACGAACTCGACCGTGGCCGGGATCACCTTCTGCGGCTTCGCGATCGCGGCGAGCGCGGCCAGCCTCGGATCCGGCACCTCGACGATCCCGACATTCGGCTCGATCGTGCAGAACGGGTAGTTCTCGGCGGCGATGCCCGCCTTGGTGAGCGCATTGAACAGCGTCGATTTCCCCACGTTGGGCAATCCGACGATTCCGCACCTGACGCTCATGTTCCCGTCCCGTTGGGCGCGACGCCTCCGTCGCGCGCTCGTGTGTGCAATGCAAGCATCGCGCGCTCCATGTCCCCGCGTGCGATGTCGGGCCAGGCGCCGATCGCGCGCAGGATCGCCGCTTCGATCGCGCCGCGATCCTCCGCCGCCGGCGGCTTCAGCACATAGTCGACGACTTCGCGCTCCGGCGCCTGCGATTCGCGCGGGTGCCCGATGCCCAGCCGCAGCCGCCAGAAGTCCGCGGTGCCCAGCTGCAGGTCGATGTCGCGCAGGCCGTTGTGCCCGGCATGTCCCCCGCCCAGCTTGAGCTTCGCCTCCCCCGGCTTGAGGTCGAGCTCGTCGTGAACGACGAGGATCTCCCCGGGTTCGATGCCGTAGAAGCGAGCGATCGCCGCGACGGCGCGCCCGGAGCCGTTCATGAACGTCGTCGGCTTGCAGATCCGCAGCGCGCCCGTGCGGGCGACGTCCGCCGCGAATTTCGGCTCCGCCGAGAACGACGCCGAAAGTCTGGCCGCGAGCTCGTCGGCGAACCAGAATCCCGCGTTGTGGCGCGTCGCCGCGTAGCCGCGGCCAGGATTGCCCAGTCCCGCGACCAATCGGATCGGCATGCTCATCGCTCGTCAGCCGGATAACCAAAGCCCCGCGACAGCCGCGCCGGGCGGGCCCGCATCGGCTCGCGGGACCCGGTACGGGGCCGGGACCGCAACCGCGGGGCAGTCGAGCACGGGGGATTACTTCTTCTTCTCGTCCTTGCCCGCTTCTTTCTTCTCGCCTGCCTTCTCCGCGCCTTTCGCTTCGGCCGGCTTTGCTTCGGTTGGGACGGCGGCGCCTGCGGCGGGCTCGTCCGCCGCGGCAGCGGTCTCCTCGGTCTCGGCCGCTGCCTTCGGCACGACTGCCGTGGCGATGACCGGGTCCCCGGTCCGGTGCGTGACGGCGGTCACGCCGGCAGGCAGCTTGACGCCAGAAACGTGCAGCGAATGCGTGGTGTCGAGGCCCGAGAGGTCGACCTCGATGAATTCAGGCAGATCCTTCGGCAGGCAGGCGATGTCGAGCTCGGTCTTCACGTGGCTGATGATCGCGCCCTGCGTCTTGACCGCCGGCGACACGTCCGCGTTGACGAAGTGCAGCGGCACCTTCATGTGGATCTTCTTCGCCTCGTCGATGCGCTGGAAGTCGACGTGGAGCACCTCGTTGCGGAACGGATGCATCTGGACATCGCGCAACAGCACGCGCGTGGTCGCGCCGTCGACCTTCATCGACAGAATCGACGCGTGGAACACCTCGTTGCGCAGCGCGTGGATCAGCGCATTGTGGTCGAGCTCGATCGGCTGCGGCTTCGCGGTCCCGCCGTAGACGATGCCGGGGGTCTTGCCTCCGCGGCGCATGCGGCGCGACGCGCCGCGTCCTTCGGTCGTGCGCGCAAAGGCGGTGAATTCGATCGTGGCCATTGGTGGCGACTCCTTCCGGTTTGTCTGCGGCCTTCCGGGATCGATGCCGGTCGTCCGCCATGGTCGACGCCCGCGTGCCGGCTGGCGCGCGGAAAGCTTTGAATTATAGCAGGAAACCGTACCCCAAAAACCGGGACGGAAAACCGCGGAAAACCGGGACGCACCACGTTTTAAAACGCGTTTTAAA
>JAGXBK010000115.1 GCA_018971195.1 Betaproteobacteria bacterium
GGCGATGCCACGCGCGCCCGCCACGTCGCGCGCGGCAAGCTCCTGCCGCGCGAGCGGGTGCGCGCGCTGCTCGATCCCGGCAGTCCCTTCCTCGAGCTGTCGCAGCTCGCCGCACTGGACATGTACGGCGACAACATCGCGTCGGCGGGGATCATCACCGGCATCGGCAGGGTCGCGGGGCGCGAATGCGTCGTCGTCTGCAACGACGCGACGGTGAAGGGCGGCACGTACTACCCGATGACCGTCAAGAAGCACCTGCGCGCGCAGGAGATCGCCCGCCAGAACGGCCTGCCCTGCATCTACCTCGTCGATTCGGGCGGCGCCAACCTGCCGAACCACACCGACGTGTTTCCGGACCGCGATCACTTCGGGCGCATCTTCTACAACCAGGCGACGCTTTCCGCCGAGGGCATCGCGCAGATCGCCGTCGTCATGGGCTCGTGCACTGCGGGCGGGGCCTACGTGCCCGCGATGTGCGACGAGTCGATCATCGTCCGCGAGCAGGGGACGATCTTCCTCGGCGGTCCGCCGCTGGTGAAGGCCGCGATCGGCGAGATCGTCACCGCCGAGGAGCTGGGGGGCGCGGACGTCCATACCCGCATCTCGGGCGTGGCCGATCACTTCGCCCAGAACGACCATCATGCGCTGGCGATCGCGAGACGTATCGTCGGGAACCTCAACCGGCGCAAGCAGGTGGACCTCGAGCTCGCCGAGCCCGTCCCGCCGCGCTACCCGGCGGAGGATCTCTACGGCGTCATCAACGCCGACATCCGCAAGCCCTACGATGCGCGCGAGGTGATCGCGCGCATCGTCGACGACTCGGCGATGGACGAGTTCAAGGCGCGCTACGGCACGACGCTGGTCACCGGCTTCGCGAGGATCTGGGGCTACCCGGTCGGCATCGTCGCGAACAACGGCGTGCTCTTCTCGGAATCGGCGCTGAAAGGCGCGCACTTCATCGAGCTTTGCGCGCAGCGCGGCGTGCCCCTGGTGTTCCTGCAGAACATCACCGGCTTCATGGTCGGGAAGAAATACGAGGCCGGGGGCATCGCCAAGGACGGGGCCAAGATGGTGACCGCGGTGTCCTGTGCACAGGTACCCAAGTTCACCGTGATCATCGGCGGCAGCTACGGCGCAGGCAATTACGGCATGTGCGGGCGCGCCTTCAATCCGCGTTTCCTGTGGATGTGGCCCAATGCGCGGATCTCGGTGATGGGCGGCGAGCAGGCCGCGACCGTGCTCGCGACGGTGCGCCGCGACGGCATCGAGGCGAAAGGCGAGGATTGGAGCGCCGAGGAGGAGGAGGCGTTCAAGGCGCCGATACGCGAGCAGTACGAGCGCGAGGGGCACCCGTATTTCGCCAGCGCGAGGCTGTGGGACGATGGCGTGATCGATCCCGCCGACACCCGGCGCGTGCTGGCGCTCGCGATCTCGGCGGCGCTCAACCGTCCGATCGAGGCGACGACCTTCGGCGTTTTCAGGATGTGATGCGCAGCATGGCACTCGGCGACTCATCGGCGGAACGCGACGTGGGCGCAATGCCCGCGGACACCTACGACACGGTCGAGCGGTCGCTGCTGCGCGAGCAGGTGCTGCGCTTCGTCGCGCGCGAGGTCGAGCCGCAGGCCGACCGCTGGGAGCGCGATGGCAGCGTTCCGCGGAAGGTCCTGCGCCGAATGGGCGAGCTGGGCTGGCTGGGGCTGATGGTTCCGCAGGCCTGGGGTGGCACCGATGCCGACGCGATCACCAACCATGTCTTCGCCGAGGCGCTGTCGCAGTCGACCTACGGCGGATTCGTCGTCACGGTGCTGGTCCACACCGACATGGCCTCGCCGCATCTCGTGCATGCGGGGACCGACGCGCAGAAGCGTCGCTGGCTGCCGGGCATCGTGAGCGGCGAGGTCCTGACCGCGGTCGCCGTCACCGAGGCCGACGCAGGCTCCGACGTCGCGCGCATCCGCACCAGCGCGAAGCGCGACGGCGACGGCTTCGTGCTCGACGGCAGCAAGATGTTCATCACCAACGGCGTCAGTGCCGACCTCTTCTTCGTCGCGGCCAGGACCGCGCCCCTCGAGACGGGCGCGCGCGGCATCTCGATGTTCTGCGTCGAGCGCGGCGCGCCGGGCTTTCGCATCGGGCAGGTGCTCGACAAGTCCGGATGGCGATCGTCGGACACCGCCGAGCTGGTGTTCGACGGTTGCCGGATTCCCGCGTCGCAGCTGCTGGGCGCCGAGAACCAGGGGTTCGTGGCACTGATGCGCAATTTCCAGCGCGAGCGCCTGGCGCTCGCCGCGATGGCGATCGGGAACGCGCGCTCGGCGCTCCGGCTCGCGCTCGGGCACGTGAAGAGCCGCCGCGCTTTCGGAGGCGTGCTGTGGGACCGGGAGGCGATCCGGCAGCGCCTCGCGACGCTCGATGCCCGCACGCAGGCGGCGCGCAGCTACGCCCTCCATTGCGCATGGCTGTCGGCACAGGGCCGCGATTGCGTGCGCGAGATGTCGGGGCTGAAGGCGCTGTGCGGCGAGCTTGCGAACGACGTCGCCTACGCCTGCCAGCAGTTCCATGGGGGGATGGGCTATATTCGGGAGGCTCCGATCGAGCGGCTCTGGCGCGACGCGCGGATCCTGGCGATCGGCGGCGGTGCCACCGAAGTGATGCTCGAGGAAGCCGCCAAGCGGCTGTGACTTTTGGCGAACCGATCCCGCCCGATGCCCAAGCCTTGCCCGAGCCCTCCCTGCAGCGTTTCGCGACGCGATGCCGTCGCGACGGTGACGCTCGAGCGGCCCGAACTGCACAATGCGTTCGACGAGGTGCTGATCGCGCGGCTGACCGAGATTTTCGTCGATCTCGACGACGATCCCGCAGTGCGCGCGGTCGTGCTCGCCGGCGCCGGGAAGAGCTTCTGCGCGGGGGCGGACCTCACCTGGATGAAGCGGATGGCGGCTTTCGGACCTGAGGACAACCTCGCCGATGCCAGTGCGCTGGCCGCGATGCTGCGGGCGCTCTACTCGCTGTCGAAGCCGACGATCGCGCGCGTGCACGGGGCCGCCTACGGGGGCGGGGTCGGGCTGGTCGCGGCCTGCGACATCGCGATCGGCGCGACCGAGGCGAGCTTCGCGCTGTCGGAGGCGAAGCTCGGGTTGATCCCCGCGACGATCGGGCCGTACGTCATCGAGGCGATCGGCGCGCGGCAGGCTCGCCGGTATTTCCTGACGGCCGAGCGTTTCGATGCGGTGAGGGCGCAGGCGATCGGGCTGCTGCACGAGGTGGTGCCCGCGCAGGCGCTCGATGCGCGCGTTGGCGAGATCGTGAAGCTGCTGCTGGCGGCCGGCCCGGCGGCCCAGCTCGAGTGCAAGGCGCTGATCCGCGGTGTGGCGCACCGGCCGATCGACGCCGACGTGATCGCCGGCACGGCACGGCACATCGCTGCGGTCCGCGTCTCCGACGAAGGCCGGGAGGGGATCGCCGCGTTTCTCGGCAAGCGCCCGCCTGCGTGGACCGGCAAGTCGGGCAATGAGTGATCCGCGCATGAGGGCGCTGTGGCAGCTCGGCACCTGGCCGCGGGTCGCGATCGCGGCGGCACTCGGCTTCGCGCGCATCGCCGGCGGGTCCGGGCACTCGATGGCGGGGCCCCGATAGTGTTCGACCGGATCCTGATCGCCAACCGCGGGGAAATCGCATGCCGCATCGCGCGCACCGCCCGCAGGCTCGGCATCGAGACCGTCGCCGTCTACAGCGATGCCGACCTGCGGGCGCTGCACGTCGAGGCCTGCGACGCCGCGGTCCGGATCGGCCCGGCGGCGCCGCGCGCGAGCTACCTCGACGGCGACGCGATCGTCAATGCGGCACGGGCCGCCGGTGCGACGGCGATCCACCCCGGCTACGGCTTCCTGTCGGAGAACGCCCATTTCGCCGCGGCCTGCGCGCGTGCCGGTCTGATCTTCATCGGTCCGCCGCCTGCCGCGATCGCCGCGATGGGCTCGAAATCCGAGGCGAAAACGATCATGGGGCGCGCAGGTGTGCCGGTCGTGCCGGGCTATCACGGCGCCGACCAGGACCCGGCGTTGCTCGCGCGCGAGGCCGAGCGCATCGGGTTCCCGGTCCTGATCAAAGCGGTCGCCGGGGGCGGTGGCAAAGGCATGAAGGCCGCCGGCGCGGCCGGGTAGTTCGCATCGGCGCTCGCGTCGGCGCAGCGCGAGGCGCGCGCCTCGTTCGGCGACGACCGCGTGCTGCTCGAGCGCTACCTGCCCTCGCCGCGCCACATCGAGGTCCAGGTGTTCGGCGATGCGCAGGGCAACGTCGTCCACCTGTTCGAACGCGATTGCTCGGTGCAGCGCCGCCATCAAAAGCTGCTCGAGGAAGCGCCCGCGCCCGGAATGCCGGCCGAGCGGCGCCGCGCAATGGGCGAGGCGGCGGTCGCCGCCGCGAAGGCGATCGGCTACGTCGGCGCGGGCACCGTCGAGTTCATCGCCCTGCAGGACGGAACGTTCTATTTCATGGAAATGAACACCCGCCTGCAGGTCGAGCATCCGGTCACCGAGATGATCACCGGCCTCGACCTGGTCGAATGGCAGCTTCGGGTCGCCTCCGGTGAGCCGCTGCCGCTGGGGCAGGATGCGCTGGCGATCCGCGGGCACGCGATCGAGGCGCGCCTCTATGCCGAGGATCCCCAGCGCGGATTCCTGCCGTCGACCGGCCGCATCGTCCACTGGCGGATGCCCGACGAAAGCGCGCGCGTTCGCGTCGACGCCGGGTATCGGGCCGGCGACGAGGTGAGCCTGTTCTACGACCCGATGCTCGCGAAAGTGATCGCCTGGGGCGAGGACCGCGAGCGCGCGCGCCAGGAACTGCTGCGAGCGTTGCGCCACTGCGAGGTCGCCGGCGTGACGACCAATGCGGCGTTCCTCGAGCGCGTCGTCGCCCACGATGCGTTCGCCAACGCCCGCCTCGACACCGGATTGATCGAGACCCATCGCGACATCCTGCTCGCCCCGCCGCCGGCCGCGAAAGCGCGGACGCTCGTTGCCGCCGCGCTCGCGGAGTTCGCGGGCCTCTGCGACGCGGCGCAAGCATCGGCTGCCGCGTCCGCCGACCCGTATTCGCCGTGGAACGACGTCGATGCCTGGTGGAACGGCAGCGCGACGCACCGGATCGCGATGACCTTCGCCGATGCTCACGGCGAGCACGCGCTGGCGCTTGCGCCACGCGGGAAGGGCAGGGTCGCGATCGCCGGCGATGCCGCGGTCCTCGGCCGTGATGGCGGCGCCGTCGACGCGACGTTCGAGCGGCGCGACGGGCGGCTGGTCATTGCCGTCGGCGGGCAGGTCTTCGACGCGAAGGTCGTGCCCGAGGGCGACATCCGTCACGTGTTCGCGGACGGCGATCGCGCACGCCTGACCTGGATCGATCCGCTCGCCCACGCGGGCGAGGCCGACGAGCACGGCGCGCGCCTGACGGCGCCGATGTCGGGGACCGTCGTCGCGGTCCTGGTGAAGGCGGGAGACCGCGTCGACCCGGGCGCGCCGCTGGTCGTGCTCGAGGCGATGAAGATGGAGCACACGATCGCGTCGCCCTCGCGGGGCCGCGTCGTCGCCGTGAACTACGCGGTCGGCGACCGCGTCGCCGAGGGCGCTGATCTCGTCGACGTCGACGCGCAGGACCCGTGATGCCCGAGGCGCCGGATCGCCGGACGGACAGCGAGGCCGCCGCGAAGCTGCCGCGCAGCGTGCGGCTGGTCGAGGTCGGTCCCCGCGACGGGCTGCAGAACGAGCAGGCCATCGTGCCCACCGACGTCAAGGTGGCGCTGATCGACATGCTGGCCGGCGCCGGCTTCCCCGCGGTCGAGGCGACGTCGTTCGTGTCGCCCAGGTGGGTGCCGCAAATG
The DNA here is from genome assembly GCA_018971195.1 of Betaproteobacteria bacterium. GTDB lineage: Bacteria > Pseudomonadota > Gammaproteobacteria > Burkholderiales > Casimicrobiaceae > VBCG01. The sequence continues at coordinate 5,885 of JAGXBK010000115.1, forward strand.
GCCGATGCTGCCGAGGTGATGGCGCGCATCACGCGCAAGCCCGGCGTCCGCTACCCGGTGCTGACCCCCAATCTCCGGGGTTTCGAGTCGGCGCTCGCCGCGGGTGCCGACGAGGTCGCCGTCTTCGTCGCGGCGTCGGAATCGTTCTCCAGGCGCAACATCAACTGCACGATCGCCGAAAGCCTCGAGCGCGCGCGTCCGGTGTTCGACGCGGCGAAGCCGCGGGGCGTTCGCGTTCGCGGCTATGTCTCCTGCGTGCTGGGCTGTCCCTACGAGGGCGACGTCGATGCGGCAGCGGTCGCCGACGTCGCGGCGGCGCTGCACGCGATGGGTGCCTACGAGGTGTCGCTGGGCGACACCATCGGCACCGGCACGGCGGGCAGGACCCGGGCGTTGATCCGCCGCGTCGGCGAGCGCGTGCCGGTCGCCGCCCTCGCCGGTCATTTCCACGACACCTACGGCCAGGCGCTCGCGAACGTCTATGCCGCCCTGGAGATGGGGGTGGCGACCTTCGACTGCTCCGTGGCGGGACTCGGCGGATGCCCGTATGCGAAGGGCGCGACCGGCAACGTCGCGAGCGAGGACGTTCTCTACCTGCTCGAGGGTCTCGGCATCGCGACCGGCGTGGACATGACGGCGCTGCGCCGCGCAGGACGCTTCATCTCGGAGTTCCTCGGCCGCGCGAGCGCGTCGCGCGTCGCGCGCGCGCTGGACGCGAAGCAGCCGCTGGGCGCATGAGCGATCCCGGCCGCGGTGCCTCGCCTGCGCCGCCTTCGCCACCCGCCCGGGTTGCATCGCCTTGCATCAGCGTGTGCAGGATGGACGACGCGACCGGGCTGTGCATCGGCTGCCTGCGCACGCTCGACGAGATCGCCGCGTGGGGCACGCTCGACGACGACGCGCGTCGCGAGGTCTGGGTCGCGATCGCCCGGCGGCGCGACGCGCTCGAGGGCCGCAGCGATGCCGGGGGCTTGCGGCCCGGCGCTACGAAGCCGCGCTGACGACGCCGTCGGCGATCAGCGCGTCGATCATGGCCGGTGCCAGTCCCGCCTCGGCGAGAACCTCGCGCGAATGCTCGCCCTGGCGCGGGGCATTGCGCGTCGCGGGCGCTGCCGGCGGCTCGAGCCTGAACGGCGGCGCGTACTGGCGCGAGCCGTCCGCGCCGGTCACGACCATCCCGCGGGCGCAAAATTGCGCATCGGCGAGTGCCTCGTCGAAGGTCAGCACCGGGCTCACGCAGCAGTCGGCGTGGGCGAGGCGTGCGGTCCAGCCCGCGAGCGTATCGGTCGCGAACACCCGCTCGAGCTCGGAGCGCACCCGAGCGCCGTCGTCTCCCGTCGCGAACTGGCCGCAGACGAGGTCGCCCCGTCCGAGCGTCGCGCACAGCGCGCGCCAGAACTTCGCCTCCAGCGCGCCGACGGCGAGCCAGCGCGCGTCCCGGGTCTCGTAGACGCCGTAGCAGGGAACGCCGCCGGTCAGGAGGTCGGCGCCGCGCGCTGCGACGCGGCCGGTGTCCTCGAGCGCGCCCAGCGCGAAGATCTGGTGCGCCAGCACGGCATCGGCCATCGCGACATCGATGTAGCGGCCCCGTCCATGGCGCAGCGCGCCGATCAGTGCGCCGAGGATGCCGATCGCAGCACTCGCCGCACCGCCCAGCAGGTCGGCGATCTGCAGGTTCGCGAGCGCAGGCGCACCGGCGCGGGTGCCGGTCTGGTCGAGGACACCCGCGTAGCCCAGGTAGTTGATGTCATGACCGGCGAGCGCCGACCGCGGGCCGGTCTGGCCATAACCGGACAGCGAGCAATAGACGAGCCGCGGGTTGAGTGCCAGCAGGGCCGAAAAGCCGATGCCCAGAGCCCCGACCACGCCGGGACGGAATCCTTCCACGACGATGTCGGCGTCCTTCGCCAGCGTCAGGAAGGCGTCGCGTCCGCGCGGCGACTTGAGGTCGATGGCGAGCGAGCGCTTGTTGCGATTGATCGCCCGGTACCACGCGGTCATCCGCGGGCGCGGCGCAGCCTGCGGATCGGATGAAAGCGTCCGGGCGTAATCGCCCGCAGCGGTGTCCTCGATCTTGACGACATCGGCACCCAGATCCGCCAGGTAGAGCGTGCACATCGGCCCCGGCAGGAGCCGCGTCAGGTCGAGGACGCGCATACCGGCGAGCGGGGCGTCGCTCACAGCGGGTGGACGCCGGGGATGCGCAGTTCGCGCTTGATCGCGCACGCCGTCGCGAGCGCCTCGTCGAGCGTGCCCCCGAGACAGGTGACGTGCCCCATCTTGCGTCCTCGCCGGGCTTCGCGCTTGCCGTAGAGGTGGAGCTTGGCGGCGGGATGCGCGAGCACGCGCCTCCAGTCGGGCTCGCGCGGCTCGCGCTGTCCTTCGTTCTGGAACCAGATGTCGCCCAGCAGGTTGACCATCACCGCGGGCGTGTGCTGCGACGTGTCGCCGAGCGGCAAGGCGGCGAGCACCCGCGCCTGCTGCTCGAACTGCGAGGTCACGCAGGCATCGATCGTGTAATGGCCGCTGTTGTGCGGGCGCGGCGCGATCTCGTTGACGAGCAGCCGGCCGTCCGTCGCGACGAACATCTCGACGCAGAGCACGCCGCGGTAGTCGAGCGCGTCGGCGACGGCCGTTGCGGTCTCGCGCGCCCGGGCGG
>JAGXBK010000284.1 GCA_018971195.1 Betaproteobacteria bacterium
GGCCTGCGCCATCGCGAAGCCCATCTTGCCCGAGCTCGCATTGGTGATGCCGCGCACCGGGTCGATGGCCTCGAACGTGGGGCCCGCGGTCAGCAGCACGCGCTTGCCCAGCAGCATTTTCGGCTGGCGCGAAGCGACGAGCGCGGCGTGGATCGCCGCGGCCTCGAGCATCCGGCCTTCGCCATTCTCCCGGCACGCCATCTCGCCGGTGTCGGGGCCGAGGATCGCGACGCCATCCTCGCGCAGCCGTGCGATGTTGCGTTGCGTGGCCGGGTTCGACCACATCTGGCGGTTCATCGCGGGTGCCACGAGCAGCGGGCACTCGCGCGCGAGGCACAGCGCGGAGAGCAGGTCGTCGGCGCTGCCTTGCGCGAGCTTGGCCAGAAAGTCGGCGGTCGCGGGCGCGACGACGATCGCATCCGCCCCGCGCGAGATCGCGATGTGGCCCATCGCGTCGTCGGCGCCCGAGTGCCAGAGATCCGACAGCACCGGCCGCCCCGACAGCGCCTGGAACGTGGTCGCGGTGACGAAGCGCGCGCCGCCCTCGGTCAGCACCACGTCGACGCTGACGCCGTCCTTTACCAGCAGCCGCACCAGCTCGGCCGCCTTGTAGGCCGCGATGCCGCCGGTGACGCCGAGCACGATGCGCGACAGCGGCTTGGGGTCGGGCGGGAGGGGGGCGGTCATCGGGGCTTCGTCCGTTCGATCGATGCGTACAGATTGGCGCAAATCTTACACTGGGACGGCCGGGTTGACCGGCGCGTATCGGTGCGCCCGATCTGGACCGGAGGCATCCTGCGGGTTACCGCCTGGACGGGTATTTGGGTACTTGGATCCAGATTGCAACCCGTCATTTGACGGATTACACTCGTCGTGATCAGGACATTCAGAAACAAGAAGCTGAAGCGCTTCTACGAGGCCGGTGATCCGGCCGGGCTGCCACCCGGCTACTGGCAGAAGGTCGCCGACATACTTGCGGCGGTCGATTCCGCAGAGCAACCTTCCGACGTCGCTATGTTTCCTGGCTGGCGTCTGCATCCCCTGAAAGGAGAGTTCACGGGGTTCTGGGCCGTGAGCGTCAGTGGGAACTGGAGGTTGGTTTTCCGGTTCGAGCACGGGGACGCCTTCGATCTGGATCTCGTGGACTATCACTGAGACAAGACGTGTTCGACAGCGCTCAATGGAGTACAAGATGTCCATGAAGCATCCACCTCACCCAGGTGGACTCATTCGCCGAGAGGTCATCGAGCCACTTGGCCTGACGGTATCGGCCGCAGCATCTGCTCTCGGTGTCACCCGGCAGGCCCTATCGCTGCTGCTCAATGAACGGACCGACCTGTCCTCCGAAATGGCGCTGCGCATCGAGAAAGCGTTCGGGCCGAAGATGGATCACCTGATGCGGATGCAACTCGCGTTCGATCTCGCGAGGCAGCGAAAGCGGGAGGCTGCGATCAAGGTGAGGCGCTACGAGCCCGCGTAGGTTTTGCACCATTGACGTCATCGTCCGTGCTGACGAATGCGCCGAACTGTCGGAGGCGCCAGACTGGGCTTCGTGCTCACATCTGGGGAACGCCCTTCGTGCTTCAGGGAGTCTCGAGCAGACTCAGGAACGCCTTCGGGGTCACGATGGGGCAACGTATCCGGGCTGCGAG
>JAGXBK010000116.1 GCA_018971195.1 Betaproteobacteria bacterium
ACGGTAGCGCGCGAGAACCTCGCGGATGCCTTCGCGGGTGGATCCGATGCACGAGATGTGGGGCGCGCCGACCATTCCTTCGTCGCGTATCTCGAGCACGGTCGCAAGTGTCCCTTCGCGCGTCGATCCGCCGGCGCCGTAGGTGACCGAGCAGAATGCAGGTTCGAGCACGGCGAGCTCGCGGCGCGCAGCGCGCAGCTTGGCCGCACCCTCGGCGGTTCTCGGCGGAAAGAATTCCAGGCTGAACTGCGGTGGTTGGCTCATGCTGATCCTGTCCGTCCCGGACGTCCTAGACCTTGCGCGGGATCAGCGACGACAGCGCCCACGAGATCACGCTGTAGACGATCGCGCCGAACACCCCCGCCCAGAAACCGTCGACGGTGAAGCCCTTGATGAACGACCCGACGAACCAGAACAGCAGGCCGTTGATGACGAAGATGAACAGCCCGAGCGTCAGCAGCGTCGCGGGCAGCGTCAACAGCACGAGGATCGGGCGGATCAGCGTGTTGACCAGCGCCAGCACCAGCGCGGCAACCAGCGCCGTCGTGAAGGTGTCGACGTGGATCGACCGGAACAGAAGCGGCAGCGCGAGCAGTGCCAGAGCGTTGAGAATCCAGACGAGCAGCAGTCGCATGATCGACCTTTCGTGTCGTGGGCGTTCGGTGGAGGCTGCGCCGGTGTCGACCGGCGTCAGCCGGCGGCGCCCGCGAGGTAGGGTTTCAGTCCCGCGTAGATGGTCGCGTTGACCGGCGCCGCGAGACCGGCCTGCGCCGCGAGCTCGGCGACGCGACCGCACAGCCACGGCGCCTCGAGGCGATGGCCCGCGGTCAGGTCGTTCAGCATCGACGAGCGCATGCCGGCAGGCAGCCCGTCAAGCAGCCGCATCTGCCCGGCGATGAACCCGTCGCCGAGCTCGACGCCCTGCGCTCGGGCGACGATCTCGACTTCGCGCATCGACGCCTCGAAGGCCTTGCGCAGGTCGGCGTCGGCGCGCAGCGTGCCGGCCGGCGCCCGTGCGAGGCAGGTGACACCCGAGAATGCGCAGAGGAAGACGAACTTCTCCCACAGCGCGCGGCGGATGTCCGGCGACAGCTCGGCGTCGACGCCCGCGGCCCTGGCCACGTCGACGAAGGCCTGCGCGCGTTCCGCCGGTCCTCCCTCGAAAGCTCCGACGCGTAGCCGTGCCATCGAGCCCAGGTGCGAAATCACCCCGGGTGCAGCGATCGACGCTGCGATGTAAGCGACACCGCCCAGCACCCGGCCTTCGCCCAGCAACCGGGTCAGGATCGCCGGCGAATCGACGCCGTTCTGGAACGGGATCACGACGCCGCCCCGGGTGACCAGCGGGGCGAGCTGCGCCGCAGCGGCCTCGACATCCCACAGCTTGACGCAGAGCATCACTGCGTCGACCGGCCCGATCGCTGCCGGGTCGTCGGTCGCATCGACGCGGTCGAGCAGGACGTCGCCCCCTGCGCTCTCGACGCGCAGCCCCTGCGCTCGCAGCGCGGCCAGCTGCGCGCCGCGCGCGACGAACACGACGTCGTTGCCGGCTTTCGCGAGCTTCGCTCCGAAATAGCCACCGACGCCACCGGCTCCGATCACCGCAATGCGCATGATTGCCCTCTACCCGACCCTCTCCCGCGACCAGGAGGTGAAGACCTCGCCGCAGCCGATCAATACCGGTACGAGTCCGGCTTGTAGGGCCCGGCGCGCTCGACGCCGATGTAGCGCGCCTGCCGGTCGGAGAGCTCGGTCAGCGTTGCGCCGAGCTTCGACAATTGCAGCCGCGCGACCTTCTCGTCGAGATGCTTGGGCAGCACGTAGACGCCGACCGGGTAGCGTCCGGACCCCTGCCTGGCATCGGTCCACAGCTCGATCTGAGCCATCACCTGGTTCGCGAACGACGAGCTCATCACGAACGACGGATGTCCGGTCGCGCAGCCCAGGTTCACCAGGCGGCCCTCGGCGAGCAGGATGATCCGCTTGCCGTCGGGGAAGACCACGTGGTCCACCTGGGGCTTGATGTTCTCCCACGTGCAGGACTTGAGGCCGGCGACGTCGATCTCGTTGTCGAAATGGCCGATGTTGCACACGATCGCATTGTTCTTCATGCGCTTCATGTGCTCGAAGGTGACGACGTCGATGTTGCCGGTCGCGGTGACGAAGATGTCGGCCTTGTCGCAGGCATCGTCCATGGTCACGACGCGATAGCCCTCCATCGCCGCCTGCAGCGCGCAGATCGGGTCGATCTCGGCGACCCACACCTGCGCCGACAGCGCGCGCAGCGCCTGTGCCGAGCCCTTGCCCACGTCGCCGTATCCGTTCACGACGGCGACCTTCCCGGCGATCATCACGTCGGTCGCGCGCTTGATCCCGTCGACCAGCGACTCGCGGCAGCCATAGAGGTTGTCGAACTTGCTCTTGGTGACCGAGTCGTTGACGTTGATCGCGGGAAAGCCCAGCCGCCCCTCCTTGTGCATCTGGTAGAGGCGCTTGACGCCGGTCGTCGTCTCTTCGGTGACACCCTTGATTCCGGCCTTGAGCCTCGAGTAGAACTTCGGAGCGGCGTCGAGGCGCTTCGCGATCGCCGCGAACAGCGCCGTCTCTTCCTCGCTCGCCGGATGCGCGATGACCGACCGATCCTGCTCCGCCTGCGCGCCCAGATGAACGAGCAGCGTCGCGTCGCCGCCGTCGTCGAGGATCATGTTCGGCGCCTGCCCGCCGGCCCACTCGAAGATGCGATGCGTGAATTCCCAGTAGCGCTCGAGCGTCTCGCCCTTGTAGGCGAATACCGGCGTGCCGCGCGCGGCGATCGCGGCGGCCGCATGGTCCTGCGTCGAGTAGATGTTGCACGATGCCCAGCGCACGTCGGCACCCAGCGCCTGCAGCGTCTCGATCAGCACCGCGGTCTGGATCGTCATGTGCAGACTGCCGGCGATGCGCGCCCCGCGCAGCGGCTGCCCGGGCGCGAACTCGTCGCGGATCGCCATCAGGCCCGGCATCTCGGTTTCGGCGATCGCAATCTCCTTGCGACCCCAGTCGGCAAGGGACAGGTCGGCGACGTCGCAGTCGGCGAAATTGCCAGTCTCGTTCACGGCGTTCATCGGTCACTCCGTTGGCAACGGGCGACGAGGCGGGCGGGCGTGGCGATCGCCCGTTGCCCGCGGATTTCGTCGCGGTTCAACGAGCGCAGTTGCAAAGGGGCGCGATTCCAGGGCATCACGCCCGGGCACCATGCCCACCCCGAGCCTGGCCCGGGCGGCGAGTGCCTGCACGGGTTGCAACGCTCCTCGGGGCGCAGAGGAAACGGGATTGTACCGCAGCCCCGGTCAGCGCAACTCGCGCTGCCCGCGCAGCACCAGCGCGATGGCGGCGAGGGCGATCGCGCACGCCCCGATCGGCGCGAACGAGAGGCGGGCGATGCCGGTCGCATCCCACAGCGCACCGCTGACCACCGCCACGATGACGGCCGCGCCGTAGCTCAGGGTGAACACGCCGGCGGAGGTCCGCGCGACGTCCTCCGGCGCGCACAGCAGCGCCGGCAGCGTGAGCCCGAGGATCAGCGCGGCAGCGTCGGAGAATCCGAGCAATCCGGCGAAGAGCGGCGTCGCCGGTCCCACAGCGAACACGAGGCCCGCGATCGAGGCCAGCGACAGCAGGCCCGAGAGCAGGTAAGGCCACATGCGGCGCTCGAGCCTGCGGGCCACCGCCAGCAGCAGCAGCGACGCCGGGATCTGGCCGAAGTTCAGCGCCGTCAGCGTCGCGCTGATCAGGTCGGGGCGCCCCTGGTGGGTCAGGTAGATCGGGATGAACGCGTTGGTTGCGAAATAGATCGCGTTCACGCAACAGAACAGCACGCCCAGCCTCCAGACGAGGCCGCGATGCCAGTCGGGCATCCAGCGCCTGGTCTTGCCTTTCATCGCGAGGAACGGATCGGGAAAGCGGGGTGCGCGCAGATGCACGAACAGCGCGATCAGCGCGATCGGAATCGCCCACAGCGCCAGCGCGATGCGCCAGCTCCCGCCGGTCAGCGGCAGCACGACCGGCAGCATCAGCAGCACCGGGATCACCTCGCCCATCAGCAGCCCGTTGGTGTAGATCGCGGTGCCGAGCGCGACATGCGATAGCGGCATCCAGTGCCGAACGGTGGTCGGCATGACCGGCTGCATGATCGCGACCCCGGCCGACATCGCGATGCTCGCCGCGAGCAGCAGCGGGAAGTTGAATGCGAGGCCGCGCAGCGCCGCACCCGCCGCGACGATCACGAGCCCGCCGACCAGCGCGCCGCGCACGCCGATGCGCGCGACCAGCAGCGCGCCGCCCAGTGCCGCCACCGCGAACAATGCCGGCGCGACGCTACCGAGGATGCCGACCTCGGTGGCCGAGAGCGCGAAGTCGCTGCGGATCATCGGGATCACCGGAGGCACCGCCAGGATCGTCAGGCGCAGCGCGATGCCGGACAGCCAGAGCAGCAGCAGCGGCAGCCAGATCGACGGGCTCCCAGGCTCCCCCGCGCTCTCCGGGTGCCCGCCGGTCATCGTGTCCTGCCGGCCGGCACGGGTCGCGCCGCGCCGGGCGGTGTTCCGGTGGCCCCGGACGTTTCGGCGGCGCCCGGTGGCACTGCGGCTGTCCCGGGCGTTTCCCGCGCGAGCAGCGCGTTGGCGAGGCTCGACTCGCGCTTGTAGAAACCCTCGGTGTGGAACGTCTCCTCGAGCGCGAACAGCTCGTAGTCGAGGTGATGGCAGATCTCGTGGCAAAGCGTGCGCAGGAAGGTCCTGAAGGCGACGACCTGCCCGCGTGCGGCAGTGCGCATCCAGACGCTGATCGTCGCCGGCTTGCCCCCGTCTTCGGGCTCGTAGAGTCCGTGCAGCTCGCCGTAGCCGTCGGCGGGACGCTGCGCGAGCACGCGCACCGCGACCGGCGGCACGCGGTAGCCACGCATCAGCGCCGCGACCAGATCCTGGCAGGCGCGGCGCAATGCCGCGCGGTCATCGGCCACCAGCGCCTGGCGGATCCCGGCGACCCATTCGCCGGCAGCGACACCGGGCGGCAGCCCGAGCGTGCCGATCGCGTCGCTCGCGCGGTAGATGCGCTTGCGCGCCGCCGACAGGCGATCGTAATAGGCGAAAGGCACGGGGCGGAGGGCGCGCAGCTTCGGCCACTTTCGGCTGCCGGAAAAAGCGCGGGGCCGCCAGGGCGGCCCCGATCGGCAGCGGATACGTTGCGTTCGCGCGCTACGTCATGCCTTCTTGATCTTTTCCAGCATCTTGAAGATGCCCTTCGGTGCGCCGATGAACATGCGCTTGAAGGTCTTGGGCAGGCAACGGCGCTCGAGGGTGTTGCGGCGGGTGCGGCTGCGTTCGGCCATCGGAAATCTCCAGTCGGTCGGGCTCCGCGGCGTCGATGCGCGGAAAATTTCGCATTATACGCTGCCCGCCTCGAAGCGCACTCCAAACGCCACCGCATCTTCGAAGGCGGCCGGCGCCGACACCTTGCCGGTCCTGATCGAAATGTGCACTCACGGTGCGTGATGACCCGATTTCATCTCATTACATCGTGCCCCGGGCGAGGACACCGCGGTTGAAACAGGCACCGCGCCTATTTCGCTGCTTCGACGTTGACCTGATAGCTGGCGTGACATGCGACGCATTTCTGCAGCACATCGGCAAGCTGCGCAAGCGCGTGTCTGGGCGTCCCGTTGGCCTCCGCGTCCGCCGCGATGGTGTCGAATTCGCGATGCGTACCGAGCGCAAGGGTCTTGAACGCGAACGGCAGCTTGCCCATCATCGCGGCGGGCACGTCGCGGGCGCGTGCCATACCCATCGCGCGGCTGGCCTTCGCCACACCCTGCATGTCGTCGCGCGACAGTGCATCCGCGACAAGCTGAAGACCTACGACGAAACCGCGCATTTCCCGCAGCATCAGCGCGCGCTCGCCCGGCTCGAGCATGACCGCCACGCGCCCGTCCTCCCCCGTCTGTGTCGATCCGGCAACGATGAATTTGTAGGCCATCGCCGCAATCACCAGCAACAGCACACTGATCGTCGCCAGATAGATGCGGCTCTTGATGGCGTCAGTCATCGTTCCTCCCAGGACGGCAGGGCAGGTGCACGGCTCCCGATCACGACTCACCCATCGCGGAGCGCCTTCGCGGCAGGCCTCAAGGCACCGCGAATCGCGGCGCGCGCGGTTGCGAGCACGAAGGCAAGCAGGGCGAGGCCCGACAGCAGCGGTACCCGCCACGGCGCACTGATGTCGCCCGCCGGCTTCACATGCTGCGTTCCGCTGCTCTCATTTCGGTTGAAGCTTTCCGATTCGGACTTTCCAGACCTCCGGGCCGCTTTCAAGGTACTCCCACTGAAAGGGCTCGCCCAGCTCGGCCTGAAACTGGTAGTAGAGCGGCTTCGGGTCGTGGTCGTTCACCAGCAGGAACGCCTCACCGGCGGCGAGATTGCGAAACGTGTTGAAGATGAGCGGGTGGCGCTCGCGCGGGATGAGGGTCCGCACGTCGAGCGTGTTGGCGGCAGTGGCATTCATGGTGGCAACCTCCTCAAGAAGTGATCAAGACATCGACGGCTTCGCGGAGCGGAATCAGCGGATCCAACCCAAGGACTGCTCCTCGCGCACGGCGTCTTCGGTCGGCAGTGCGGCATCCATTTCCATGGCAGCGAAGAAAACAGGTATACAAGATACAGCTTAACCGTACCACGGTTTTCTGGGATAATCAACATCCTCGATACATCTTTCAACCGCCGGCCACCGGAGCCGACCCATGCGCCTCACCACCTTCTCCGATTACAGCCTGAGAGTGCTCATGTACCTGGGCGTGCAGGGCGAGCGCCTGGCCACCATCGGGGAGGTGGCCCGAGCCTACGGCGTCTCGGAAAACCATCTGGTGAAGGTGGTTCACCATCTGGCGCAGCACGGGTATGTCGAGACCACCCGCGGCAAAGGCGGCGGCATGCGCCTGGCGCGGCCGCCGGAAACGATCAACGTGGGCGAGGTCGTGCGGGGGACGGAGGGCAAGCTCACGCTCGTGGAGTGCTTCGACCGGGCGACCTCCGACTGCCGCATCGAGCCCGCGTGTGTGCTCAAGGGAATGTTGAGCCGTGCCGTCGATGCGTTCTTTGCCGCACTCGAGGGCTACACGCTCGCCGATCTGCTGGTGACCAAACCCAGGCTCACCCGGTTGCGGGTGGTGTCGGACGTCCGCCCGCCGCGTGGGCGAACGCGTACCGGCGTGTCGAGGCAACCGTAGGTGACCCGGACGCAAGTCCGGCGCGGCCCCCGGGGTATCCGGGACGCGCACTGCGCAACCGCTTCATGGAACGCTGGCACGCTCGCGAGACCGATCTGGCGGCGGTGCTGGTCGCGCGGATCAGTGCGAAGGCCGAAGCACGCCTGCGTATCGGCGCCAAGCTCGCACGATAGCGAAGCGAAGATTTTCCGCAGCGCCGCATGGGCTGCCATCACCGCTGCGGCTGCATGAACAAAGCACCATCGAGCTGAAAGGAGCACTTGCCATGGAACAGCACATGTATCCCAGCGTATCCAAGGATCTGGCCCAGAAACGACGGGAGCTTGCACCCGAGATCTACGGCGCGTTCCGGGCCTTCAGCCAGCGCGTCTTTGCCGATGGCGCGCTGCCGTCGAAAACCAAGGAGCTCATTGCCGTCGCAGTGGCGCATGTCACGCAGTGCCCCTACTGCATCCGCGGCCACACCGATCTCGCCTTGAAAAAGGGAGCGACCGAACAGGAGATCATGGAAGCGATCTGGGTCGCCGCCGAGATGCGGGCCGGCGCCGCCTTCGCCCACTCGACGATTGCTTTGGATGCGCTCGAGAAAGCTAGGGCGCGGAAGTGAGGCCCTGGACGAGGGCGCCGGCGGCGCGAGCCTGCCGTTGCAGCGGCCCGAGCCTGCCAACGAGGCCGAGCCTGCGCACCGCCCCATCTAACGAGTACGATACGATAGCTGGAGAACGATCATGGTCACACGGACGGCGGACGCCGAATGGCGTGGGTCTCTCAAGGACGGCGACGGTTCTGTCAGGCTCGGTAGCGGCGCGTTCGAGGGCCGCTATTCGTTCGGGTCGCGATTCGAACAGGCGACCGGCACGAATCCGGAGGAGTTGCTGGGTGCGGCCCATGCGGCCTGTTTCTCGATGGCCCTTTCACTCGTCCTGGGCGGCGCCGGCCTGACGCCGCAGCGGGTGAGCACGACCGCGGCGGTCGACATCCGCCCCGATCCCGGCGGCGGCTTTTCGATCTCGGGAATCCACCTCACCACTGAGGCCGAGGTTCCGGGCGCCGATGCCAAGACGTTCGCCGACTGCGCCCAGGCAGCGAAGTCCGGCTGCCCGCTCTCCAAGGCGCTGGCGGCCGTTGAGATCACCCTGGACGCCCGTCTGGTCGAGAGTGGGAAGAGCTGAACGGGCCGCGCCCGCCGACGGCTATCGCGGTGCGAGCGCAATCCTCAGCACCGCGACGATGCCGGCGACAGCCAGGCCATAACTGGC